>NZ_JBEPBM010000006.1:0-324538 GCF_040299205.1 Streptomyces sp. NPDC000983 | reverse complement strand
CCTGTTGGGGGGGGGGGGGCCGGGGCTCGGGGGGCCCCCCCTCCCTCTCATCGTGCGCGGAGCGGTTTTCAGCCGAACTGCTGCTCCAGGTCCTTGAGTTTGCGCTCCAGCGAGTCCAGTCGCGGCAGGGCCATGGTGTCGTCCTCGGCGGTGAGGTCGACGGTCACCGGCTCAGAACCACTGCGGACCGGCTGAAGGGAGGGCCGAGCGCGTACGGGCAGTTGCTCCGCGGTCGATATGGCAGGCTCCGCGGTGACCCGGTCCGAGGAGCCGCGCTCCACGGCCTGCACCTCGACCTGGCGCCCGCCGCCCCGGCCGACGAACCCGCGGTGGCCGCGGCTGATCGCCTTGAGCTGGGCACGCTCCACGCGCTGCGCCTCACGGCGCCGCATGCGCTGCTCGTCCTTCTTGTGCTTGTCCTCGCGGACCTCCTCGACGGCCTCGTCCAGGCTGCGCACATTCTCCAGGAGCATGAGCGACCACGCCTTGTACGTCTCCCGGGGGGCCCGCAGCCAGCGCACGATCCGGATCTGCGGCAGCGGCCTGGGCACCAGACCCTGCTCGCGCAGGGCGGCCCGGCGGGTCTGCTTCAGCGCCCGGTCGAAGAGCACCGCCGCGGACAGGGACATACCCGCGAAGAAGTGCGGGGCGCCGTCGTGGCCGATGCCCCTGGGCGCGTGCACCCAGTTGAACCAGGCCGCGGCGAACGCGAACGTCCATACGAGTATCCGGGAGCCGAGGGCCGCGTCACCGTGGCTCGCCTCGCGCACCGCGAGCACGGAGCAGAACATCGCGGCCCCGTCGAGGCCGAACGGGACCAGGTACTGCCAGCCGCCGGTGAGGCCGAGGTTCTGCTCGCCGAATCCGACCAGTCCGTGGAAGGAGAGCGCCGCCGCCACGGCGGCACAGCAGAACAGGAGCACATAGGAGACCGTGCCGTACATGGCCTCCTTGCGCCTGCGGCGCTCTTCGCTGCGCTCCCACGAGTCGTCGGCACTCGTGTCCTTCCCCGAGGAGCGCTTTCCGCGCGCGAGCACCGCCATCGCCGCCAGCGTGCCCAGGAGCAGTACGGCGCCCGGAAGCAACCAGTTCAGCGATATGTCGGTAAGTCTCATCTGGGGTCCCTTGCATTGGGATAGGGCGTAACGCCCGCCATAGTGACCCAATCCCTCCGGCCCTCAGGGGGTTTCGGGGCAAGAGGCCGCCAAGGAGGTGCAAGGGGATGCCCAGGGCGGCGTTCTGCTCGAACTGCCGCGTGAGGGGCGGGAGTTGAGTTCGAATAAGACTACCCGTACGGGTGGTTCCACGGAAAGTTCCCGGGACGCGTGAGGAGTTTGTGAAACGCCTGTAACCGTGCGGGGAGTGCCAAGGAGTCGATCTTACGGGAGCGTGCGGAGTGCTCACGCCCTCCCGGTGCTCAACTCGCGCTCGCCACAAGCTTGCTGACGCGGTCGGCGTCGCAGGTGCGCGGGCAGGTGGCGCAGGTGTCCTCGGGGCGCAGTGTGTAGAACATGCAGCAGCTCACCCGGTCCCGGGTGGGCAGCGCCTCGCCGGACGGCCCGGTCAGCACCCGGAAGGCGGCGGAACCGGCGTACGGCTTGGTCGAGCCCGGCAGCAGCAGCTCCAGCTCGCGCATCGCGCGCTCCTCCTCGCCGAGGAGGTGGGCGACGTACCACAGGCTCTCGACGATCTCGTCGGTCGCCATGCCCCACAGGGCGCGGCCGCGGCGGCGCATCCGGGGGCCGAAGGAGGCGAGGACCGGTTCGAGGTGCTCGGCCACGGCCGCGCGCACCTCGGCGCGCAGGGCGTCCTCGTCGGGCACCACGCGGGCGCCGGGCAGGCCCGCCGCCGGGTCGTCGGGCAGGCAGGCGAAGCCGGCGTCCGTGCGGACCGCCATCGCGCCGATGGCGTGGCCGTCGGCGGTGCGGTCGAAGGAGACATGCGTCACGGGCAGCCGCGGGACGCGGCGCAGGACGAACCAGGGGACGGTGACCAGCAGACAGGCGGGCCAGGCGTAGCGGTGCAGGCCGAAGCTCGCGGTGACGTCCGGCCGGGCCCGCTGCTCGTAGTCGCGCAGGATCTGTTCGTCGTCCCAGGCCAGGAAGGAGTCCAGGGGCGCTCCGCCGGCCGCCAGCGCGGCGGCGCCGACCCAGCCGGAGCCGGTGGGCAGGGGGTCCGCGGGACCGATCTCGGTCACCGCGAGTGACGGGAGGACTTCGGTGAGCCGCGTGTACGCGTCCGTGACGGCCGAACGGGGCACAGGCATCCGAAGCTCCCAATCCAGTGCGATTTTGAGGTAAGCCTTACCTTACCCATGATTTCCGGGATGTGAACTGGCGGCCGGTACGCCTATGGTGCTTGACGGGCGAGTAACAACCCGCCGTAATGACCTCAAGTACCGATACGTCCGCAGGAGGAGCCCGTGACCCAGGGTGTGCAGGGCTCCGCCGTCGCGCGGGCCGCCGTACCGCTCGCGACGGAACAGTCCGTGAGCGGGGTCAGGGTGCCCGCGCAGCACGGCGCCGTGGAGTCGGAGCGGGTCCGCGGCGAGCACACCCACAGCGAGGTGCCGATCCCGCGCCCGCGGGTGGCCGTGCAGCGGTCCTCGGTGCGCGGTCAGATCCTGGACGCGCTGCGCACCGCGCTGGTGACCGGGGAGTTGAGGCCCGGTGAGGTCTACTCGGCGCCCGCGCTCGGCGACCGGTTCGGGGTCTCCGCCACCCCGGTCCGCGAGGCCATGCAGCAGCTCGCCCAGGAGGGCGCGGTGGAGGTCGTGCCCAACCGGGGTTTCCGGGTGGTGGAGCGCGGCGTCCGCGAACTGGCGGAACTGGCCGAGGTGCGGGCGCTGATCGAGGTCCCGGTGATGCTCCGGCTGGCCCGGACCGTCCCCGCCGAGCGCTGGGCGGCCCTGCGCCCCCTCGCCGAGGCGACGGTACGGGCGGCCGCGTCCGGCTGCCGCGCGACCTACGCGGAGTCGGACCGGGCCTTCCACTCGGCGGTCCTGTCCCTCGCGGGCAACGAGCAACTGGTCCGGATCGCCGAGGACCTGCACCGCCGCTCCCAGTGGCCGCTGGTCGGCGCCCCGGCCGGCCGGGGCCGCGCGGACCTGATCGCCGACGCGGCCGAACACACCGCCCTGCTGGACGCCCTGCTCGCCCGCGACCTGGACGTGGTCCGGGCCCTGGTCGGCGAACACTTCACGGGGGCCCGGTAGGGCCCGTCACCGGGGAGCACCCGGCGGGTGCACCGGTGGGCACCCGCCGCCGAGAGAACTTCGCGGGAGCCCGGCAGGCCCTGCCCGCCAGGCCCCGGTCCGTCGGGACGTGCTCGGCGGGAGCCCGTGGACCCCCGCCTCCGTCACGCCGTCGCCGCGTCCGGTGGGCTCTGCGTGGCCAGGTGCCGGGCCAGCCAGGTCGGTACGCCGCCCAGCAGCCGGAACAGCCGGCGGGCCTCCTCCCGCAGCCGGGTGGCCTCCGGCTCCGGCTCGGTGTCCGCCAGCGAGGCCAGCGCGGGGGCCGTGCCGACCAGGTAGCCCAACTCCTCGCGGATCCGCAGGGATTCGGCGAAGCCGTGCCGGGCCTCCGCCAACTCGCCCTCGCGCAGGGCCAGTCCCGCCAGATGCCGCCAGGTGAAGGAGAGCAGCAGCGGATCCGTGTGCGAGGTGGCCGCCGCGTGCGCCCTGCGGTACGCCGCCCGCGCCGCCTGGGGCGAGTGCGCCAGGTTCTCCGCCAGCAGCCCCCGCCGGAAGTCCAGCAGCGCCCGGCCCGGCGCCCCCGGCGGGATGAGTGCCGCCGCCCGCCCCAGTGCCGCCCGCGCCTCGTCGGCCCGGTCCCGGACCGTGTGCAGCGTGGCCGCGTAGGCGAGTTGACCGCGTTCACAGGCGGCCGCCCCCCGCTCGTCGTCGCTGTGCGCCGCGGCCTCCGCCGTGCGCAGCGCGTCCTCCGCGTCCTGCCAGCCCTGCTCGGTGTACAGGCACCGCTCGACGAGCAGCGCCGCCCGTTGCAGCGCGGCCGCCGGGGTGTCGGGCCGCAGCAGGGCCGCCGCGTCGGCCCAGCACGCCCGTGAGCGCAACCGCCATACCGCGGTCTGGAGTGGATCGTCAGCGGTCGTTCCGTAACCAGACATGGCGGTATGCGCCACGTTGCCCTCCCCGAGCACGCCTTTGAGCTTTGAGTGGTGGGCGCATTCCAGCACCTGCGGCCCGTACAGGCCAAGGGGGTAGGTGAAGGATTTCACAAAGTGGTGTGACAGAAACCGGAGTCGGACCCCCGCCCCATCATGTCAGCTCATCCGCAGCGCCAGGAAGAAATCGAGCTTGTCCTCCAGTCGGGAGAGGTCACGGCTCGTCAACTGCTCGATCCGGCCGACCCGGTAGCGCAGTGTGTTGACGTGGAGGTGGAGCCGGTTCGCGCAGCGCGTCCAGGAGCCGTCGCAGTCGAGGAACGCCTCCAGGGTCGGGATCAGTTCGGCCCGGTGGCGCCGGTCGTACTCGCGCAGCGGGTCGAGCAGCCGCGCGGTGAAGGCGCGCCGCACGTCGTCGGGGACGAAGGGCAGCAGGAGGACGTGCGAGGCCAGTTCCTGGTGGCCGGCCGCGCAGACCCGGCCCGGTCGCGCCGCCGCGACCCGGCGGGCGTGCCGGGCCTCCTCCAGCGCCCCGCGCAGCCCTTCGGCGGAGTGCACGGCGGCGCTGACGCCGAGCGTGACCCGGCCGTCGTCGCCGAGGCCGGCCGAGAGCGGACGGCGCACCGACTCCAGCAGCCGGTCGGCGAGCAGACCCTCCTCCGAGCCGTCGTGCTCGGCGGAGACCGCGGGCAGCGGCACCAGGGCGACGGCCTCGTCGCCGGTGTGCGCCACGGCGATCCGGTCCGAGGGCTCGGGGCCGGTGGTCAGCGGGTCGACCAGGATCTCCTCCAGCAGCGACTGGGCCACCGCGCCGCCCTCGCCCCGGTCGCCGTCCCACTCGACCCTGGCCACCACCACCTGCCAGTGCGGGGCGGCGCCGAGGCCCGGCAGCAGCACCGGGGCGGCCACTCTGAGCCGGGCGGCGATCTCGGCGGGCGCCGCGCCCGTCTGGACCAGCTCCAGCACCTCCTGGGCCAGCCGGCGGCGGACCGTGCGGCCGGCGTCCCGGCGGTCCCGCTCGACCGCGATCAGCTGGGTGACGCCCTGGAGCAGGTCGAGCCGCTCCTCGGGCCAGTCCCCGGCGTCCGCCTCCACGGCCAGCAGCCAGTCCGACAGCACCGTCTCCCGCACGTCGCGGGCGGCCTGCGGCGAGCGGCTGCCGGAGCCGACGGCGAACAGGGAGTACGGCGTCGAGCCGAGCGTGACCCGGTGCGGGCCGCGCCGGCCGGTGCGGGCGGCGGCCAGGTGCTCGGCGGCGAGCGCCGCGCACAGGTCGGCGGGGAGGTCCGGGCCGCCCACCTTCGAACCGGCGATCAGCCGTCCGGTGGGGGACAGGACCCAGGCGCGCAGGTCCAGGTCCGAGCCGAGCAGGTCGAGGACGACGTCGGGGCCGCCGCCGGCCGGCCCGGAGGTCATCATCCGGCGGTGCCGGTCCACGACCGCCGCGAGGTCGCCCGCGCGCTCGCCGGAGACCTGCCGTACGACGTGCTCGGTGATGGAGGCGAAGGCCACCGACTCGTGCACCGCGAACAGCGGCAGCCGGTGCCGGGAGCAGGCGGCCACCAGGTCCTCGGGGACGTCGCCCAGCTCCGCCTCGCCGGCCGCGAGGGCCGCCACCCCGGCCTGCGCCAGGATCCGCACGAACGGCTCGGAGTCCGCGGAGTCCCGCCGCCAGGCCAGGCCCGTGAGCACCAGCTCGCCGCCCGACAGATAGCGGCTGGGGTCGCGCAGGTCCGTGGTCATCACGCCCCGGACGGAGCGGTCCAGCTCGTCCTCGCCGCCGAGCAGCTTGAGGCCCAGCGCGTCGGTGTCCAGCAGTGCGCGCAGCCGCATTCTCGTCGCCGCCGTTCTTTTGTCTCGAAAACTACGATGGATCCGGGTGATGGAGAGGTCTCGGGCCCGTCCGGCGGGCCGGTGGGCGCGGCCCTCCGTCCCCTGGGCCGCGTTTCGACTGTGTCCCAGGTCACGCGGTGCGGGTCGCACGTTTCCACGGGAGAACCGGGAGGTTACTGATGACCTCCGTTCATACGAATCTACAAGATGACCGGCCTGGCCAGCCAACTCCTTCATGGTTTCCGTGACTGACCCCGCTGGAGTACAGCGCTGTGTACTGGCCTCACTCCGCGTAAACAGCACATGAACGAGCCTGGTTCGCCGCACACGGATTGGCTCAATCTGTACGACTCACGAGACCAAGAAGAGAGCCGTTCATGGACTTCCTTCGCCCCGCCAGCTGGGAGGAGGCGCTCGCCGCGAAGGCAGCGCATCCCACGGCTGTGCCGATTGCGGGTGGCACCGATGTGATGGTCGAGATCAACTTCGACCACCGCCGGCCCGAGTACCTCCTCGACCTCAACCGCGTCGGAGACCTCTACGAGTGGGAGGTCGGCGAGGAGAGCGTACGGCTCGGCGCCTCCGTGCCGTACACGAGGATCATGGAGCACCTCCGGGCCGAACTGCCCGGTCTCGCCCTCGCCTCGCACACGGTCGCCTCGCCGCAGATCCGCAACCGCGGCGGCGTCGGCGGCAACCTCGGCACCGCCTCCCCGGCCGGCGACGCCCACCCCGCGCTCCTCGCGGCGGGCGCCGAGGTCGAGGTCGAGTCGGTGCGCGGCAGCCGCCGTATCCCGATCGACGACTTCTACACCGGCGTGAAGCGCAACGCGCTGGCGCCCGACGAGCTGATCCGCGCCGTGCACATCGCCAAGGCCGACGGACCCCAGCAGTACTCCAAGGTCGGCACCCGCAACGCCATGGTGATCGCGGTGTGCGCCTTCGGCCTCGCCCTGCACCCGGACACCCGGACCGTGCGCACCGGCATCGGCTCCGCCGCGCCCACCCCGGTACGGGCCAGGGCCGCCGAGGAGTTCCTGAACGCGGCGCTCGAGGAGGGCGGCTTCTGGGACAACGGCAAGATCATCACCCCGTCGGTCGCCAAGCAGTTCGCGGACCTGTGCTCCGCCACCTGCAACCCGATCGACGACGTCCGGGGCACGGCGAGCTACCGCCGCCACGCGGTCGGCATCATGGCCCGCCGCACCCTGACCTGGACCTGGGAGTCCTACCGCGGCTCCGCCGCCCGCTCGGAGGGAGTCGCCTGATGCGTGTCAACTTCACTGTCAACGGACGTCCGCAGGAGGCCGACGACGTGTGGGAGGGCGAGTCCCTGCTGTACGTGCTGCGCGAGCGCCTCGGCCTGCCCGGTTCGAAGAACGCCTGTGAGCAGGGCGAGTGCGGCTCCTGCACGGTCCGCCTCGACGGCGTACCGGTCTGCTCCTGTCTGGTCGCGGCCGGTCAGGTCGAGGGCCGCGAGGTGGTGACCGTCGAGGGGCTCGCGGACTTCGCCAAGCAGCGCGCCGAGCACGGCGGTTGCGCCACCGGCGCGTGCGGCGGCACTTCCCTCGACGAGGCGAAGGGCTGGCAGGCCAAGGGCCAGGACTCGCACACCGGCGAGGGCACCGAACTCTCGCCCGTCCAGCAGGCGTTCATCGACGCCGGCGCCGTCCAGTGCGGCTTCTGCACCCCCGGGCTGCTGGTCGCCGCCGACGAGATGCTGGAGCGCAACCCCAACCCGAGCGACGCGGACATCCGCGAGGCGCTCTCGGGCAACCTGTGCCGCTGCACCGGCTACGAGAAGATCATGGACGCGGTCCGCCTCGCGGCCGCCCGGCAGGCAGAGGCGGTCTGACCATGCCCACGAAGCCCACCAGCGGCGCGCCCACGAAGATCACTCAGGGTTCTCAGACCAAGGGCGGCATCGGCGAGTCCACGCTCCGCCCGGACGGCACCCTCAAGGTCACCGGCGAGTTCGCCTACTCGTCCGACATGTGGCACGAGGACATGCTCTGGGGACAGATCCTGCGCTCCACGGTCGCCCACGCCGAGATCGTCTCGATCGACACCAGCCAGGCCCTGGCCACCCCGGGAGTCCACGCCGTCCTCACCTACGACGACCTGCCCACCGAGGTGAGGAACTACGGCCTGGAGATCCAGGACACCCCGGTCCTCGCGCACGGCAAGGTGCGCCACCACGGCGAGCCGGTCGCGCTGGTCGCCGCCGACCACCCGGAGACCGCGCGCCGCGCCGCCGCGAAGATCCACGTCGAGTACCGCGAACTGCCCGTCATCACCGACGAGGCCTCCGCGACCGCGCCCGACGCGATCCTGGTCCACGAGGGCCGCGACGACCACCACGCGGGCCATGTCCCGCACCCCAACATCGTGCACCGCCAGCCCATCGTCCGCGGCGACGCCGCCGAGGCCGCGAAGCGGGCCGACGTGATCGTCCGAGGCGAGTACACCTTCGGCATGCAGGACCAGGCGTTCCTCGGCCCGGAGTCCGGCCTCGCGGTGCCCGAGGAGGACGGCGGCGTCCACCTCTACATCGCCACCCAGTGGCTCCACTCCGACCTGCGCCAGATCGCGCCCGTCCTCGGCCTGCCCGAGGAGAAGGTGCGCATGACGCTCTCCGGCGTCGGCGGTGCCTTCGGCGGCCGCGAGGACCTGTCGATGCAGATCCACGCCTGTCTGCTGGCCCTGCGCACCGGCAAGCCCGTCAAGATCGTCTACAACCGTTTCGAGTCCTTCTTCGGACACGTCCACCGCCACCCCGCCAAGCTCCACTACGAGCACGGCGCCACCAGGGACGGCAAGCTCACCCACCTCAAGTGCCGGATCGTGCTGGACGGCGGCGCCTACGCCTCCGCCTCCCCGGCCGTCGTCGGCAACGCCTCCTCGCTCTCCGTCGGACCGTACGTCGTCGAGAACGTGGACATCGAGGCCGTCGCCCTCTACACCAACAACCCGCCCTGCGGCGCCATGCGCGGCTTCGGCGCGGTCCAGGCCTGCTTCGCCTACGAGGCGCAGATGGACAAGCTGGCCAAGGAACTCGGCCTGGACCCGGTGGAGTTCCGGCAGCTCAACGCGATGGAACAGGGCACGCTCCTGCCGACCGGGCAGCGCGTCGACTCGCCCGCCCCGGTCGCCGAACTGCTGCGCCGCGTCAAGGCGATGCCGCTGCCGCCGGAGCGCCAGTGGGAGTCCAGCGAGGGCGCCGACGTACGGCAGCTGCCCGGCGGCCTGTCCAACACCACGCACGGCGAGGGCGTCGTCCGCGGCATCGGCTACGCCGTCGGCATCAAGAACGTCGGCTTCTCCGAGGGCTTCGACGACTACTCCACCGCCAAGGTGCGCATGGAGGTCATCGCCGGCGAGCCCGTGGCCACCGTGCACACCGCGATGGCCGAGGTCGGCCAGGGCGGCGTCACCGTCCACGCGCAGATCGCCCGCACCGAGCTGGGCGTCACCCAGGTGACCATCCACCCGGCCGACACCCAGGTGGGCAGCGCCGGTTCGACGTCCGCCTCCCGCCAGACGTACGTCACCGGCGGCGCCGTGAAGAACGCCTGCGAACTGGTCCGGGAGAAGGTCCTGGAGATCGGGCGCCGCAGGTTCGGCTCCTACCACCCGGCCTGGGCCACCGCCGAACTCCTGCTGGAGGGCGGCAAGGTCGTCACCGACGGCGGCGAGGTCCTCGCCGACCTCGCGGAGGTCCTCCAGGACGAGAGCGTCGAGGTCGAGGAGGAGTGGCGGCACCGGCCGACCGAACCCTTCGACCTGCGCACCGGCCAGGGCAACGGCCACGTCCAGTACTCCTTCGCCGCGCACCGCGCGGTCGTGGAGGTGGACACCGAGCTGGGCCTGGTCAAGGTGATCGAACTGGCCTGCGCCCAGGACGTCGGCAAGGCGCTCAACCCGCTCTCCGTCATCGGCCAGATCCAGGGCGGCACCACCCAGGGCCTGGGCATCGCGGTGATGGAGGAGATCATCGTCGACCCGAAGACCGCGAAGGTGAGGAACCCCTCCTTCACGGACTACCTCATCCCCACGATCCTCGACACACCGACCATCCCCGTCGATGTGCTCGAACTCGCCGACGACCACGCCCCGTACGGGCTGCGCGGCATCGGCGAGGCACCCACCCTGTCCTCGACCCCGGCCGTCCTCGCGGCGATCCGGAACGCGACGGGGCTGGAGCTCGACCGGACGCCGGTACGGCCGGAACACCTCACCGGTACGGCGTAGACACACCACCGCAAGTCTCTCCGGGCGGCGCCGGGAACGTCACACTTCGCCGCGCCGCCCGGAGGATCCCGTTCGTTCGTCTCGGGCCGTCCCCCGGGTCGTGCGGCCGTAACACCTTCCCAAATCCCGCGCCCGCCACGGCGGTTGTCGCTGCGGGTGTCCCTTTGAACCTTGGGAGCAGGCCCACATGACCCAGCAGTCACTTCAGACGGAGACCGTCGCCGAGGACGCGGGCGCAGGCTCACGCGTCCCGGCCGGACGGTCCTGGCTGGACCGGTACTTCCACATCACGAGGCGGGACTCCTCGGTCGCGCGCGAAGTGCGCGGCGGCGTCACCACCTTCATGGCGATGGCGTACATCCTTCTGCTCAACCCGCTGATCCTGTCCGGCAAGGACGCCGCCGGGAACACCCTCGGACAGCAGGCCCTGATCACCGCGACCGCGTTCGCGGCGGCCCTCAGCACCCTGCTGATGGGCTTCTTCGGCAAGGTGCCGCTCGCCCTCGCGGCCGGCCTGTCCGTCTCCGGCGTCCTCGCCTCGCAGGTCGCCCCGCAGATGACCTGGCCGCAAGCCATGGGCATGTGCGTGATGTACGGCGTGGTCATCATGCTGCTGGTCGTCACCGGCCTCCGCGAGATGATCATGAACGCGATCCCGCTGGCCCTCAAGCACGCCATCACCATGGGCATCGGCCTCTTCGTCGCCCTGATCGGCTTCGCCAAGGCCGGCTTCGTCCACCAGGGCCAGGCCACCCCGCTCACCCTCGGCCCGGCCGGCGAACTGGCGGGCTGGCCGGTGCTGTTGTTCGCCGTGACCCTGCTGGCGATCTTCATGCTCCAGGCGCGGGGCGTGCCCGGCGCCATCCTGATCGGCATCGTCGGCGGCACCCTGCTGGCCGTCCTCCTCAACGCCGTGGACGCGATCGACCCCGAGCAGTGGGCGGGCGGCGCGCCCGAACTGCACGGCAGCGCGGTCTCCATGCCGGACTTCTCCCTCTTCGGCGACGTCGAGTTCGGCGGCTGGGGCGAGGTCGGCGCGATGACCGTCGGCATGATCGTCTTCACCCTGGTGCTCGCCGGGTTCTTCGACGCGATGGCCACCATCATCGGCGTCGGCACCGAGGCGAAGCTCGCCGACGACAGGGGCCGGATGCCGGGTCTGTCCAAGGCGCTGTTCATCGACGGCGCGGGCGGCGCGATCGGCGGCGTCTCCGGCGCCTCCGGCCAGACCGTGTTCGTGGAGTCGGCGACCGGCGTCGGCGAAGGGGCCCGCACCGGCCTCTCCTCGGTGGTCACCGGCCTGTTCTTCGCCGCCTGTCTGTTCTTCACCCCGCTCACGGCGATCGTGCCCGGCGAGGTCGCGGCCGCGGCACTGGTCGTCATCGGCGCCATGATGATGATGAACGCCCGGCACGTGGACTGGGCCGACCGCGCCACCGCGATCCCGGTCTTCCTGACCGTGGTGGTCATGCCGTTCACCTACTCCATCACCGCGGGTGTCGCCGCCGGCGTCATCTCCTACGTCGCCATCAGGACCGCGCAGGGCAGGCTCCGGGAGATCGGGGCGTTCATGTGGGCCCTGACCGTGATCTTCGTGGTGTTCTTCGCCCTCAACCCGATCGAGAGCTGGCTCGGCGTCCACTAGTGGCGCCGGCCGTGAGCCCTCCGCACCATCGCCCTTAAGGAGAACGAGAGATGCTGGACATCGCCGAGGAACTGCACCGGTGGGTCGAGCAGGGCCGTGACTTCGCCGTGGCGACCGTCGTCGCGGTCGGCGGCAGCGCGCCCCGCCGGCCCGGCGCGGCGCTCGCCGTGGACACCGAGGGCACGGCGATCGGCTCGGTCTCCGGCGGCTGTGTGGAGGGCGCCGTCTACGACCTGTGCCAACAGGCCCTCCAGGACGGCGAGACCGTCCTGGAGCGCTTCGGCTACAGCGACGACGACGCCTTCGCCGTGGGCCTGACCTGCGGCGGGATCATCGACATCCTCGTCACCCCGGTACGGGCCGCAGGCCGGGCCCGCCCGGTGGTCGCCGCCGCCCTGGCCGCCGCCGCACGGGGGGAGGCGGCGGCCCTGGCCCGGGTCGTCTCGGGCCCGGCCGCACTCATGGGCCGCGCCCTGCTGGTCCGGCCCGACGGCGCCGGGTACGACGGCGGCCTCGGCGGGCACCCGGAACTGGACCGCACGGTCGCGGCCGAGGCCGGCGCCCTGCTGGACGCCGGCCGGACCGGCACCGTGGAGATCGGCGAGCAGGGCTCGCGCTGCGGAGAACCGCTGACGGTGCTGGTGGAGTCCTCGGTGCCACCGCCCCGGATGATCGTCTTCGGCGCGATCGACTTCGCGTCGGCGCTGGTACGGGTCGGGAAGTTCCTCGGCCACCATGTGACGGTCTGCGACGCGCGGCCCGTCTTCGCGACCCGGGCCCGCTTCCCCGAGGCCGACGAGATCGTCGTCGACTGGCCGCACCGGTATCTGGAGCGCACCCGCGTCGACGCCCGCACCGTGCTGTGCGTCCTCACCCACGACGCCAAGTTCGACGTGCCCCTGCTACGGCTCGCGCTGCGCCTGCCGGTCGCCTACGTCGGCGCGATGGGTTCCCGCCGTACCCACCTGGACCGCAACGAACGGCTGCGCGAGGTCGGCGTCACCGAACTGGAACTGGCCCGGCTGCGCTCCCCGATCGGCCTCGACCTCGGCGCCCGTACGCCCGAGGAGACGGCCCTGTCGATCGCGGCCGAGATCGTCGCCGCCCGGCGCGGCGGCAGCGGGGTGTCGCTGACCGGCGCCCACACGCCGATCCATCACGACGGCGGTGCGGTACCGGCCGGCCGGATCGGCTCGGTGGCCTGACCGGAGCCCCGGCGCACCGGGGGCTGGTCGGGCCAGCCGACGGCGTAGTCCGGGGCGCCGCCCCGGCTCAGCCGGACGAACCGCAGCAGCTCGCGCGCGATGCCCGCGTTGCCCATCGCCCAGCCGGTCTCCGCCTCCAGCGCGCTCGGCACGGCCCGGTGCTCCACGTTGGACCAGCGGGCGCCGTCCGCGTCCCGCACGGCACGCGCCGCGAGGTCCGCCACCAGCACCCGGGCGAAGTCCGGGGCGTCGCCCTGTTCGGCGATCCGGTCGCAGGCCAGCGCCAGCACGCCCGCGGTGCCGCAGCAGCGGCCGTTGTTGTCCCAGAAGCCCGGGCTCGTCCGCTCGGGCAGTCCGGACCGGGTGACGGTGTGCCAGCAGCGGTCGGCCCGCGCCGACCAGGCGGGGTCGCCCAGGGCGTCCCGCAGCAGCCGGAACACCTGGGCGTCACCGGCCGGACCGTGGCACCAGCCGTAGTTGTACCGGGCGGCCCGCCCGCCGCCGTGCTGCGGATCGGAGTGCGGGACCAGGAATCCCTCGGGGCCGGCCTCGTCGCGCGCGACGACGTCCGCCGCACCCGCCAGGGCCAGCTCGACCAGGTCCGCGCGGCCGGCCGCGGCACCGATTGCGGCGAGTGCGGTCACCACGCCGAGGGTGCCGTGCGAGATGTGGTGCATCCGCCCGGCCGGCCCGGGCCGGAACGGCCACCGCACCCCGGCATCGGTCCGCTCCGCGGCGCCGAGGTACGGCTCGACCGCCCGTACGGCGAACTCCGGCTCACCGAGCGCCAGTTCGCCGAGGCCGATGCCCGCGTTGCCGCCCATCAGCTCGAACAGCTCACCCCAGCGCGTGCCGTCGAACCGGGAGCGCACCAGCGCCATGGCCCGGTCCGCGGCGGCGCCGGCGGCCGTGTCGCCCAACTCCTCGTGGACGGCGCGCAGAACGAGCGCCATGCCGGTGAGACCGAAGTACAGGGAGCTGTCCTCCGTCTCCTCCACCGCCACCGCAAGACCCCGGGCGGCGCGCACGGCACTGTCGGCGTACCGGTCGTCGCCGGTTGTCCGCCACGCCTCCAGCAGCGCCGGTACGACGCCCGCCGTGCCGTTGTAGAACATCGGGTCGCAGACCGGGTCCGAGGGCCTTACGGGCCAGGCGAGGCCGCCGTCACCGGCGTCCCGCGCCTGCGCGAGCAGCCAGCGCAGGGAGTCCGCCGCGAGTGCTTCGACCTCGTCGACCGCCGTGTGTACGCCATCGCCCGGGACCATGGCGCCAGTCTGTCAGGCGGTGTTCAGGGGCTGCGCAGCAGGCTGTTGACGGCCCGTCCGAACACCAGCCGCGACGCGGCCTCCAGCGGACGGTCGAACAGCCCCGGCAGCAGCCGGACCCGGAGTTCCTCGCGCCACAGGACCCGGGCCCGTCCGCCGGGGCCGGGACGCACCTCGATCTCCGCCCAGCCCAGCACCACCCGGCCCCGCTTCTCCAGCCGGCACAGCCCCGGGGCGTCGTCCGTCGGGGGCCGCCACACGGTGACCTTCATCCGGTCGTCGAAGGCGAACGGGCCCACGCCCGACCGCGCCACGAAGACCGTGCCCTCCCCGGAGGGGCCGGGGGTGAGCACGGTGACCCGGGTCAGCGGGACCACCTCCGCGTGCCGGGGCCACTCGGTGAGGCGGCGCCAGGCCTCCTCGGGGGAGAGCGGCGGCGTGCGTTCGAGCCGGAAGGTGACCACGCGACGATCTTAAGCAGTCCGGCCGGCCGGGCGGCGCGCTCGCGCCCGGCTCAGCCACATGGCCCAACGCCCGGTCGGCGCACCGGCGTAGGCGGTGCGGAGGGCTCAGGGCCGGTAGACCTCACCGGGCTCGGCCCGTCCCGGGGCGAGGAGTTGGGACACCGTCACGAACACGAAGCCGCGCTTCTTCAGCTTGTCTATGATCCCGGGCACCGCGGGCACGGTGCCGCGGTAGATGTCGTGCAGCAGGATGATCCCGTCCCGTTCGGACTGGTCGAGGACGCGCTCCTCGATGAGCGCCGAGTCGTTGGTCTTGTAGTCCTTGGCCGTCACGCTCCACAGCACCTCGGCGAGGCCCAGTTCACGGGAGATCTCGTGCACGGTGTCGTCGGTGCGGCCCTGCGGCGGGCGCATCAGGGTCGGCCGGTGCCCGGTCAGCCGCTCTATCTCCTCGTTGGGCCGGCGCAGTTCCTCGCGTATCTGGTCCGGTTCCAGCTCGGTGAGGATCTTGTGTTCCCAGGTGTGGTTGGCCAGCTCGTGTCCCTCGTCGGCCATCCGCCGGACCAGCTCCGGGTACTTCTCGATGTGCCGCTTGCCGAGGAGGAAGAAGGTCACCGGGACCTGCTCCTCCTTCAGGATGTCCAGCAGCCGCGGCGAGTGCTCGCTGGGGCCCGCGTCGAAGGTCAGTGCGATGCACTTGACCTCGCGGCAGTCGACGGTCCCGGCCCGGGCCTGTACGTCGGTGCTCGCCTCCGCGCGGACGTCGGCGGGCGAGGTGGTGTCGAGTTGGGTGCAGCCGGTCAGGGCGGTCACGGCGGACAGGGTCATGGCGGCGAGGAACGCGGCCCCCGATTTCTTCATCTTCTTGGTCAGAGAAGGCATGCCGGGACTATACGTCGCGTGTATACGCGGTGTTTATAGTGGGTTCGGCGAGCCCAAAAGGGCCCGGACCAGGGGAATTTCAGCGGTCCTGGGCGACCGGCTCACCGAGAACGGCCCGGCCCGCCGCGCGTTCGGAGGCGGCGCCCGCCGGATCCGTGGCGTCGAGCACGGCGGCGATGCCCTCGTGGGCCAGCGCCCGTTCGTACCGGTGGCCCGGCCCCAGCTCCAGAGCCTGCCGGTGCAGCCGCAGGGCCTCCTCGGGCAGACCGGCGAGCCGGCAGGTCTCGGCGTAACCGTTGAGGAAGTGGATCTTCCAGTGCTCCTCGAAGAGTTCGTCGAGGAGCGCGAACGCCTCCCGGTGGCTCGCCAGCGCCTCCTCGTACCGGCCCATCTGCCGCAGCGCCACGCCCCGGCAGTTCAGGCCCCACGCCTGGTTGTGCAGATGCCCGTCCTCGCGGGCCAGCGCCAGCGCGCGGTCCAGATGGCCGGCCGCCTCCTCCGGGGCTTCCCGGGCGAGGGCCACCCCGAGCGTGATCCGGGCCGTCAGCGCCGGCGGCCACACGGGGTCGGTGTGCGGCACGCCGAGCACCTCCCGGGCCAGCCCCGCCGCCTCCTCGCGGTGCCCCAGTTGCAGCAGCGCCCAGGCCTGAGCGGCGGCGGCGTGCGCGGCGCCCTGCGGACAGCCGGCCTCCGTGTACAGCTTGCCCGCCAGCCGGAAGAGGTCCAGCGGCTCCTCGCCCCGGGCCGCGTCCCAGCCCAGGTAGCCGCGGCGCAGGGCCAGTTCGGCCGCCACCCGGACGTCCCCCGCCTGTTCCGCCCTCGTCCCGCCCGCCTCGTACGCCTCGGCCGCCTCCGCGGCACGGCCCGCGTGGTAGCGCGCGAACCCCAGGTCGCTGTACGCCTCCGCCAGCCGCAGCGGATCGCCCAGCCGCTCGGCGGCCGCCAGCGAGCGCTCGAAGAGGACGTTGAGGTGCGTGGTGCCGCAGCGGCGGGCGAAGTAGGACCGCAGGAAGCGCGGCAGCTCGCACACATGGACGTCGGCGCCGACCGCCGCCGCCGTCTCGAACGCGGCGACGAGATTGCCGTACTCCGCGACGAACCACGAGAAGGCGGCGCCGCGGTCCGCGAACCGCGGAAGCTCCTTCGGGGCCGGCCCCGCGGCGACGGCGGACGCGGGCGCCACGAACGGCATCGCGGCGTCGGCGGCGGCCGCCGCGTGGACGTAGTAGCCCAGCACCCGCAGCAGGGCCCGCTCCCGGTCGGCCGCCGGGTCCGTCTCGACGCCCGCCCGGCGCGCGTGCCGGTGCACCAGGTCGTGCAGCCGGTAGCGGCCCGCCGTCGGCTCCTGCACGAGGTGCGCGTCGACCAGGTCCTCCAGCACGGCCCGCGCCTCACCCACCCCGACGTCCGCCAGCGCCGCGGCCAGATGGTCGTCGAAGGACTCCCCGGGCACCACGCCCAGCAGCCGGAACAGCCGGGCGTGCGCCCGGTCCAGCTGCCGTACGGACATGGCGAGCGCGCTGTCGAACTCGTCCGAGCCCCCGGCCAGGCGTTCGGCGAGGATGCCCACGGTCCAGCCCGGCCGGTGCCGCAGCCGCGCCCCGGCCAGCCGCAGCGCGAGCGGCAGCCGGCCGCACAGCCGCAGCACCTCCGCGGTGGCCTCCGGGTCCCGGGCCAGCCGGCCCCCGGGACCGCCCGGGTCGCCGCCGGCCCGGGCCAGCAGCAGCGCGCTCTCCTCGGCGCCGAGCACGTCCAGCGAGACGGGCGGCACCTCCTCCAGGCCGAGCAGCCGGTTGCGGCTGGTGATCAGCGCGACCGAGGCGCCCGCACCGGGCAGCAGCGGGCGCACCTGCTCGGCGTCGGCCGCGTTGTCGAGGACCACGGCCACCCGCCGGCCGGCCAGCTCCGAGCGCCAGCAGGCGGACAGTTCCGCCAGGCCCTCCCGGGGCACCCGCTCGGACGGCACGTCCAGGGCGCCGAGCAGCATCCGCAGCGCGGAGTCGGGATCGAGCGGGGGACGGCCCTCGGTGAACCCGTGCAGATCGACGTAGAGCCGTCCGTCCGGGAAGGAGTCGGCCAGCCGGTGCGCCGCGTGCACGGCGAGCGTGCTCTTGCCGACGCCCGCCATGCCGTCGACGGAGACCGCCCGATGGCTGTCCAGCGCGGCGAACACCGCGGCGAGGGCCTCCTCGCGCCCGGTGAAGTCGGGCACGTCACGGGGGAGGTCGTTGCGGGGTGCCGGCCGGGCCTGGCGGCTGCTCCTGGGCGGCGCGGGCAGCGGGTTCGCGCACCGCTCCCACAGGGGCCGCAGCGGCCGGGGGTCCCGCTTGACCAGACGGCACAGGGCGACCACGGCGGGCCACGGCGCAACCGTACGGCCGGTGAGGTAGCGCGAGAGCGAGGAGGAGCTGAGGCCGGAGTCCCGGGCGAGCGCCCGTACGCCCAGCCCGGACAGCTCCTGGACCAGGCGCAGCCGCGCCGCCAGCTCCTCCTGCGGATCGTTGGTCCCGGCCTGCTGGTCCACCACTGTTCCCCCGTCCGTGCGTCCCACCGTGCCCGAAGTCTTCACAGCCAAGTCGGCGCAGGTCAAGCCCTGTTGTGCTGTCCCACGGCGTCCCGCCCGGATGGCCCGGGGCGCGGGGACGGGCTGTCATGGAGTCACGCCCCGGGGGACGGGGCGACGGACGAGAAGAGAGGGGAGAGCAGTGCGGTCCCGGATGCGGAAACCCGCCGACGTCCTGCCCGGCGCGGCCCGGCCACTGGAGGAGATCCGGCGCGCGGCGCACTCCGCCGGTGTGGACGCCGGGACGCTGGAGCTGGTGCGGCTGCGGGTCAGCCAGATCAACGGATCCGGCGCCTGCGTCGCCCTCGGCGCCGCTGCGGCCCGGGCGGCCGGGGTGGGCGACGAACGGCTGCTCGCCCTCGCCGCCTGGCGCGACACCCCCTGCTTCAGCCCGGCGGAACGGGCGGCCCTGGAACTCGCCGAGGCCGCGACCCGGCTCGCCGACCGCCCCGACGCGGTCAGCGACCCCGTCTGGGACCGGGCCGCCACCCACTACGACGAACAGCGGCTCGCCGCGCTGATCCTCATGATCGGCGTCACCAACCTCACCAACCGGCTCGCCGCCACGACCCGCCAGCACCCCGGCACGCCACTCGACCCACCCGGAAGGAACCCGTCATGACGAAGACCCAGCACACCACCGCCCCCGCCGAGCAGTGGACGGACGAGGAGCGCGCCGCGATGAAGGAGCGCTCCCGCGAGGTGAAGGCCGGCTCGCGCCGGATGACCCGCGCCGAGAAGGAGGCCCAGGACGCGGCCGCCGTCGTCGAGAAGATCGCCGAGATGCAGGAGGCGGACCGGGTGCTGGCCGAGCGGATCCACGAGATCGTCCGCACCGCCGCCCCGGAGCTGGCGCCCAAGCTCTGGTACGGGATGCCCGCCTACGCCAGGGACGGAAAGATCGTCTGCTTCTTCCAGAGCGCGCAGAAGTTCAACGCCCGCTACGCGACCCTCGGCTTCAACGACACGGCCCGCCTGGACGAGGACACCATGTGGCCGACCGCCTTCGCCCTCACCCGCCTCACCCCGACCGCCGAGCAGCACATCGCAACCCTGATCACAAAGGCAGCAAACTAACCCTCCCCCGCCCCCAGGGGCGCGGGGAACTGCGCGATCGACCACGACAGCGCCGCACCCAAATCCCGCGCCCGACTGGCACCCCCCAGGGGCGCGGGGAACTGCGCGATCGACCACGACGCCGCCGCACCCAAATCCCGCCCAGCCCCGGGACCGGCCCCGCTGAGATTCGCGCCCGCCCCGTTCGGCGTACCGTCGTGTGTGTGGACGTCACTGCCGACGCTCTGTTGTCCCGTGCCGCACGGCGGCTCGCCCCCCGGGCGGACGAGCTGATCGCCGAAGTGGCGCGGTACCTGCGGCGCGAGGTGCCCGAGCTGTGGAGCACCCCCGAGATCGCCCGGAAGACGGCGGACAACATCACCGAGCACATCACGGGCGTCCTGTCCGGACTGGAGCACGGAAACGCCCCGGACACCATCGCCCTGCCCCCGACCGACCTGGAGCACTCCCGCAGACTGGCCCGCCACGGCACCGGCGTCACCGCCATCCTGCGGGCCCAGCGGCTGGCGGAGAGCGTGGTCCTCGACGCGATGCTCGCGGAGCTGCCCAAGCTGACCGACGACCCCGAGCTGATCAGCGCCACCGCACGCCGGATGACCGCCACCGCCACCGCCTACGTCGACCGCTCCTCCGCGCAGGGCGTAGCCGCCTTCCAGGAGGAACGCGACCGCCGGCTGCGCTGGCGGCTGTCGGTGGTGAACGAGGCCGGGATCCGCATCGGAACCACCCTCGACATCGCCCGCACCACCCAGGAGCTGGCCGACCTCGCCACCGACCACTTCGCCGACGGCGTCACCGTCGACCTGCTCGACTCGGTGGTCGACGGCACCACGCCGACCGATCCCCCCGTCCTGCGCCGGATGGCCGACCGGGCGGCCGAGGGAGACCTCGAACCGGAGTTCGAGGTGCAGCAGCGGCACATCTGCCCCCCGGAGTCGCCCTCCGCCCACGCCCTGGTCACCGGGCACCCCTCCCGCGCCCAGGACGGCTCGGGCCTGGTCGTGCCGCTCACCGCCCGCGGCACCACCCTCGGCGTCGCCCGCTTCCTCAGAAACGGCCACCAGGAGGTCTTCGACGACGACGACCTCCTGCTCGCCCAGGAGATCGCGGCCCGGGCCGCCGTCGCCGTCGACAACGCCCGCCGCTACACCCACGCCCGCGCCACCGCCCTCAGCCTCCAGCGCAGCCTGCTCCCGCAGGGCACCGCGGACCATTCGGCCGTCGACGTCGCCGCCCGCTATCTGCCCGCGGGTGACCGGGCCGGCGTCGGTGGCGACTGGTACGACGTGATCCCGCTGTCCGGGGCCCGGGTCGCCCTGGTCGTCGGCGACGTGGTCGGCCACGGCATCCACGCCGCCGCCACCATGGGCCGCCTGCGCACCGCGGTCCGCACCATCGCCGACTTCGACCTGCCGCCCGACGAACTCCTCACCCACCTCGACGACGTCGTCATCCGGCTGGCCGCCGACGCCGCCAAGGACCCGGAGGCACCCGCCACCGGCGACCTGGGCGCCACCTGCCTGTACGCCGTCTACGACCCCGTCACCGCACGCTGCTCACTGGCCCGGGCCGGCCACGTACCGCCCGCGGTGGTGACCGGGGACGGCACCGTTCAGATCCTCGACCTGCCGCCCGGCCCGCCGCTCGGCGTCGGCGGGCTGCCCTTCGAGGCCGTGGACCTCGACCTGCCCGAGGGCAGCCTCCTCGCCCTGTACACCAAGGGGCTGGTCGAGGCGCGCGGACACGACACCGAGGCCGGCCTCGCCCTGCTGCGCCGGGCCCTCGCCCGGCCCGCCGACGTCCTGGAGGAGACCTGCGACCACGTACTGCGGACCCTGCTGCCCGACGGCCGGCCGCACGGCGACGTCGCCCTGCTGCTGGCCCGCACCCGCACCCTCGGCGACCGTCAGGTCGCCGCCTGGGACCTGGACGCCGACCCGGCGGCGGTCTCCCGGGCCCGCGCGAACGCGGCCCGCCAGCTCACCGCCTGGGGCCTTCAGGAACTGGACTTCACCACCGAACTGGTCGTCAGCGAACTGGTCACCAACGCCATCCGCTACGGCCGGCCGCCCATCCGGCTGCGCCTCATCCACGACGGCGCGCTGATGTGCGAGGTCTCCGACGCCGGCAGCACCACCCCCCATCTGCGCCGCGCCGACACCTACGACGAGGGCGGCCGCGGCCTGCTGCTCGTCGCCCAGCTCGCCGAGCACTGGGGCACCCGGCACGC
This sequence comes from Streptomyces sp. NPDC000983, assembly GCF_040299205.1. Classification (NCBI taxonomy): domain Bacteria; kingdom Bacillati; phylum Actinomycetota; class Actinomycetes; order Kitasatosporales; family Streptomycetaceae; genus Streptomyces; species Streptomyces sp. NPDC000983. The sequence continues at coordinate 303,001 of NZ_JBEPBM010000006.1, read as the reverse complement.
CCGGCAGGGCAAGACGGTCTGGGCGGAACTCAGCGAGGACGGCCGGTCCCCCTTCCCCGACCTCGACCTCGACATCGCCTCCCTCATCTGACCCGGCTTGCGGACCGTCGTTGTCCGCAACCGGTACTAGCGTGCCGGACATGACGAAGACGACCGCCCAGGGCCCCGTTCTCGGCACCCGCGCCCTCAACCGCGCCACCCTCGACCGCCAGCTGCTGCTGCGCCGCACCCCGATGGCCGCGCGGGCCGCCGTGGAGCACCTCGCCGGCCTCCAGGCCCAGGAGGTCAAGCCGCCGTACTACTCGCTCGCCGCGAGGCTCGACGGCTTCACCACCGGGGAACTCGCCGGGCTGCTGGAGCGCCGCGAGACCGTGCGGATCGTCACCCTGCGCTCCACCATCCACCTGCACACCGCCGACGACGCCCTCACCCTGCGGCCGCTGGTGCAGCCCGCCCGGGAACGGGAGATCAACCTGTTCCGCAAGGGCCTGGCCGGCGTCGACCTGGACCGGCTCGCCGCCCTCGCCCGCGACCTCGTCGAGGAGGAGCCCCGCACCATGAAACAGCTGCGGGAGGCGCTCGGCGAGCGGTGGCCGGACGCCGACCCGCAGTCGCTGGCCATCGCCGCGCGCTGCCGGCTGCCGCTCGTCCAGATCACCCCGCGCGGCCTGTGGGGCCGCAGCGCCCAGGTCACCCTGACCACCGTCGAACACTGGCTGGACCGCCCCCAGGAGGAAGCCGCCTCCGCCGACACCGCCGTCCTGCGCTATCTCGCCGCCTTCGGCCCCGCCTCCGTCAAGGACATGCAGACCTGGTGCGGGCTGACCCGGATGCGCCCCGCCTTCGAACGGCTCCGCCCCGAACTGCTCACCTTCCGCGACGAACACGGCGTCGAGCTCTTCGACCTGCCCGACGCCCCGCGCCCCGACCCCGAGACCCCCGCGCCCCCGCGCTTCCTCCCCGAGTTCGACAACCTGATGCTCTCCCACGCCGACCGCACCCGGGTGATCCCGCCCGCCGACCGGGGCCGCACCTGGCAGGCGAACACCTTCTACTGCCCGCTCCTCGTCGACGGCTTCCTCGCCGGCGTCTGGCGGATCATCGACGGCGCCCTCGTCGTCGAGACGTTCCGCGACCTCACCGCCGCCGAACGCGCGGAGGTCCGCACGGAGGGCGAGCACGTACTCCGGGTCATGCACCCCGACGACGGCTACGACCTCCGCTTCGGGAAGGTCATCCCGTAACCGGCCCAGGACATGGATCGGGGGCGTTGCGGGCCGCTCGTGGAGGCCCGCAACGCCCCCTGGTAGTGCACCTGAGGGATACTCAGGAGTCTTTCCCGGTCACGAGTTGACCTGAGCGGTCACCAGGCTGGAGAAGGTCGTCAGCCGGGTGTAGACGCCCGGGTAGCCGGCCAGCGCGCAGCCCTCGCCCCAGGAAGTGATCCCTGCCAGGACGCCCCCGACAAGCAGGGGACCGCCGCTGTCGCCCTGGCAGGTGTCGACGCCGCCGGAGGTGTATCCGGCGCAGACCATGTCGGACTGGACGAAGTCCGAACCGTAGGAACCGCCACAGCCGGAGTCGGAGACGATCGGCACGGTCGCCGTCCGCAGCTGGTTGGAGGAGCTGCCGCCCGAGGAGGTGGTGCCCCAGCCGACGATGCGCGCGGTGGTGCCGGCCGCGTACACACCCGTCTGGGTGGATGAGACGTACGGCGCCGTCGTGTACGGCATCGCCGTCGACAGGGTCAGCACCGCCACGTCGTCGCCGTTGGTGGCGTCCGAGTAGCTCGGGTGGATCCAGATTTTGCTGACCCGGCTGACAGTGCCGTTGGTGCCGTTGCGGTAGGTGCGGCCGCCGACCACTCTGACGCTGCTGGTGGTCTCACCGACCATGCAGTGGGCCGCGGTGACCACCTTGGTGGCCGAGACGAGCGTCCCACCGCAGAACTGGCTCTGCGAGGCGTCCGTGATCTGCATCATGAACGGGTACGCCGTCGTGGTGGTCGTCGAGCCGCCCACGATGGGCTGGGGAGCCGCGGCGGCGGTGGGGGCGACGCCGATCAGCGCGGTGGCCGCGGCCGCGGCGGTCGCCGCGAGCCCGATGGCGGTCTTCTTGGCACGGTTGAGCCCGAACATGAGTCTCCTCATTGCGTTGCCGGTGGGGGGTCGCACGGGTGTGGGGGTGAGTCACGAAGGCCTCGGGACCGACCCCCGTGTGCCCGGCGAGCGGCACGCCCCATACGCTAGAACCCGCGGCAGCCCTACCCAAGAAGGGAACCCCCTAGGGGAGTTGGGCAGGGAAAACCCTCGGTCGGCCGCCCGCAAACCCCCGGTGAAGGTGAATCCGTGGGGCCGTCTCAGTTGCCGGGCCGGCCCGCCGCGAGCCGGACGATGTCGACCCGCGAACGGATTCCCAGCTTGCGGTAGACGCGGGTCAGGGTCGCCTCGACCGTCTTCACGCTGATGAACAGCCGCCCGGCTATCTCCCGGTTGGTGGCGCCCTCCATGACCAGCGCGGCCACCTGACGCTCCATCGAGGCGAGCGAGTCCAGCGCGTCCAGCGCGGCCGCCCGGGCGGGCACCGGCTCGGCCGGGGGCGCGGTGGCCGCCGCCGCCACCTGGCGCAGCCACGGCAGCGCCCGGCACCGCCGGAACAGCCGCGCCGCCTCGTCGTACGCCGTCGGACCCGGCCGCGGGGAGCGCAGCGCGGCCAGCGCGAACGCCGCCCGCGCCTCCTCCAGCCCGTAACCCAGCTTGGCGAGCCGGTCCTGTGCGGACGTCAGCTGCGCGGCGGCCGGGTCCCGTTCCCCGCGCGCGGCGCGCACCAGCGCCTCCGCGCGGTCCAGGACCGCCAGCACGCTCTCCCGGCCCAGCCGCAGCGCGCGGGCCCGCGCCGTGTCGATGACGTCCTGCGCCTCCTCGGTCGCGCCGACCACCACCAGCGCCTCCGCCAGGTCGCCGTGCCAGCGCCCGCGTGCCGGGTCGGTGATGCCCAGACCCGCCTCCAGCTCCCGCACCCGGCGCAGCGAGGCGACCGCGGCAGGCGCGTCCCCCGCCACCAGCTGGGCGTGGCCGAGGGCGGCCAGCGCGCGCGAGACGTACATCTGGTCGCCGTCCCGCTCCGCGTGGTCCAAGGCCTCGCGGGCCAGCGCCAGCGCCCGGTCCACCTCACCGCCCGCCGCCTCCGCGAAGGAGGCCAGTACGGCGGAGGCGACCTCGCCTATCCCGGTGTCCCGGGCCAGCCGCAGGCTCTCCCGGGCGAGGTCCAGGGCGCGGGCGCAGTGCCCGGTGCGCAGCTCGGTCTCGGCGAGGCCGCGCAGGAAGTGCACCTCGCTCTCGACCGAGCCGCGCCGGCGGACCTCGCGCAGCAGCCCGGTCACGGTCGCCCGCGCCTCGGCCAGCTGGTCGCTCATCACCTGCCACCGGAACCGGGCGTACCCGGCACCGTTGTGATGGCAGGACACCCGCGGGTCCTGGGGTTCGGTCAGCGCCCGCCGGATGGTCGAGGGCGCGTCCGGGTGGCCCATCAGGGTCTCGGTCTGCGCCTGGAAGGACAGCGCCATCAGCTCGGTGTACCGGTCGCCGCCGCGGGCGGCCAGCTCCGCGCAGTACGCGGCCTCCTCCCGGGCGCGGTCGAAGTCGCCGTCCACCAGCAGGGCCCGCCAGCCCAGCTGGTAGTGGATCAGGGCCAGCAGCCGGGGATCGTCGCCCGCGTCGGCCAGCGCCTGCGGGAAGACCGCGTCGACCTCCGCCATCGCGTGCCCGGCGGTCTCGACCACCACGATCCACGCCCGCACCCGCTCCGCCGGCACTGTCGAACCGGAGAGCACCTCGCGCGCGATGTCCCGGGCGAGGTCCAGCTCACCGGCGGTGATGGCGTCCTCCGCGGCCTGGAGCAGCAGCGCGTGCGGGCCGCGCTCGGCCGGGGCGTGCCGGGCGGACAGCCGGCCCAGCGAGGCGGCCATCGACGGCGCCCCCCGGTCGCGGGCCAGGGCGGCCGCCTCCGCCAGCGCGGCGGCCACCTCCGGGTCGGTGCCCGTGGTGGCCAGCGCCAGGTGCCTGGCCCGCTCGATGGGGTCCGAGGCCGCCGTGGACAGCGCGGTGTGCGCGGCCCGGCGCTCCTGCGCGGGGGCCTCGGCGTACAGCGCGGCCGAGATCAGCGGATGCGCGAAGCGGACCGCGGGTCCCTCGGACTCCGTGGCCAGCAGACCCAGCTCGGTCGCCCGCGCGGTGTCCGCCTCGGCGTCGGCCCGGCCGGCCGCGCGCAGGGTGGCCAGGGTGGGGCGGGCGCCCGCGCTGGCCACGAGGAGGGTGTGGCGGGCGTCGGGGGAGAGCATCTGCAGCCGGTCCAGGACCAGGGCGCGCAGCGAGGTCGGCACCGGCAGCGGCTCGCCCGGCCGGGGCGGGGTGGGGTTCTCGGCGAGGGTCCGGCCGAGCTCCAGGGCGAACAGCGGGTTGCCGCCGCTGGTGCGGTGGACGTCACGGACGGTCGAGCGGGGCAGGCCGGTGTAGCCGCGGTGGTCGAGCAGGGCGGCCACCTGGGTACGGGTCAGCGGGCCGAGGCGCAGGGCGAGGGTGTCCGGCGGGGACGCGCGTAGATGCCTGTCGTACTCCTGGTCCTCGGTGCGGGCCGCGAAGAGCATCCGCACCGGGGTGTCACCGAGGCGGCGGGCGGCGAAACCGAGGAGTTCCGCGCTGGCCGGATCCAGCCACTGGAGGTCGTCGGCGACCACCAGCACCGGGCCCTCGGCTGCGAGCGCGCGCAGGGCGGAGAGCACGGCGAGACGCAGGGCGAGCCCGTCGCGCTGGAGCGTGGACTCGCCGCGGCCGGTGAGCGCCGACTCCAGGGCGGTGCGCTGGGCGGCGGGGAGCCCCGCGCACACCTCGTCCAGCACCAGACCGAGGAGGTCGGCGAGGGCGAGGAAGGGGAGGTGGGATTCGGACTCGGTGGCCGAGCAGCGCAACACGGTCCGTGACGCTTCCCCGTATTCCGCGGCCAGGGCCCGCAGGACGGTCGACTTTCCTATTCCGGCGGGCCCGTGCAGGAGGACACTGCCGCCCCGGGCGAGCTGCGCACGCGCGGCGGCGACCGGCTCGTCCCGACCGATGACCAGGTCGGAGCGGGATCTGGCAGGCTCCCTGTAGTCCCGTGGCACGGTCACCGCTCCCCTCCCTGTGGCGTGTCCTGGCCAATATTAGGCAAGGGTCTTTGAATTTCGGAGTGCCTGCCGGGTGAGCCGAATAACAACTCGGCGGCATAGTCAAATTCACGGGACGCACACATGAATGAGCCACCGACGCCCCGGACACCCCCGAACCCCTCCGCGTCCCCGCGACAACGGGCCGGGCGCGGCGCCCCGACGGACACGGACCGCGCCCGCAGTACCGCCCGCACACGCGTGCCTGCTGCGGCCATGACACACATGACACAACGGCCGCCGGTTCGCACGGCAAGGGCCGAACCGCCGCGTGCGCTACGACGCCCCGCAGGAGGGCACACCCGTCCCACGGACCGAGGCGCGACTGCGGCCGGGTGCTGCGGTGGTCTGCCGTACCAGGGGGCGGGCGTCCTGCGGGGCGGGCGAGGGGTGCTGCCGGGGCGCGACAGTCGCAGCGCCTTCCCGAAGGGGCGGCTGTCCGGCCGGGGCGCAACTGTCCCCGCGCCCTGCGATAGTCGTGTCCTTCCCGACAGAGCGGTCGTCTCGCCGAGGCGCGACTGCCGTCGGGTGCTGCGGTAGTCGTGCCGTACCAGGGAGCGGGCGTCTCGCGGAGCGGCCGGGGCGTGTTGCCGGGGCGAGACTGTCGCCGCATGCGCTGCGGTGGTCGTGCCTGCTCGGTAGAGCGGTCGTCCGGCTGAGGTGCGGCTGCCGCCGCGCGCTACGGCGGTCGCGCGCCGTTCTCCCCGTCGAGGCCGCGGCGGTGCCGTGGCGGCGTGGTCGCGCCGCGCATCACAGCAGCCGTGCCGCCCTGACACAACGGCCCTGCCCCGCGACCTGGCCGCGGCACGCCCTCGCGATCACCCCGCGCCACGGCGCGGCAGCCACCCCGCGCCCGTGGAGTCCCGGCGTGCCGCGTTCACGGCACGCCGCCGGCCCGTGCCAGGGTGCCGCAGCCATCTCACGCCTTCGGTACCTCGCCTGTCCGTGCCCCGGCACCCCGCCGTCTTGTGCCCTTGGCGCCTCGCCCGTCCGTGCCCCGGCACCCCCGCCGTCTTGTGCCTTCGGCGCCTCGCCCGTCCGTGCCCCGGCACCCCTGCCCCAGCGCCGCAGGCACCCCGTGCCCACGGCGCATCTCCCACCCCCCTGCCCCAGCGCCGCAGGCACCCCGTGCCCACGGCACGTCTCCCACCCCCCTGCCCCAGCGCCGCAGGCACCCCGTGCCCTACGGCAGCAACGATGCTCGGCGGGCCGCTGCCACTGCCTGGCCGCGGGTGTGGGCGTCGAGTTTGCGCATCGCCGAGCGCAGGTAGCCCTTCACCGTCTCCGGGCGCAGCCCGAGCCGTTCCGCGGCGGCCGCGTTCGTGGCGCCCGCGGCCACGCACGCCAGCACGTCCAGCTCCCGGGGTGCGAGGACCACGCCCGGGTCGCGCTCCGCCTCGGGGGCGAGCAGCCCGCACGCCTCCAGGAGTTCCGCGCGCAGCTCCGGGTCGCCGATCCGGGGTGCCAGCGCGCGCAGCGCCGCGTGTGCCTCCCGGACCCGCTCCCGGGCGGCACCGGTCTCGCCGGGCGACGGCTCGGGACGCGCCGCGTCCAGCAGCTCGCGCGCAGACTCCCGCACCACCAGCGCCTGCTCGACGTCCCGGGCCGCCGCCACGGCCGCGGACAGCGTGCGGTCGCCCAGCGGCTGGGCGGTGCGCAGGGCGCCGTAGAGGACACCGCGCACCCGGCGCCGTACGACGACCGGGACCGCGAGGACCGAGCGCAGGCCCTCCGCGGCGACCGCGGTGTCGTACTCGTGGCTGATCTGGCGCGAGACGGAGTAGTCCGTCACCGCGCAGGGGCGGGCCAGGGCCACGGCCCGGCCGCCGAGACCGGTTCCGGAGGTCACCGCGAGGCGGCTCAGCGAGAGCGTGGCCGTGCCGCTGAGCTCGCTGATCAGCATCTGCGGCCGGGCGGACTCCACCAGACCGCCGAAGGCCACCGGCAGACCCGTGCCGCGGCGCAGCCGCACCAGCGCGCCGCGGATCTCGGCCGTCGCGCCCACGTCCGTCGTCAACCGTCCGCCCTCCTTCCGCGGCGACACCCCCGTTCGCGGGTAGTGAGTGGTGTCACCTGGATTAGACGATGGCGGGGAGCCGCCGGGCAACGGTCCGGAACCGAGGAGGACACATGACGGCCACCGAGGACTTCCGCAGGGCGCGGGACTTCCTGCTGGAGCACCGCGAGGACTACGCCACCGCCCACGACGGCTTCGACTGGCCCCGGCCCGACCGGTTCAACTGGGCCCTCGACTGGTTCGACGTCATCGCGCGGGACAACGACCGCACCGCGCTGCACATCGTCGAGGAGGACGGCACCGAGGCGCGGCTGTCCTTCGCCGAGATGTCCGCCCGCTCCGACCGCGTCGCGAACTGGCTGCGCGCCCGGGGTGTCGGGGCCGGGGACCGGGTGCTGGTGATGCTCGGCAACCAGACCGAGCTGTGGGAGACGGCGCTGGCCGCGATGAAGCTGCGCGCGGTCGTCATCCCGGCCACCCCCCTGCTCGGCCCCGCCGACCTGCGCGACCGGGTGGAGCGAGGCCGTGTCCGGCATGTGATCGCGCGGGCCGGGGACACCGGCAAGTTCGACGAGGTGCCCGGCGCCTACACCCGGATCGCGGTCGGCGGCGCCCCCGAGGGCTGGCTGCCGTACGAGGACACCGCCACCGCCGAGGCCGGCTTCACCCCCGACGGTCCGACCCGCGCCGACGACCCGCTGATGCTCTACTTCACCTCCGGGACCACCGCCCGGCCCAAACTGGTCGAGCACACCCACACCTCGTACCCGATCGGCCACCTCGCCACGATGTACTGGATCGGCCTGCGCCCGGGCGACGTCCACCTCAACATCTCCTCCCCGGGCTGGGCCAAGCACGCCTGGTCGAACCTGTTCGCCCCGTGGAACGCCGAGGCGACCGTCTTCCTGTACAACTACACGCGCTTCGACGCGGCCCGGTTGATGGCGGAGATGGACCGGGCCGGCGTCACCACGTTCTGCGCCCCGCCGACCGTGTGGCGGATGCTCATCCAGGCCGACCTGAGCGCGCTGCGCACGCCGCCGCGCGAGGCCGTGGCGGCCGGCGAGCCCCTCAACCCCGAGGTCATCGAACAGGTCCGGCGGGCCTGGGGCGTGACCATCCGGGACGGCTTCGGCCAGACCGAGACCGCCGTGCAGGTCTCCAACAGCCCCGGCCAGCCCCTGAAGACCGGCTCCATGGGACGCCCCAGCCCCGGCTACCGGGTCGAACTGCTCGACCCGGTCTCCGGCGCCCCCGGCGCCGCCGAGGGAGAGATCGCGCTCGACCTGTCGGCCCGCCCCGTCGGCCTGATGACCGGCTACCACGGCGACCCCGACCGCACGGCGGAGGCGATGGCGGGCGGCTACTACCGCACCGGGGACATCGGGTCCCGGGACGCCGACGGCTACATCACCTACGTGGGCCGGGCCGACGACGTCTTCAAGGCCTCCGACTACAAGATCAGCCCGTTCGAGCTGGAGAGTGCGCTGCTGGAGCACGAGGCGGTCGCCGAGGCCGCCGTCGTGCCCGCCCCCGACGCGCTGCGGCTGGCCGTCCCCAAGGCGTACGTCGTCCTCGCCGAGGGCTGGGAGCCGGGACCCGACACCGCGAAGGTGCTCTTCGAGCACTCCCGCGAGGTCCTCGCCCCCTACAAGCGCCTGCGCCGGCTGGAGTTCGCGCCCCTGCCCAAGACCGTCTCCGGCAAGATCCGCCGGATCGAACTGCGCGAGGCCACGGCGGCCGGCTCGGACGCCGAGTACCGCGAGGAGGACTTCCGGTGACCGCACCGTCGTACACCCACGGAACCGGCGCGACCGCGCTGCTCGGCGACACGATCGGCGACAACCTGGCCCGCACCGCCGCCACCTGGCCGGACCGGGAGGCGCTCGTCGACGTCCCCTCGGGCCGCCGCTGGACGTACGGCGAACTCCTCGCGGACGTCGACGAGTTGGCGTACGCGCTGCTCGCGAGCGGGGTCGGCAAGGGGGACCGGGTCGGGATCTGGGCGGTCAACTGCCCGGAGTGGGTGCTGGTGCAGTACGCCACCGCCCGGATCGGCGCGATCATGGTCAACATCAACCCGGCGTACCGCACCCACGAGGTCGAGTACGTGCTCCAACAGGCCGGAATCTCCCTGCTGTTCGCCTCGCCGGGCCACAAGGGCAGCGACTACCGGGCGATGGTGGACGAGGTCCGCGGCGCCTGCCCGGACCTGCGCGAGGCCGTGTACTTCGGCGACCGGAGCTGGCAGACGCTGCTCGCCCGTGCGACCCCGGCCGCCCTCCCGGCCGACCTGTCCTGCGACGACCCGGTCAACATCCAGTACACCTCGGGCACGACCGGCTTCCCCAAGGGCGCCACCCTCTCCCACCACAACATCCTCAACAACGGCTATTTCGTGGGGGAGGCGATCGCCTACACCGAGCAGGACCGGGTCTGTCTGCCGGTCCCCTTCTATCACTGCTTCGGCATGGTCATGGGAAACCTGGCGGCGACCTCGCACGGCGCCTGCATCGTCATCCCCGCCCCGTCCTTCGAGGCGAGGGCCACCCTGGAGGCGGTCCAGCGGGAGCGGTGCACCTCGCTCTACGGCGTCCCGACGATGTTCATCGCGGAGCTGAACCTGCCCGACTTCGCCGAGTACGACCTGTCCTCGCTGCGCACCGGCATCATGGCGGGCTCGCCCTGCCCGGTCGAGGTGATGAAACGGGTGGTCGGCGAGATGAACATGGCCGAGGTGTCCATCTGCTACGGCATGACGGAGACCTCGCCGGTCTCCACCCAGACCCGGCGCGACGACGACCTGGAGCACCGCACCGGCACCGTCGGCCGGGCCCTGCCGCACATCGAGGTGAAGATCGTCGATCCGGCGACCGGGGTCACTCAACCCCGCGGTGCCGCGGGGGAGTTGTGCACCCGCGGCTACAGCGTGATGCTCGGCTACTGGAACGAGCCCGAGAAGACCGCCGAGTCCGTCGACCCCGCCCGCTGGATGCACACCGGCGACCTGGCGGTGATGCGCGAGGACGGGTACGTCGAGATCGTCGGCCGCATCAAGGACATGATCATCCGGGGTGGCGAGAACATCTACCCGCGCGAGATCGAGGAGTTCCTCTACGCCCACCCCAAGATCGCCGACGTCCAGGTGATCGGCGTCCCGGACGAGCGCTACGGCGAGGAGGTCCTCGCCTGCGTCATCCCGCGCGACCCGGCCGACCCGCTCACCCTGGAGGAACTGCGCGCCCACTGCGCCGGCCGCCTCGCCCACTACAAGATCCCGAGCCGGCTCAGCCTCCTCGACGCCTTCCCGATGACGGTGTCCGGAAAGGTGCGCAAGGTGGAACTCCGCGAGCGGTACGGGGACTGACCCGTTCGGGACGTGCGGGGGCGCCGGCGGTCGTAGGATCGGACGCCCTTGGGGGGTGAGCATGGTCAGACGGCGGCTCGACGCGCCCACGCTGGAGGAGGTGGCCGCGCACGCCGGTGTCGGCAGGGGCACGGTCTCCCGGGTCATCAACAACGAGGCGGGCGTGCGGGATTCGACCCGCCGTGCCGTGCAGCGGGCCGTCGCCGAACTCGGCTACGTGCCCAACCTCGCGGCCCGCACCCTCGCCGGCCGGCGCGCGGACGCCGTGGCGCTGGTGATGACCGAGCAGGACTGGCGGCTGTTCGGCGAGCCGTTCTTCTCCGAGACGGTCACCGCCGTCGGCGACGCCCTCGGCGGCGCCTCCGTCCAGCTGCTGCTCACCCTGGTGCGCACCGAGGACGAGCGCCGCCGGTTCGTGGAGTACGCGCGCGGCGGCCGGGTCGACGGGGTACTGCTGATGTCGGTGCGCGCAGACGACCGGCTGCCCGACATGCTCGCCGACGCCGGCCTGCCCACCGTGCTGCTGGGCCGCCGCTCCGGTGACGAGCGGGTCACCCATGTCGACGCGGACAACGTGGGCGGCGCTCGGGAGGCCGTCGCCCATCTGGTGCGCGGCGGCCGGCGGTCGATCGCCGCCGTCACCGGGCCGCTCGACATGTACGTCGCCCGGTGCCGGCTGCTCGGCTACCGGCAGGCACTCGCCGCGGCCGGGCTGCCGGACGACGCGTCGCTGACCGTCGAGGGCGACTTCTCCGAGGCGAGCGGTCGCCGGGCGACCGCCGAACTCCTGCTGCTGCACCCCGGGTTGGACGCGGTGTTCGCCGCCTCCGACACGATGGCGGCGGGGGCCCTGGCCGAGCTGCGGGCGGCGGGGCGCCGGGTGCCCGAGGACGTGGCGGTGGTCGGCTTCGACGACTTCCAGCTCGCCCGGCACACCGACCCGCCACTGACCACCGTGCGGCAGCCGCTCAAGGAGATCGGCGCCACGATGGTGCGGCTGCTGCTGGAGGAGATCGAGCGGCCGGAGACCACGGCCTGGCGCCATGTCGTGCTGCGCACACGGCTGGTGGTGCGGGACTCGGCGTGATCCGCGCCCCTTTCGGGAGCGCTCCCAAGTGGCTTGCTCCGTCCGCCCGTTGGACGATCATTCCGTAGGGGCCCCGCTGAGCAGGGCGGTTGGGAATCCGTTCGACGGATTCGCGCGCGCAGGGTTGTCAGGGGCATGCGGTGCTCTTACAGTCGCGACGAAACCGGTGGGGTGGGAGCGCTCCCATCAATGGGGAGTTGGGAGCGCTCCCGCGACCCCCGCAGCACCCCCCTGTCGAATCCGGTTCCTCGCAGAGAGGCCCCCACATGCGCTTGCTCACGCACCGCCTCCGCACCCCCCGCGCACTCCTCGGCGCCCTGCTCACCGCACTGGCCACCGTCGCGGCCCTCCTCGCCGCCGGGCCGCCCGCCCAGGCCGACACCCTGATCTGCGACCAGTACGGGACGACCGTGATCCAGGGGCGCTACGTCGTCCAGAACAACCGCTGGGGCACCGGCGCCACCCAGTGCGTCACCGCCACCGACACCGGCTTCCGGGTCACCCAGGCCGACGGCTCGGTGCCCACCAACGGCGCCCCCAAGTCGTACCCGTCGGTCTTCAACGGCTGCCACTACACCAACTGTTCGCCCGGCACCAGCCTGCCCACGCAGGTCAGCACCATCTCCAGCGCACCCAGCAGCATCTCCTACGGCTTCGTCAACGACGCGGTGTACAACGCCTCGTACGACATCTGGCTGGACCCGACGCCCCGCACCGACGGCGTCAACCGGACGGAGATCATGATCTGGTTCAACCGGGTCGGCCCGATCCAGCCGATCGGCTCGCAGACCGGCACCGCCACCGTCGGCGGCCGGAGCTGGGAGGTGTGGACCGGCAGCAACGGCGCCAACGACGTGATCTCCTTCGTGGCCCCCTCGGCGATCGCCCAGTGGAGCTTCGACGTCATGGACTTCGTCGACCAGGCCGTGTCCCGTGGACTGGCCCAGCCCAGCTGGTATCTGACGAGCGTTCAGGCGGGCTTCGAGCCCTGGCAGAACGGTGCCGGGCTCAGCGTGAACTCCTTCTCCTCCACGGTGAACACCGGTTCCACCGACCCCGGTGACCCGGGCGACCCCGGCGATCCGGCGGCGAGCTGCCGGGTGGCGTACGACACCAACGTGTGGCAGGGCGGCTACACCGCCAACGTCACGCTCCACAACACCGGTTCGGCCCCCCTCGACGGCTGGCAGCTCGGCTTCACCCTGCCGTCCGGACAGCGGGTCACCGGCGCCTGGAACGCGACCCTGTCCGCCAACTCCGGTGCCCTGGTGGCGAGCCCCGTCGCGCACAACGCGCGGATCGCGCCCGGCACTTCGCAGAACTTCGGCTTCCAGGGCACCTACTCCGGCACCTTCGCCGAGCCGGCCGGCTTCACCCTGAACGGCACCGCCTGCACCGTCGTCTGACCCGCGCAGCCCGGGACGGGCCCCGCACGGCCCGGCCCCACCCCGCACCTCCGCCCGCCCGGCGCACAGCCGGCCCCGGGCGGGCGGAGGGTTCCAGAGCGGACAGTTCGACGACCGACAGGAGAACCACACATGGCACTACGCGGAAACCGCCTGCTCTCCCTGGCGGCGGTACTGGCCACCCTGCTCGGCGGAGTGGGCCTGGCCCTGCTCGGCCAGGGCAGCGCCCAGGCGCACGGGGTGGCGATGATGCCCGGCTCCCGTACCTACCTCTGCTACGTCGACGCCAAGACCAGCACCGGCTCCCTGGACCCGACGAACCCGGCCTGCGAGGCCGCGCTCGCCGAGAGCGGGGCGAACGCGCTGTACAACTGGTTCGCCGTACTCGACTCCGCCGCGGCCGGCCGCGGCGCCGGCTACGTGCCGGACGGCAAGCTGTGCAGCGCCGGCGACCGGTCCCCGTACAACTTCACCGGCTACAACGCCGCCCGCTCCGACTGGCCGCGCACCCATCTCACCTCGGGGGCGTCGATGCGGGTCAAGTACAGCAACTGGGCCGCCCACCCCGGTGACTTCAGGGTCTATCTCTCCAAGCCCGGCTACTCGCCCAGCACCGAGCTGGGCTGGGACGACCTGGAGCTGATCCAGACGGTCACCAATCCGCCGCAGTCCGGTTCGGTGGGCACCGAGTCCGGCCACTACTACTGGGACCTCAACCTGCCCTCGGGCCGCTCCGGTGACGCGGTGCTGTTCATCCAGTGGGTGCGTTCGGACAGCCCGGAGAACTTCTTCTCCTGTTCCGACATCGTCTTCGACGGCGGCAACGGCGAGGTGACGGGCATCGGCGGCTCGACCGGCGAACCGACGCCCACGCCGACCCCGACGCCCACTCCGACCGACCCGCACACCGGGTGCATGGCCGTCTACTCGGTGACGAGCGCCTGGAACGGCGGTTTCCAGGGCTCCGTCGAGGTCATGAACCACGGCACCACGCCCCTCGACGGCTGGGCGGTGCGCTGGCAGCCCGGCGCCGGCACCCGGATCAACACGGTCTGGAACGGCACGTTGAGTACGGGCACCGACGGGACCCTGACCGTCGCGAACGCCGCCTACAACCGGACCATAGCGGCGGACGGCAGCGTCACCTTCGGCTTCACCGCCAACTCGACCGGCAACAACTTCCCGGTCGGCTCCATCGGCTGCGTGAATCCGTAGCGCCGGCCGGTGACACCGCGAGCGCCGCGCCGGTCCCCGTGCGACAGGGGGCCGGCGCGGTCGTGCGCGCGGGTCAGCCGGCGGGGCAGCCGAGCGCGTCGGCGTGGCTGTTGACCGGCTGCGGGGTGCCGGTGAGGTCCAGCACGAACAGCGGGACGCCGAGCGAGTCGGCCCGGGTGCGGGCGTCCGCGGCGTACCCGGCGAGCGAGAAGTAGACGCAGACGGACGACTCGGTCATGGCCGTCAGCCACAGGCACTCCACGTCCCGGGCGGCGGCCGGCCGTACGGTCGGGTCGACCTGTGCCAGCAGGCCGCGCGCGGCGAGGCCGATGCCGGCCGGGGGCCGCTGGTCGGCGCGCCGTATGTCCCGGTAGCCGAGCCAGCGCAGATACAGCGCCGCGGCGGTGACGGCGTCCCGCGCGGTGCGGATGGTGACCGGCTGGAAGACCGGCCGGCGCCGGGGCGCACCGGGGCCGTCGGCGGGTGCGGCCGGTTCGGCCGGGGCGTCGGCCACCGGGATCCGTACCGCCGCGCCGCACGGACAGCCCAGCTCCGGGTGCGGCCACTGGTCGCGGCGCCCGCAGGAGCCGCACTCCACGGTCACCCACTCCTCGGCCCAGACGCGGTGGGCGATGACCGACGGGGTGCCCCGGGGGTCCAGCCGCGGGGCCACGGGGGCGCCGCAGACGCACGGGTACGACGGAGCCGTGTACCGGTGCTCACGTCTGCAGGCCGGGCAGCACACCGCCGTGCTCTGGGACATGGCACCCATGGTGCGCCAGGAGACCCCGGCTTGTCCGTCTCTTGACGGGCTTCGTCCCCCCACATAGATTGCTTCCAGATAGTAGAAGTTATTTTCCGCAATGTGGAAACAATGCGGAAGGTGACCCGGAAGCCAATCCGGAAGACGACACGGAAGACGCTCACCGCGGGGCGCGACGGGAGTGCGAATCCGACGGCCGAAGCAGGAGTACTCGATGGCACGAATGACCGCTGCCCGCGCGGCAGTTGAGATCCTCAAGCGCGAGGGCGTCAGCAACGCGTTCGGGGTGCCGGGCGCGGCGATCAACCCGTTCTACGCGGCGCTCAAGGCCTCCGGCGAGATCCGGCACACCCTCGCCCGGCACGTCGAGGGCGCCTCGCACATGGCCGAGGGCTACACCCGTACCCACCCCGGCAACATCGGCGTCTGCATCGGCACCTCGGGGCCGGCCGGCACCGACATGATCACCGGCCTGTACTCGGCCATCGGCGACTCCATTCCCATCCTGTGCATCACCGGCCAGGCGCCGACCGCGGTGATCCACAAGGAGGACTTCCAGGCCGTCGACATCGCCTCCATCGCCAAACCGGTGACGAAGATGGCGGTGACCGTCCTGGAGGCCGCGCAGGTCCCCGGCGTCTTCCAGCAGGCGTTCCACCTGATGCGCTCCGGCCGTCCCGGCCCGGTCCTGATCGACCTGCCGATCGACGTCCAGCTCACCGAGATCGAGTTCGACCCGGAGACCTACGAGCCGCTGCCGGTCTACAAGCCCGTCGCGACCCGTGCCCAGGTCGAGAAGGCGATCGGGATGCTGAACGCCTCCGAGCGGCCGCTGATCGTCGCCGGCGGCGGGGTGATCAACGCCGACGCCGCCGCGCTGCTGGTGGAGTTCGCCGAGCTGACCGGCACCCCGGTCGTGCCGACCCTGATGGGCTGGGGCCTGCTGCCGGACGACCACGAGCTGAACGCCGGCATGGTGGGCCTGCAGACCTCGCACCGCTACGGCAACGCGACCTTCCTGGAGTCCGACTTCGTCCTCGGCATCGGCAACCGCTGGGCCAACCGCCACACCGGTCGGCTCGACGTCTACACGGCGGGCCGGACCTTCGTCCACGTCGACGTCGAACCGACCCAGATCGGCCGCATCTTCGCCCCCGACTACGGCATCGCCTCCGACGCGAAGGCTGCGCTGACGCTCTTCGTCGAGGTGGCAAGGGAGTTGAGGGCCGAGGGCCGGCTGCCCGACCGCTCGGCGTGGGCCGCGTCCGCGCAGGATCGCAGGGCGACCCTCCAGCGCCGTACGCACTTCGACGACGTCCCGATCAAGCCGCAGCGCGTCTACGAGGAGATGAACAAGGCCTTCGGCCCCGAGACCCGGTACGTCTCCACCATCGGCCTCTCCCAGATCGCCGGCGCCCAGATGCTGCACGTGTTCCGGCCCCGGCACTGGATCAACTGCGGCCAGGCGGGACCGCTCGGCTGGACGGTCCCGGCCGCCCTCGGCGTCGCCACCGCCGACCCCGAGTCACCGGTCGTCGC
This sequence comes from Streptomyces sp. NPDC000983, assembly GCF_040299205.1. Taxonomy (NCBI): domain Bacteria; kingdom Bacillati; phylum Actinomycetota; class Actinomycetes; order Kitasatosporales; family Streptomycetaceae; genus Streptomyces; species Streptomyces sp. NPDC000983. The sequence goes on along the minus strand of NZ_JBEPBM010000006.1, from coordinate 286,407 downwards.
CCTCTCCGGGGACTACGACTTCCAGTTCATGATCGAGGAGTTGGCGGTCGGCGCGCAGCACCGCATCCCGTACATCCATGTGCTGGTGAACAACTCCTACCTGGGCCTGATCCGGCAGGCGCAGCGGGCCTTCGACATCGACTTCCAGGTCAAGCTGGAGTTCGAGAACATCAACTCGCCCGAGCTGGGCGTCTACGGGGTCGACCACGTCAAGGTCGCCGAGGGGCTCGGCTGCAAGGCGATCCGGGTGACCGACCCGGCCCAGCTGGGGGCGGCCTTCGAGGAGGCCAAGAAGCTCGCCGCCGAGTACCGGGTGCCGGTCGTCGTCGAGGCGATCCTGGAGCGCGTCACCAACATCGCCATGTCGACCACCAACGACATCGGCAACGTCGTGGAGTTCGAGGAGGTCGCCACCGAGCCCTCTCACGCGCCGACCTCGATCAGGACACTGAAGGTCTGACCCGCGCGGTCTTCTCGAGGGGTGGCTCGTCCTGCGGGGCGGGCCGCCCCTCTTCGTCGTGCCCGGTCCGAGGCCCGCCGCACACCCCCGTGTCGGCGAACCTCGGACCGCCCCCGTCGTACCGGGCCGACCGGACACCCCTGACCGGTGTGCGGCCCGCCGGGATCCGCCGCCCCCGTGCCGGCGGACCCCGTGTGACGAGGATTGCCCGCGCCCGGGGGGAGTTGAAGCCCCCGGGCGCGGGTTCAGAGGTTGATTTGAGGGTTGCGTAGCCGGCGTACGGCCGCCGGCGTAGGTGTGTCAGGACCCCTGGGTCCCGTGGTGCTCGTGGTGCTCGGAGAGGCCGGGCCAGTCGTCCGGGCCACCGCCCTGCCATTCGATCAGGTCGGTGCCCTCGACGTCGGTGACGTAGAGGTCGGCCAGTCTCAGGAACTCGGCGACGTCGTCGGCGTGCGTGGCGACGCCGAGGGTCTCCTCGCCGGCGGTGACCCGCCGGGAGCCGTCCAGGGCCGGGGAGTGGACCACGATGTGCGGTTGTCGCGTCGGTTGTGCCATGCCTTCAGCCTCCTGCGCGAGCGGCCGGAGCGCGACCCGGAAACGGCGAGCAGCGCCGGATACGGGACCGTCCGTATCCGGCGCTGCTCAGCCGGTGAGGCAGATGGGGCCTGTGGGGCCTGTGGAGCTTGACGCCTGTTGCCGGGACCGCGGCGGGCGCGACGGAGTCCGAACATCCCCTCCCTCACGTCGAGAAGGGACCCGGATCCTTCACCACCGCACCGGCTCGCGCACCGCCGCGGTCCGCACCCCGTCCCGCGCCCCCGGATGCCGGACGGCCACCCCTCATCCGGGCCGCCCGGCGCCCTCGGGCGCGGTCAGGGAGTCTTGTCGGTCCTCTCAGTCCTCGCGCAGGGCGCGCACCGCCTCCTCCACGCGCCGCCCGTACTCCGGGTCGGCGGCGTGGAAGTGGGCGAGGTTCTTGTCGATCACGTCGTCGCGGGAGACCTGGGACAGGCCGGCGGCGATGTTCGCCACCAGCCGCGACCGCTCGTCCGCGGACATCAGCCGGTACAGCTCGCCGGCCTGGAAGAAGTCGTCGTCCTTGGTGTGGAGCGGGGCCGCGTGGGTGCCGGTGTGGCCGCTCACGGGGAGCGGGGCGGACAGCGGCCGGCCGGTCTCCACCGGGCCGTCGTAGGAGTTCGGCTCGTAGTTCTTCGCGTACCGGCCCTGGGAGTTGGCGGCCATCAGGCCGTCCCGGCCGTGGTTGTGGGCCGTCGTCGCCCTCGGCGCGTTCACGGCGAGCTGGGTGTGGTTGACGCCCAGCCGGTAGCGGTGCGCGTCCGCGTAGGCGAAGAGCCGGCCCTGGAGCATCTTGTCGGGGGAGGGGCCGATGCCCGGGACGAAGTTGTTCGGGGAGAACGCGGCCTGCTCGACCTCGGCGAAGACGTTGTCCGGGTTGCGGTCCAGGACCAGGCGGCCCACGCGCCGGAGCGGGTGGTCCCGGTGCGGCCAGACCTTGGTCAGGTCGAAGGGGTTGAAGCGGTACTCCGCCGCCTCGGCCGCCGACATGATCTGCACGTACAGCGTCCAGGACGGGTTGACGCCCCGCTCGATGGCCTGGAGCAGGTCCGTCTGGTGCGAGTTCGGGTCCTGGCCGGCGATCTCGGCGGCCTGCTCGGAGGAGAGGCAGCGCACGCCCTGGTTGGTCCTGAAGTGGTACTTGACGAAGAAGCCCTCGCCGTCGGCGTTCGTCCACTGGTAGGTGTGCGAGCCGTAGCCGTTCATGTGCCGGTACGAGGCCGGGATGCCGCGGTCGCCCATCAGCCAGGTCACCTGGTGGGTGGCCTCGGGGGAGTGCGCCCAGAAGTCCCAGACGTTGTCCGGCTCCTGACGTCCGGTGAACGGGTCGCGCTTCTGCGAGTGGATGAAGTCCGGGAACTTGACGGGGTCCTTGATGAAGAAGACCGGGGTGTTGTTCCCGACGAGGTCGTAATTGCCTTCCTCCGTATAGAACTTGACGGCGAAGCCGCGCGGGTCGCGGACCGCGTCCGCGCCGCCGAGGCTGTCGGCCACGGTGGAGAAGCGCAGGAACACCTCGGTGCGCCTGCCCACGGTGCTCAGGAAGTCGGCGTGGGTGAAGCCGGTGACGTCGTCGGTCACCTCGAAGTAGCCGTACGCGCCGGAGCCGCGGGCGTGCACCACGCGCTCCGGGATGCGCTCACGGTTGAAGCGGGCGAGCTTCTCCAGCAGGTGCTGGTCCTGGAGGAGGAGCGGACCGCCGACGCCGGCGGAGGCGGAGTTCTGGTTGTCTGCGACCGGGGCGCCGGACTCTGTGGTGAGAGTCCGTGCCGAGAGCACGCGCTTCGACATCGTGGACCTTCCGTGCGGGTGTCAGCGGAAAACTGTTTCCGCTTTGCGGAGCCTAGGAGTGGGTGGACCGAGCGTCAACAGTCTGTTGAAGTCGCTGGAGGGTCCTGGAGGTGGATTCCGGGCGGCGCCGTCGCCTGGGCGCGACAGGACAGGTGTCGGCGGCGGCGCCGCCCGGAGCTGTGGGGGCCGGTCAGACCCGGTCGCCGGAGAGGCGTTCGACCGCGCGCAGCAGCGCGGAGTGGTCCAGGCCGCCGTCGCCCTGCGCGCGCAGGGAGGCGACGAGCTGGGCGACCACGGCGCCGACGGGCAGGGCCGCGCCGACGTTGCGGGCGGCGTCGGTGACGATGCCCATGTCCTTGTGGTGCAGGTCGATCCGGAAGCCCGGCCGGAAGTCGCGGGCGAGGAAGTTGTCCTTCTTCCGCGTCAGCACGGTCGAGCCGGCGAGACCTCCGTTGAGGACGTCCAGGGCCGCTGCGAGGTCCACCCCCGACTTCTCCAGGAAGACCACGGCCTCGGCGCACGCCTGGATGTTGACGGCGACGATCAGCTGGTTGGCGGCCTTCACGGTCTGGCCGGAGCCGTGCGGACCGCACAGCACGATGGTCCTGCCGAGCGCCTCGAAGACGGGCAGCGCCTCGTCGAAGTCGGCCCGCTCGCCGCCCACCATGATGGAGAGCACGGCCTCGATCGCGCCGGCCTCTCCGCCGGAGACGGGGGCGTCCAGCACCCGCACGCCCTTGTCCCGGGCCGCCTGCGCGAGGTCCACGGAGGTCTGCGGGGTGATCGAGGACATGTCGATCAGCAGCGCCCCGGGGCGGGCGTGGGCCAGGATGCCGTCCGGGCCGTACGCGACGGCCTCGACCTGCGGGGAGGCGGGCACCATCGTGACGATCACGTCGGCGCCCCGGACCGCCTCGGCGATCGAGCCGGCCGCGCTGCCGCCGGCGGCGGCCAGGCGGTCCAGCTTGTCCTGCTCCAGCGTGAAGCCGGTGACGTCGTAGCCCGCCTTGATCAGGTTCTCGGACATGGGCGAGCCCATGATGCCGAGACCTATCCAGGCGATCTTGGGAAGCGTGCTGCTCATGACGGTGGTGCCTTTCGGTCGGAGGGTCGGCGGGGAAGCCAGTCGAAGCTCTCGGCGCTCGGGCGGTCGCCCGGCTTGTACTCGAGGCCGACCCAGCCGTCGTAACCCGCCTTGTCCAGCTGGTCGAGGAGGTCTTCGAGGGGGAGGGTGCCGGTGCCCGGAGCGCCCCGGCCCGGGCTGTCGGCGATCTGCACGTGCCCGGTCTTCGCGGTGTACGCCTCGATCACCGCCGGCAGGTCCTCGCCGTTCATGGCGAGGTGGTACAGGTCCATCAGGAACTTGGCGTTGCCGAGGCCGGTGGCCTCGTTGACCTTGTCGACGATCCCGACCGCGGCGGGCGCCGACACCAGCGGGTAGTGCGGCGACTCGGGCGCGTTGAGCGCCTCGATCAGCAGCACCGCGCCGATCCGGTCGGCTGCGTGGGCCGCGAGGACCAGGTTCTCCAGCGCCAGCGCGTCCTGCTCGGCCGGGGCCACGCCGTCCACGCGGTTGCCGTACAGGGCGTTGAGCGCCCGGCAGCCCAGGGAGTGCGCGAAGCCGGCGGCCACGTCGATGTTGGCGCGGAACCGCTCCGATTCCTCGCCCGGCACCGACAGGGCGCCGCGGTCCGGGCCGGGGAGCCGGCCGGCGTAGAGGTTCAGGCCCGTGAGCCGGACCCCCGCGTCCTCGATCGCCTTCTTCAGGGCGTCCAGCTCGGACCGCTCGGGGGTCGGGGTGTCGATCCAGGGCCACCACAGCTCGACCGCGGTGAAGCCCGCCGCCGCGGCGGCTGCGGGGCGCTCCAGGAGCGGGAGTTCCGTGAAGAGGATCGACAGGTTGACGTTGAAGCGCTGCTCCGCGAATCCCATGTCGCCGGCGCTCCCTTCCGTGTCGAGATTCCGTACCGGCGTCCCTGCCGATATTCCGTATCGTGGAAGTTGGTTTCTGCTTATTGGAAGACTGCCGTCGGGTGTCCGGGCTTGTCAAGAGGGCTCGGCGGAATGCGGCGGCGCGCGTTAGGTTGAGCGCGTGCGACTGAGAGTGGAATTCACGACCGAACCCTTCGACCTCGACGAGGCCCCCGCGCACGCGGTCGTGGCCCGTCGCGTCATCGAGGCCGCCGAGCTGGACGCCGTGGACGTCGGCCCGTTCGGCAACACCGCGGAGGGCGGCGCGGACGCCGTGCTCACCGCCGTGGGCGCGCTGCTGCGCGAGGCCCTGGAGTCGGGGGCCACCCGTGTCTCGCTCCAGGTCAACGTGATCGAGGAGGGCGGGCGGTGAACGAGGAGCCCTTCATCGCGGCCGTGAAGCCGCTGATCGACGCCATGGGCGGCGAGCTGGTCCCGCCCGACGAGGCCGGACCGGACGACGTGGTCCTCGCCTGGGAGGGCTCCGACGTCGTCGCCGTACGCCTGCCGCAGCTCGCCGACTCCCTCGATCACATCCTGGCCGCCATGGAGCGCAAGCGCGGCAAGCCGCTCGCCGAGCTGGACCGCAAGTCCAAGCAGGAGGTCGTACGGATACTCGAGGCGCGCGGCGCCTTCTCCGTACGGCACGGGGTGGAGACCGTGGCCGGCGCCCTGGGCGTCAGCCGCTTCACCGTTTACAACTACCTCAACCGCGAGAAGGGGGTCTGACGGGCCCGTCGGGTTTCGTCACCCAGAATTTTCAACAAAGTGTTGACGTCGTCTCGTGGAGGGCGTTAGCTGTCCGCAGCCCGTTCAGCACAAGGCCACGGAGGCTCCCGTGACGTCCACATCCACGCCGGGCCTGATCCGGTTCAACGCCCTGGAGCAGCCCGCGGCCCGCGCCGCGCTCCACGAGGCGTGCGCCTCCCGGACCTGGGGCGAGCGCCTGCTCGCCGCCCGCCCGTACGCCACCGCCGACGACCTCTACACCGCCAGCGACGCCGCCATGGCCGACCTGAGCGCGGCGGACCTCGCCGAGGCGATGGCCGGGCACCCGCCGATCGGCCGCCCCAAGCCCGGCGACCCGACCTCGGCCCGCGAACAGCGCGGCATGGCCGGCGCCTCGGACGAGCTGAAGGCCGAGATGCTCGAACTGAACCTGGCCTACCAGGACCGGTTCGGCCATGTCTTCCTCATCTGCGCCACCGGCCTGACCGGCGAACAGATGCGCGACGCCGTCAAGGAGCGGATCGGCAACCCGCCGGAGCGCGAACGCGAGACCGTCCGCACCGAGCTGGGCAAGATCAACCGGATCCGACTGGCCCGACTCGTCGAAGAGGACGCCTGACACCATGAGCACCAGCACCACCGCCTCCGTGTCCACGCACATCCTGGACACCTCCGTCGGCCGGCCCGCCGAGGGCGTCGCCGTCCACCTCTCCTCCCGTACCGGACGGGACGGACAGTGGCAGCCGCTCGGCGCCTCCGCCACCGACACCGACGGCCGGTGCAAGGACCTCCCCGCCCTGCCGGAGGGGACCACCCACGTACGGCTCGACTTCGCCGTCGAGGCGTACTTCCTGAAGTCCGAGAAGAAGCAAGCCGATGCGCAGCAGGACGCCCCCGCGAACCGGGACAGCGGTACCGCGGTGTTCTTCCCGGAGGTGGCGATCACGTTCGCCGTCGTGCCGGGCGAGCACTACCACGTACCGCTGCTGCTCAACCCGTTCGGCTACTCCGTTTACCGAGGGAGCTAGCTAGATGACCGACAACTCACGCCCTGCCCGCCCCGTCGTCCTGGGGCAGAACCAGTACGGCAAGGCCGAGAACCGAGTCGTGAAGATCACGCGGGACGGCGCCACCCACCACATCAAGGACCTGAACGTCTCGGTCGCCCTCTCCGGCGCCATGGACGACGTCCACTACTCCGGCTCCAACGCCCATGTCCTGCCGACCGACACCACCAAGAACACGGTGTACGCGTTCGCCAAGGAGCACGGCATGGAGTCCGCCGAGCAGTTCGGCATCCACCTCGCCCGGCACTTCGTGACCTCGCAGGAACCGATCACCACGGCCCGCATCCGCATCGAGGAGTACGCCTGGGAGCGGATCGAGGCGTCCGACGCCAGCTCCCGCTTCATAGGCGCCGACGAGGTCAAGCACTCCTTCGTACGGCAGGGCCAGGAGGTCCGGGTCACCCAGATCACCTACGACGGCAGCTCCTGGGAGGTCATCTCCGGTCTGAAGGACCTGGTGGTGATGAACTCGACCAACTCCGAGTTCTGGGGCTACGTCAAGGACAAGTACACGACCCTCAAAGAGGCCTACGACCGCATCCTCGCGACCCAGGTCTCAGCCCGCTGGCGGTTCAACTGGACCGACGACGAGCAGAAGATGCCCCACTGGGAGAAGTCCTACGAGCAGGCCAGGAAGCACATGCTCCAGGCCTTCGCCGAGACCTACTCGCTCTCCCTCCAGCAGACGCTCTACCAGATGGGCGCACGCATCATCAACAACCGCAGCGAGATCGACGAGGTCCGCTTCTCCCTCCCCAACAAGCACCACTTCCTGGTGGACCTGGAGCCGTTCGGGCTGAAGAACGACAACGAGGTGTACTTCGCCGCCGACCGCCCCTACGGGCTGATCGAGGCCACCGTCCTGCGGGACGGCTGCGAGGCGCGCATCCCCGTCGACCTCACCAACCTCTAGCAACTCCATCTCGGCACCCGCGGCCGGGACTCGTGCACCCGGCCGCGGCACTCAAATCTCCCGGGGTCCTGCCGTGCCCTCTCCACAACAGCGCAAAGGACGAACCATGGCAGCAGACCGGCGCATCGTCATCGACCACTGTGCGATCGCGACCGTGGACGCCCACGACACCGAGTACGCCTCGGGGCACGTGGTGCTCAACGGCAACCGCATCGAGGCGGTCGGCGCGGGCCCCGCCCCCGAGGACCTCCAGGACGTCGTACGGCGCATCGACGCCACCGGGCACCTGGTCACCCCCGGCCTGGTCAACACCCACCACCACTTCTACCAGTGGATCACCCGGGGCCTGGCCACCGACCACAACCTCTTCGACTGGCTGGTCGCGCTCTACCCGACCTGGGCGCGCATCGACGAGCCGATGACCTACGCGGCCGCCCAGGGCTCGCTCGCCATGATGGCCCGCGGCGGAGTCACCACCGCCATGGACCACCACTACGTCTTCCCGCGCGGCTCCGGCGACCTGTCCGGCTCGATCATCCGCGCCGCCCGCGAGACCGGCGTCCGCTTCACCCTCGCCCGCGGCTCCATGGACCGCAGCGAGAAGGACGGCGGACTGCCCCCGGACTTCGCCGTGGAGACCCTCGACGGCGCGCTCGCCGCGACCGAGGCCACCGTCAAGGAGCACCACGACGCCTCCTTCGACGCGATGACCCAGGTCGCCGTCGCCCCCTGCTCACCCTTCTCCGTCTCCACCGAACTCCTGCGCCAGGGAGCCGAACTGGCCCGCCGGCTCGGCGTACGGCTGCACACCCACGGCTCGGAGACGGTCGAGGAGGAGAAGTTCTGCCACGAGCTGTTCGGCATGGGCCCCACCGACTACTTCGAGTCCACCGGATGGCTCGGCGAGGACGTGTGGATGGCGCACTGCGTCCACATGAACGACTCCGACATCGCCGCCTTCGCCCGCACCAGGACCGGGGTCGCGCACTGCCCGTCCTCCAACGCCCGCCTGGCCGCCGGCATCGCCCGCGTCCCGGACATGCTCGCCGCGGGCGTCCCCGTCGGCCTCGGCGTCGACGGCACCGCCTCCAACGAGTCCGGCGAACTCCACACCGAACTGCGCAACGCCCTCCTCGTCAACCGCCTCGGCGCCCACCGCGAGGCCGCCCTGAACGCCCGTCAGGCGCTCCGCCTGGGCACCTACGGCGGCGCCCAAGTCCTCGGCCGGGCCGCCGAGATCGGCTCCCTGGAGCCGGGCAAGCTCGCCGACCTGGTGCTCTGGAAGCTCGACACCCTGGCCCACGCCTCGATCGCCGACCCGGTCACCGCACTGGTCCTCGGCGCCGCCGCACCGGTCACCGCCTCCTTCGTCAACGGCGAGCAGATCGTGGAGAACAACCGGCTGCTCACCGTCGACGAGGACGCCATCGCCCGCTCCACCCGGGAGCAGGCGCAGCGCCTGGCGCGGATCGCCGCCCAGGGCTGAGCAGTTGAAGACATCCGGCTGAGGGGGACGGCCCTCGGCCGGTGGCCGTGGACCCGAGCGGGGCCCACGGCGGCCGGTTCCGGGGCGCGCGTGGACGCGCGCGCCCCGGATCGGTCACCGTCCCCACCCCTGTTGGAAACGGTCCCGCACGACCGCGAGCACCACCTCCAAGAAACCCACGTCAGAGCCGACGTGTTACCCGCCCGGAGGAGAGCCGCCGTGTCCGCTCACCCAGTCGACGAGAAACTCCCCGCCCTGAAGATGGCGACCACAGGACTGCAGCATGTGGCCGCCATGTACGCCGGAGTCGTCGCCCCGCCCCTGATCGTCGGCGCCGCCATCGGCCTGTCCGGCACCGACCTGACCTTCCTCACCGGCGCCTGTCTGTTCACCGCCGGCCTCGCCACCTTCCTCCAGACGCTCGGCATCTGGAAGATCGGCGCCCGACTGCCCTTCGTCAACGGCGTCACCTTCGCCGGCGTCGCCCCCATGACCGCGATCGTCGCCTCCACCGACGACAGGTCCGACGCCCTGCCGATCATCTTCGGCGCCGTGATCGTCGCCGGACTGCTCGGCTTCCTCGCGGCCCCGTTCTTCAGCAAGATGGTCCGCTTCTTCCCGCCCGTGGTCACCGGCACCGTGATCACCCTCATCGGCGTCTCACTGCTGCCCGTGGCCTTCGGCTGGGCGCAGGGCCCCAACCCCGCCGCGGACGACTACGGTTCGGGCACCTACCTCGGCCTCGCCGCCGTCACCCTCCTGCTCGTCCTGCTGCTGCGCCGGTTCACCCGCGGCTTCGTCAAGCAGATCGCGGTCCTGCTGGGCCTCGTCGGCGGCACCCTGATCGCGATCCCGTTCGGCGTCACCGACTTCGCGCCGGTCGCCGAGGCGGACGTGATCGGCTTCCCGACCCCGTTCCACTTCGGCGCACCGCAGTTCCAGGTCGCCGCGATCATCTCGATGATCGTCGTCATGATCGTGTCGATGACCGAGTCGACCGCGGACATGCTGGCGCTGGGCGAGATCGTCGACCGCCCGGCCGACGAGCGGACCATCGCGGCCGGACTGCGCGCCGACACCCTCGGCTCCGCCCTCAGCCCGCTCTTCAACGGCTTCATGTGCAGTGCCTTCGCCCAGAACATCGGCCTGGTCGCCATGACGAGGATCCGCAGCCGGTACGTCGTGGCGACCGGCGGAGGCTTCCTCGTCCTGATGGGCCTGTGCCCGATGGCCGCCTCACTGATCGCGGTCGTCCCGCGCCCGGTACTCGGCGGGGCGGGAGTGGTCCTGTTCGGGTCGGTCGCGGCGAGCGGCATCCAGACCCTGGTCCGGGCCGGCCTGGAGAAGGACAACAACGTCCTCATCGTGGCCGTGTCCCTCGCGGTCGGCATCGTCCCGATCACCGCGCCGGAGTTCTACCACGCGTTCCCCGAGACGGCGCGGATCATCCTCGACTCCGGCATATCCACCGGCTGTGTGGCGGCCGTCCTGCTCAACCTCGTCTTCAACCACCTCGGCCGCGGTGGCGACGCCGAGGACGTCACCCACCCCATGGAGGCGGGCGAGGAACTCAGCCACTCGACCCGGTCGGCCCCGGCCACGCCATGAGGTTGGCGAACAGCTCCGCCTGCTCGATCGCGTCGTCCAGGGCGTGGTGCGTGTGCCGGCGTCGCGAGAGCAGCTCGCGCGGCATCGTGCCCTTGACGACGGCCCGCAGCGGCAGCCCGGCCTTGCTGGCGTAGAGCGTCTTCATGTCCATGCACCCCGAGTGCCCGAACGGGCTCTGTCCGGTGAACCGGATCAGGTACCAGTAGAGAAAGGTCCAGTCGTACGACGCCGGGTAGCCGCACATCACCGGTTGCGCGTCCGCCGCGGCGGTACGCACCCACCGGCTGAACTCCGTCATGGCGACAGCCGGATCCCTTCCCTCCACGCCGAGGCGCTCCCGGTCGAGTCCGCTGACCGCGAGCGCCTCCGGCACGAAGTCGTCGCTGATGGGCCGCAGTTCACGGTAGAAGGTGCGCCGCTCGGGGTCCTCGGCGACGAACCCCTCGCCGTCCTGCCGCCCGGCGACGGCGGCCCCGAGACTGAGCATGGAGTACGGGCCCGGGATGGGACCGTCGGCCTCGATGTCGACGGAGATGTACAGGCTCGGTCTGATACGTCGTGCTGCCATGGGAGGTGAGCCTCGCAGGGGCCGGGGCGGACCCGCACCCGGTTTTCGGACCGCCGTGCGGCGGGGGTCCGGCCTTTGAGGCCGCCGTGCGGCGGGAGGCCGCGGCAGAGGCTCGGCGTTCAGACCGCCGTCCGGCAGGGTGTGGCGTGCGGCGGGGGTTCGGCTTCGGGTTGTCGTGCGGCAGGGTGTGGCGTGTGGCGGGGGTTCGGCTTCGGGTTGTCGTGCGGCAGGGTGTGGCTCGCGGCAGGCGTCCTGCTTCAGACCGCCATGCGGCACGGCGTCGCGCGCGGGAGGCGTCCGGCGAAGAACGGGCGCGGTGCGACGCCCATCAGGGCCCGGAAGTCGGCGGTCATGTGCGACTGGTCGTAGTAGCCGGTGGAGGCGGCGAGTTCGGCCCAGGGAGTGCTGTCCGCGTGCGCGAGCACATGGTGGACCCGGTCGATCCTGGCGAAGTGCTTGGGCGAGACCCCGACGCCCTCGGCGAAGAGATTGCGCAACTGCCTTTCGCTGACGTTCAGTTCCCGGGCTACGGCACCGACCTGGGCCGGGGTGCGGCCGACCCGGACCCGCATCGCGTCGACCCCGGCCCGCAGCAGCGCGGTACGGGCGGGATCGGTGCCGGCGGCCGGACGGGTGGGCAGGACCCCGGCCAGAAGCGCCGCCGTCTGAGTCGGGTCCAGGTCCGGCAGCTCCCGCAGTACGCGGTCGAGCAACCGTGCGGACTCGGCCGGGAACCTTCCCAACTCCGCCACCCTGCCCACCAGTTCGACCGCGGGGACGCCCAGCAGCGAGCGTCCGGCGCCCGGTGCCAGCCGCACCCGCACACAGGAGACCGGCCCCGCCCCCGAGTAGTAGGAGGCGCGGGTGCGCGGCCCGACGACCAGGACCGTGCGCCGCCCTCCTGCGCCGACCCGGACCACCACCGTGGTGACGGCGTCCGGGACCTCCGGGAACGGTCCGGGCGGCGCGCCGTCCACGGAACCGGTCTCGATGCCGTCGATCCAGTCAGGCGGGGCGGTGTGAGTGGTCACCACCTCACCGTAGACGCGGCCCGAGCCGTACGGGGGCGGTGAACCGTGCCGGAATTTCCAAGAACCGGGCGGCACCGCCCCGGCACGGTGGTCCGCATGATTCTCGTCACCGGTGCCACGGGCACCATCGGCAGTGCCGTCGTCAGCCGTCTCGCGGAGCGCGGGGAGAAGGTGCGGGCGCTGACCCGGGACCCCGGGCGCCTCGACGCGCCGCCGGGCGTGGAGGTGGTGCGGGGCGACCTCCTCGACCCGGAGTCCCTCGAACCGGCCCTCGCCGGGGTGCGGGCCGCCTTCCTGGTGGCGGTCCTCGGCCCCGACACCCGCTCCGACGTGGAGCTGATCGGCCGGGCGAGGGCGGCGGGCGTACCCCGGCTGGTGAAGCTCTCGGCGATCGGCACCGGCGACCCCCGGGTCGGGCCCGGCGGCACCTGGCACACCCCGGGGGAGGAGGCCCTGCGCGACAGCGGCGCCGAGTGGACGGTGCTGCGCCCCTCCGCCTTCGCCTCCAACACCCTGAGCTGGGCCGCTCCGATCCGGGCGGGGGAGCCGGTGCCGAACCTGGCCGGGGACGGCCCGCAGGGGGTCGTCGACCCCCGGGACGTGTCGGAGGTGGCGGTGGCCGCGCTGCTCGACCCCCGCCACACGGGCCGGACGTACACGCTCACCGGCCCCGAGCCGATCGGCACCCCGGGCCAGGCGGCGGCGCTCGCCGAGGTGCTGGGCCGTCCGGTGCGCACCCTCGACCTCGCGGAGGAGGAGGTCCACGCGCACCTGGTCGCTGCCGGTCTGCCCGAGACCTACGCCGGCGCCGTCGCGGCGGGCAGCGCGTACGTCCGGGCCGGCCACAACGACGTGATCACCGACGACGTCCCGCGGGTGCTGGGCCGGGACGCCCGGACCTACCGGCAGTGGGCCCGGGACCACCGGCAGGCCTTCGCCTGACCGGTGGTCCCGGGCCGTACAGCTTCCGGCGCTCCCGTCCTCCGGTGGTCCCGGGGGACTCCGGCCCCGTCAGCGGCGGGGCCGGAGCACCGCCGCCGCCAGGACCAGCGCCCCGGCCGCCACCACCGCCGCCACCCGGAACGCCAGCTGGTACCCCTCCGCCGTGGCCGCCACCACCGCGGCACCCTCGCCGAGCAGTTCCTCCGTGCGGCTCGCCGCCAGCACCGACAGCGCCGCGAGACCCAGCGAACCACCCACCACCTGCGTGGTGTTGAAGAGTCCCGACGCCACCCCGGCGTCCTCCTCCCGCGCCCCCGACATGGCCAGCCCCGTCAGCGCGGGCATCGCGGCCGCGAACCCCACCGACAGCAGCAGCATCGCGGGCAGCACATCGGTCATGTACGAACCCTGGGCCGGCACCCGCCCCAGCAGCGCCGTCCCGGCCGTGATCAGCACCAGGCCCGCCAGCAGCACCCGGTAGGCGCCGAACCGTCCGATCGTCCGCGCCGACAGCCCCAGCATCAGCACCCCGATCACGATCGGCGCCGGGAGGAAGGCCGTCCCGGTGAGCAACTCCCCGTAGCCCAGGACCCGCTGGAGGTACAGGGCGCCGATGAACTGGAAGCCGTACATCGTGGCGATCATCAGTACCTGTACGGCGTTGGCCCCGGTCAGCAGCCTCGACCGGAACAGTCGCAGCCGCAGCAGGGGCCGCTCGGTCCGGGCCTGCCGGACGGTGAACGCCACGAACAGGGCGGCCGCCGTCGCGGCCAGCGACAGGGTTGCGGACAGGTCGCGTTCACCCGACCCGACGATCGTGTACACCGTCAGCATCAGCGCGCCCGTCACCAGCGCGGCCCCCGGGTAGTCCGCGCCCCGGCCGAGCCCGGCGCCGGGCTCCCGGTCCAGCACCCGCACCGCCGCCACCCAGGCCGCCACCCCGATGGGCAGGTTGATCAGGAAGATCCAGTGCCAGTTCAGGGCCTCGGTGAGCGCCCCGCCGAGAAACGTGCCGAGAGCGCCGCCGGCCGCGCCCACCGCGCTGAACACCGCGATGGCCCCGGCCTGTTCACGCGGCTCCGGGAAGAGCGACACCAGCATGCCCAGCACCACGGCGGTCGTCATCGCGCCGCCGAACCCCTGGAGCGCCCGCGCCGCGATCAGCACGCCGGGGGAGTCGGCCACCCCGCAGAGCACCGACGCCGCCGTGAACACCGCGAGGCCCGCCGTGAACATCCGCTTGCGGCCCACCAGGTCGCCGAGCCGTCCCGCCAGCAGCAACAGCCCGCCGAACGGGATCAGGTACGCGTTCACCACCCACGCCAGCCCCGAGGCGGAGAAGCCCAGGTCGCTCTGGATCGCCGGCATGGCGACCGTCACGATGTTGCCGTCCAGGATGGTCATGAGGGTTCCGGCGCAGAGGATCGCCAGGGACGTCCAGCGGGAGTGGACGGTTCGCGTGGCCCGGACCGGGGACTCGATGACGGCCGACATCACGGCATCGCCTCCGTGTTCTTCGAGAGAGTTCCATAAGTGCACGACTTGTAACGGGGACCATCGTGCGGAACCCTGGAGGCCGGCGTAAGGAGGCAGTTGGATGTCCCAGAGGAACACCGGTGTTACCGCGCAGGTGGTGAACGCGCACGCCTGCCCGGTCCGGGAAGTTCTTGACAGGGTGGCCGGGAAATGGAGCGTGCAGATCCTGGTGGCCGCCGCCCACGGACCCATCCGGTTCACGGAGCTGGAGCGCAGCATCGAGGGCATCAGCCGCCGCATGCTGACCCTCACCCTGCGCAACCTGGAGCGCGACGGACTGGTCACCCGGACCGTCCACCCGACCGTACCGCCCCGGGTGGACTACGAACTCACGCCGCAGGCACGCGAGTTGCACGAGACGCTGCAACGCCTCACCGACTGGGCCGAGCACAACCGGGTGTACATCGCCGAGTCCCGGGCCGCCTACGACGAGGTGCACGTGCCCGAACCGGTGTGAGCCCGGGGCGGCCCGGCCGCTACACCCGGCGCGGGGAGGCCAGCAGGTAACGCCCCTTCCCGCGCGGCCCGGTGTGCTCGCCCGTCTGCCAGCCGGCCCGCTCCAGGGTCGCCGCGCAGGCGTGCAGCATGCCGGGATCGCCGGCGTGGACCGCGACCGCCTCCGGCTGCGGTGTCGCCCTGACCCGGTACCCGGGGGCGTCCGGCTCCGCTCCGGCCGGAGGGTGCCCGGCCGCCTCCAGGGCCAGCGCGGCGGCCTGCACCAGATGTGTGCGCTCCCAGCCGCACGGCCGCTCGGTGGCGCCGTCCGCGTTGGTCATCCGGCGCAGCTCCAGCAGCCCCTCCCAGGCGCTGCGCACCTCCCGGCCCCGGGCCGGCCCGGCCTCGGGCTCCGGTTCACCGCCGACGCGGGCCGCGAACACCCCGCTCGCGGCGGCGGGTTCCGGCACGGGCGCGGTGTCCGTCGCGGCCTCCCGCACGCGGTGCCCGGCCGGGGTCAGGAAGTGGTCGTGCGGCGGCCGGGGATGCCGGAAGGCGAGCCCCAGCCGCACCAGCGCCGCGAGCTGCGCCTCGGTACCGCCGCGCAGCCGGCCGGTGGCCGGGTCGGCGGCGTCGATCACCCGCCGCTGGGCGGCGGTCGGCGGTCGTGTCACGGCACGCGCTCCCTTCCGAGCAGTGTCCCCACCGCGCGGGACGCGTTCCCCCAAGCGGTGCCTCCACCGCGCCGGGCAGCCCCGTGCGGTGGTGTCCCCACCGCGCCGGACGCACTGCCTCGGAGCGGCCTTGCCCACCGCTTTGAGCAGCCCTCGTGGAGCGGTGTTCCCCACCGGCCGGGAGCCCTCGTGGAGCGGTGTTCCCCACCGGCCCGGGCGCGTTTCCCCGGAACGGTGTTCCCCAGCGCTCCGGACACGCTCGCCCGGAACAGCAGCCCCCACCGCTCCGGGCGCGCCGCCGCGAAGTGGCCGTACCCACCGTTCCGAGCGACCCCCGTGCCGCGGTGTTCCCACCGCTTCGAAGGCTACGGCGTGGGTCTGACATTCCAGCCGGCGATCACCGGTCGCCCGTGCTCGGTGCCGAGGCGCCCCACGGTCCCGGTGGCCAGTTGGAACAGCGCCCCGCTCGCCGGCGGCAGCCCGAGCCGCCGGGCCGTCAGCACCCGCAGGAAGTGACCGTGCGCCACCAGCACCACGACCCCCTCGGTGTTGGCGAGCGCAGCGTCCACCTTGGCGAGCATCCGATCGGCACGCTCCCCGACCTGCTCCGGGCTCTCCCCGGGGTGGTCCGGCGGTCCGGGCGCCACCCCGTCGTCGAACAGGAACCAGCCGGGCCGCTCCCGGTGGATCTCGACCGTCGTGATCCCCTCGTACCCGCCGTAGTCCCACTCGCGCAGATCGGGATCGATCCGCATCTCGGTCAGACCGATCAGCTCGGCCGTCTCCCGGGCCCGCTGGAGCGGGCTGACGAACGCGGCCCCGATCCGGTGCGAGCGGATCAGCGGAACCAGTTTCCGCGCCTCCGCGCGCCCGTGCTCGGTGAGCGGAACGTCCGTGGAACCTGTGTGCCGCCCCGACCGGGACCACTCGGTCTCGCCGTGCCGCACAAGGAGAAGATCACCCATGCCTCACAGGCTACGGGCCCAGGCCGCGAGCCTGCTGAACTGGGCCTCTTCGAGCCCCCGGCGCGGATCTATCCGCAGCAGCAGCCCCGGCCCGGCGTGGTGCTCGGCGACATGGGCGACGTCCTCCTCGGTGATCTGGTCGTCCACCCAGACGAAGGGGCGCCCCGCCGCCCACGCCACGACCTGGCGGGTCTTCCAGAACAGGCCGTCGGGGTCCGGCGCGAACAGGTCGGTGAACTCGATGACCGGCAGATCCCCGGGCAGTCCGATGGCCGGCGCGATCATCTCGTTCGCCTCGTGCATCCAGGCGGTCGCCCAGGCCAGGTCGTAGGGAAGCGCGAGCAGCCGGGCGCCGTGCCCCGGGTGGAGCCGCACGCGCATCCCCCGGCGCAGCCGCCGCGACCCCGGGGGCTGCCGGGAGGACCAGTTCGCCGGGTGGACCCGGCAGGTCACATAGCCCCGGTGCCGGGCGAAGCGGGCCCGGAAGGGGTTGAGGGGGCCGTCGACGTCGAGGAGTAGCAGCGGTCGCTCGCTCATGGGCGACGACCTACCCGTCCGCTACTGGCGGTACCCGCCGAGGAACCGTCCGATCCTGCCGATCGCGGCCTCCAGGTCCTCCGCGTGCGGAAGGGTGAGGATGCGGAAGTGGTCGGGGGTGGGCCAGTTGAAGCCGGTGCCCTGGACGACCTGGATCTTCTCGCGCAGCAGCAGGTCGAGGACGAACTTCTCGTCGTCGTGGATCCGGTGGACCTTGGGGTCCAGCCTGGGGAACGCGTACAGCGAGCCCTTGGGCTTCACGCAGGACACCCCGGGGATCTCGTTGAGCTTCTCCCAGGCCACGTTCCGCTGTTCGTGCAGACGGCCGCCGGGCGCGGTCAGTTCGTGGATGGACTGGCGGCCGCCGAGCGCGGCCTGGATGGCGTACTGGGCGGGCGCGTTGGCGCACAGCCGCATGGAGGCCAGCATGGTCAGGCCCTCCAGATAGCTGCGCGCGTGCTGCTTGGGCCCGGTGACGACCAGCCAGCCCGAGCGGAAGCCCGCCACCCGGTAGGTCTTGGACAGTCCGCAGAAGGTGAGGACGACCAGGTCGGGGGCGAGGGCGGCGGCCGAGTGGTGCACCGCGCCGTCGTAGAGGATCTGGTCGTAGATCTCGTCGGCGAAGACCATCAGGCCGTGCCGGCGGGCGAGGTCGAGGATGCCCTCGATGATCTCCTTGGGGTAGACCGCGCCCGTGGGGTTGTTGGGGTTGATGATCACGACGGCCTTGGTGCGGTCGGTGATCTTCGACGCCATGTCGTCGAGGTCCGGGTACCAGTCGGCCTGTTCGTCGCAGAGGTAGTGGACCGGCTTGCCGCCCGCGAGGGTGGTGACGGCCGTCCAGAGCGGGAAGTCGGGGGCCGGGATGAGGATCTCGTCGCCGTCCTCGACCAGCGCGGTCACGGCCATCGAGATGAGTTCGGAGATGCCGTTGCCGAGGAAGACGTCGTCGACGTCGACCTCCAGACCCAGGTTCTGGTAGCGGCCGGCGACGGCCCGGCGGGCGGAGAGCACGCCCCGGGAGTCGGTGTAGCCGTGCGCCCGGGGCAGCATCCGGATCATGTCCTGGAGGATCTCCTCCGGCGCCTCGAAGCCGAACAGCGCGGGGTTGCCGGTGTTCAGGCGCAGCACGCTGTGCCCCGCCTTCTCCAGCGCGTCCGCGTGCTCGATGACCGGGCCGCGGATCTCGTAGCAGACCTCGCTGAGCTTGTTCGACTGCCGGAACTCCATGCGCCCCTCCAGTGACTGGTGTTACTTGGTTTTACCAAGTCGGCGCTTGGAAAGTCCAATGACATGTCTAGACTGCGTCCCATGTCACCACGCCGAAGCTACGACCAGTACTGTTCCGCGGCCCGCGCGCTGGACGCGGTGGGCGACCGCTGGACCCTGCTGATCGTCCGGGAACTGCTGGCCGGCCCCCGCCGCTACACCGACCTGCACGCGGATCTCCCCGGCGTCAGCACGGACGTGCTCGCCTCACGGCTGAAGGACATGGAGCGCGACGGCCTGGCCACCCGCCGCAGACTGCCCCCGCCGGGCGCCGCCTACGTCTACGAACTCACCCCGCGCGGAAGCCGGTTGCTGCCGGTCCTCCAGGCGCTCGGCGCGTGGGGCGAGGGCGAGCTGGGCGAACGGCGGCCGACCGACGCGGTGCGCGCCCACTGGTTCGCGCTGCCCCTGCTCCGGGCCCTGGAGGGGGAGGAGGGGCTGGTCGAAGTGCGGCTGGAGGAGGGGCGGTTCCACCTTCACGTCGGCACCGGGGACGGCCCCGTCTACGGCGACGGCCCCGCACCGGCCGAGCCCGACGCCCGCCTCGCCCTGGACACCGGGACCTGCACGGCGGTGGCGCGGGGCGAGTTGAGCGTGCCGGACGCGGTGCGCGCCGGGCGGATCGAGGTGACCGGCGAGGGGACCCTCGCCAAGGCGCTGCGCGAGGGCTGACCCCGCGCCGAGGGGCGGCGAAGGGCCCGCCGCCGGATGCTGCACGCAACGGCCGAGGCCCGCCGTCGCAGGGCGCTCCACGAAAACGCCGAAGGGCCCGCCGCACCGGAGTGCGACGGGCCCGACCGGACGGTTCACACCCCCGGCGGACGCCCCGCACCACGCGTCAGCGCATAGCCGCCGACGCCCGCGAGCGCGGCCAGCACACCGCCCAGCGCGGTCCACACCCAGCGGTCGGACCACCAGCCCGAGGACCAGCCGTCCTCCGGGTCGAGGCTGGAGAGAACGGCCGAATCCTCCTCCTCCGAGTCCGACTTGGCCTGCACCGCGACGCCCGGCACCAGCGGCTCGCCGAGCGAGCCGTCCACCGCCGCGGCGCCGCCGATGTCCTTGGACTCCACCCGCACCGAGGTCTCCACCGGCAGACCCAGGTCGCCCGTGGCCAGGTTCACCGCGGTCAGCCGCACGTAATAGGTGCCCGGCAGCGGGTCGTTGGCCCACGGCTCCGACCAGGCCCGCACCGTGCGCAGCACACAGGCCAGCTCCACCGAGGCGGCGTCCGCCGCGGCGGTGCGCGTCTGGGCGCCGTACTGGCACGCCTGGCGGCGCCGCAGTCCGTCGTAGACGTCGATCCGCCAGGTCTCCGCCGCGTGCGTCTCGGGCAGCTTCACCGTCGCGGCGACGGTGGGGCGCTGTCCGGCGTCCGCCGGGAACGACCAGTACAGGTAGTCGCCCGCCGAGGCCTTGGCGGTGGCCTCCTGGCCCTGCTCGAACTCCGTCGCCGTGCGGAAGGACGTGCCCGCCCGCGTGGGCGCCTCGTCCTTCGGGGCGTCATCCGCCACCGCGGGCGCCGCCGCGCACCCCAGCATCAGCAGGGCGGCGGTCAAGGTACGTGTGATGCGCATCAGTTGGTCCTCCAGACCGCGACCCGCCAGCGCGACAGCCAGCCCCAGACGACCCCGGCGAGGAAGCCGGTCAGGACGAGCACGCCCAGCAGCCACCAGCCGCGCCCCAGGCCGAAGGAGGCCACGTCGTCGGAGTCCGAGGGGCCGTCCACGATGTCCACCGTCAGCTCCAGCGGCAGCCCCGGCGTGGTCTGCACGCCCGCGCCCGCCGAGAAGGAGTGCGTCACCTGGAGGCACACGGTCTCCGCGGCCTCCTCGTCGTCGCGCTCCGCCTTCGGGTAGCGCAGACCCGTCGATATGACGTCCGTACGGCCGTCACCCGCGGCCTCGCCGCGCACGATCTCCCGGCCGTGCACGGTCACCGCCCGCAGCAGCACCCCGTAGGAGGGGCTCACCGCCCGGTCGGCGGCGACGCTCACCGACGCGCGCAGCTCCTGGCCCGGCTCCACGTCCACCCGGTACCAGCGCTGCTGCCCGAACTCCTCGCGGTCGGTGTACAGGCCGGACTCCAGCGCGGGCGCCCCGGTGCACCGGTCGGCGCCCTCGGTGGCCACCGGGGTCACCACCGGATCGGCCGCCCGGTCCACCAACTCGTTCACCTTGTCGGTGAGTTCCTCGGTGTGCTCCACCGAGGTGTAGGTGCCGCCGGTCGCCTCCGCGATACAGCTCAGCTGCTGCCGCATCTTGGTGTTCGGGACCAGACCGAGGGTGTCGATGGTCAGCCCGATGCCCTTGGCGGCGATCTCCCGGGCGACCTCGCACGGATCCAGCGGGGCGCAGGTGTCCTCGCCGTCGCTGATCAGCACGATGCGCTTGGAACCGGTGCCGCCGTCGAGGTCGTCGGCCGCCTTCAGCAGCGCCGGACCGATCGGGGTCCAGCCGGTGGGCGTGAGCGTCGCCACCGCGGTCTTCGCCTCGGTGCGGTCCAGCGGCCCGACCGGGTACAGCTGCGCGGTGTCCTTGCAGCCCGTCTTCTGGTTGTCGCCCGGGTAGTTGGCGCCGAGCGTGCGGATGCCCAGCTCGACCTCCTCCGGGGTGGCGTCCAGCACCTCGTTGAACGCCTGCTTCGCCGCCGCCATCCGGGACTGTCCGTCGATGTCCCGCGCCCGCATCGAGCCGCTCACGTCGAGGACGAGGTTGACCTTCGGCGCGTCCTCGCCCGTGGGCTCGCCGGCGGCCGCCCCGGCCGGGAACGCGAGCCCCGCCGTCAGCGCGGCGAGCAGGGCACAGGACCCCGCTGCCAGCCGTGTTCTTGTGATCATCGGCGGATCCTATTGACCCGGAGTGCTCCGCTCCAAAACGGCCCCTCACCGCAGGGGGTTGGGCAGCAGCGCCCACTGGTCCCCGGGCGTCCGCGGCGACAGCCGCATCAGCGTCAGCGCCTTCGCGGGCAGCGGCTCCTCCCGCAGCACGGCCAGATCACCGGTCCGCGGCAGATCCCGTACGGCCGTCTCCAGCGCCGCGCCGAGCGCCGCCCCCGAACCCACGGTGCCGGCCAGGGCGCCCGCCACCAGGGAGCCGAACAGCTTGCGGCGCAGGGCGCCGACGTCGTCGGTGACGATCCGTCCGGTCAGCTCCGGCATCGCGATCCCGTGCCGGGCCAGCCGGGCCGGGCTGACCCGGATGTCGGCGAGATCGCGGTAGACCAGCCGCAGCGGATCGCCCCGCCCGTCCAGCACCACCAGCAGGTTCTGGCCGTGCGCCTCCAGCGCCACGCCCAGCTCCAGCAGCCGCAGCCCGGCGGTGAGCGCCAGCCGCGCGAAGGCCGCCGACCAGCCCGGGCGGGCGGGCAGTCCGGTGCCCGCGAGCGCCGCCACCGGCACCACCCGCTCGCCCGGACCGGCGTACTCCCGCGGCGACTCGCGCAGCACGGCCGCCAGATCGGGGGAGTCCGCGCTCGCCGCGCCCAGCGTGCGGGTGAAGCACAGCAGCCCGTCGGTGCGCGCGGCCAGGGACTCCGCGAACGCGGACAGCGTCGCCGACAGGGCGATGGAGTAGCCGGAGATGTCCCGCACCGACGAGGTCAGCCGCGCGCTCAGCGCCGTCTTCACATGCGGCCCGCCGGGCAGCGCCAGCGTCCGCAGCGACATCAGCGGACGCGCCCCGCCCAGTACCCGCTCCGGCCGCCCCTTGAGCACATGGGCCGCCTGCCACGGATGCACCGGCAGCAACAGCCGCTCCCCGTCCCGCAGTTCGGCCGGCCATGCGCCGGTCAACAGGGTCCGCCCGGCCGGCACCGGCCACAGCGCCAGCTCCACCACCGGCCGGTGCTCCGGCCCGTAGGCGAGCTGCTCGGCGACCGAGAACCCGGGCCGCGAACGGCAGTTGGGATGGAAGGGATGACCGTCCACCACCCGCTGCTCCCACTCCCAGTCCTGCTCGGGCCACTCGTCCGGGTCATCCGGCTGCCCGGCCCGGGACAGCGCCAACGAGGCGACGCTGTGACCGAGTTCGGCCACGAACGCCGTACCGTCCGCCACACCCAGATCGGCCATCAGCCGCGCCGGGTCCCCGTACGCGCAGCCGGCCAGCCGGACCGCGTCCACGTACGCGTCGGTGCGGTACGGGTCCGCGGCCGGCCCGTCCAGCCGCCGCCCGTCGCGAAGACGCAGGGTCAGGCCGTCCGGGCCGCTCTCCCGGCCGGTCACCCACGGCAGCGGCTCATGGGCGAGCGCCCGCCACAGCCGGGACAGCACCGCGGCCCGGGCGCCGGGCAGTTCGGCCAAGTAGCGGGAGACCAGGCCCGGTCGTACTTCGGCCAGTTCCGCCGCTACCTCGTCTTCGGCGGTGGTGGGACGGTGCACGGGCAGGCTCCTCGGGTACGAGTCGGACGTCAGGCCGGACGGCGAAGTGCAGACATACTGATCTTCACCGCCCGAACAGACCGTAGAGAACGAGTGAAGCGCGTGGACCTCATGCCCCCGCCCGCCGACGCCGACGCCGACGCCGCCCGGCGCACCGACGTCGCCGACCGCGCCGACGCCCTCGCGGCGGCGCCCCTGCTCAACTGCCTGCTGCGGGAGGTGGCACGGCCGCACGCGCTGCCGGACGACCCCCGCGCGCACCGGCTGCCGAGCGGACGGCTGCTGCGGGTGCGGGGCGTACGCCGCCCGACCGCCCCCGAGGTGTACGCGGACGGCGGCTGGCACCCGGTCGGCCACCCCGAGCTGATCAAACTCGTCGCCGAGGAACTGCGTCTGCACACCGGCCTCGACAACCCCGAACTCCCCGGCGAGATCGCCGACAGCCGCGAGGCCGTCGCCGCCCTGCTCACCGCCCGGGCCCGGGTCGCGCCCCCCGCCGACCCGTATCTGCTCTCCGAGCAGTCCCTGGTCACCGGCCACCCCCACCATCCGGCGCCCAAGGCGCGCGGCGGCGGCCCGGCCGCGGCCTGGCTGCCGTACGCGCCCGAGGCGTACGCCCGTTTCCCGCTGGTGCTGCTGGGGCTGCGCGAGGACACCGTCGTCGAGGACGGCGACCCGGCCGCGCTGGACGCCCTCGGCGAGGCCCCGCCCGGCTACCGGCTGCTCCCCGCCCACCCCTGGCAGCTCGACCTCGTGGACCTCACCGAGCCCTTCGCCGACGGCCGGCTGATCCGGCTGGGCACGACCGGCTTCACCGCCTGGCCCACGGCCGCGATCCGCACGGTCTACGCACCCGAACGCGACCTCTTCCTGAAGTTCAGCCTCGACGTGCGCATCACCAACGACATCCGCCGGCTCTGGAAGCACGACCTGCTCAGGCTCCGCGCCACCGACGACGCCGTGGTCCGCGCGTTCGCCTCGGGCCCCGGCGCCTGGCTCAGCGACCGCGGCTACCGCACCGCGGACTTCGCCTTCGAGGAACTGGCCGTACTCGTCCGCGACGGTCTCCACGCCCACCTCGGCCCCGACGAGACCCCCCTGCTGGCGGCGGGCCTGGTGGAGGGCTTCCCGGGCAGCCCCCTGGGCGCCGCCGAGGACCCGGCCGCCTGGTGGGACGCCTACCTGGACGCGGTCGTACCGCCCGTCCTCGCCGCCTTCGCCGACCACGGGGTGGTCCTGGAGGCCCATCTGCAGAACACCCTGGTCGCCGTCGGCCCCGACGGCACCCCGGTACGGGCGCTGTTCCGGGACGCCGAGGGCGTGAAGCTGCCGTCGGACGCGGACCGGGCCGCCGGCTGGGAGCGGCTGGTGTACTGCCTGGTCGTGAACCACCTCTGGGAGGTCGGCGCCGCCCTCGCCGAACAGCGGCCGGGCCTGGACCCCTGGCCCGCCGTGCGCCGCGCCCTCGCCGCCCACCCGCTCCCCGAGATCCCCGCCCTGCTGAACGCGCCCACCCTCCCCGGCAAGACCAACCTGCTCCTGCGCTGGACCGCCGCGGACGGCGCCGCCGCCCGCTACCACCCCCTCCCCAACCCCCTGCCCCACCCCTGACCACTCCCGCCCGCACCCCGGCCGGCCCCTGACCTGGCTTAGGCTGGCCGGTGTGCTGCGCGATGTGACTGCTGTTCGATACGTGACCCCGCTGCGCTCCGGCGGCTCCGTCCCCGGCGTGTTCGAGGCCGACGACCTCGGCACCTACGTCGTGAAGTTCACCGGGTCCGCCCAGGGGCGCAAGGCGCTGGTGGCCGAGGTGATCGTGGGGGAGCTGGCGCGGGCCCTCGGGCTGCGTTTTCCCGAGCTGGTCCTGGTCGACTTCGACCCGGCGGTCGCCGCGCACGAGCCGCACCAGGAGGTCCGCGAGCTGCACGAGGCCAGCGCCGGGCTCAACCTCGGCATGGACTACCTGCCGGGCGCGAAGGACTTCACCCCCGAGCTGGCCCGGCACTTCGAGGTCGACCCGCTGGAGGCGGGCCGCGTGGTGTGGCTGGACGCCCTCACCGTCAACGTCGACCGCACCGTGCACAGCTCCAACCTGATGGTCTGGCCCACCTTCGGCACCGCGCCCCCGCGCCTGTGGCTGATCGACCACGGCGCCGCCCTGGTCTTCCACCACCGCTGGGACGCCTCCGACCCCGCCCGGGCCTACGACTTCCGTCACCACGCCCTCGGCCACAGCGCCCCCGACACCCGCGCCGCCGACGCGGAACTCGCGCCCCGGGTGACCGAGGAGCTGCTGCGCCGGATCGTCGCCGAGGTCCCCGACGCCTGGCTCACCGACTTCGCGACGCCCGACGACGCGCGCGAGGCGTACGTGGCCTACCTGCACGCCCGGGCGCGGGCCTCCGCGTCCTGGCTGCCCACCGACTTCCCCTCCCGGGAGGAACTCGCCGCCGAGGAGGAACTCCGCGCGGCGAGGACACAGCGAGGCCGGCCGGACTGGCTCAAGCGGGTCCCCGACCTGCACGGCAAGCCGGCCGCGGAACAGGATTGGTCGGTGCACCTCGGATGAGTGGCCGTGTCGAGATCGAGTACTGCACCCAGTGCCGCTGGCTGCCCCGAGCGGCCTGGCTGGCGCAGGAACTGCTCACCACCTTCGAGGCGGAGCTGGACGAGCTGGCGCTGAAGCCCGGCAGGGGCGGCGTCTTCGTCGTACGCGTCGACGACGAGGTGGTCTGGGACCGCCGCGAGCAGGGCTTCCCCGAGCCCACGGCGGTGAAGCAGGCCGTACGCGACCGAGTGGCCCCGGACAAGTCCCTCGGCCACTCGGACAAGTGAGGGACCGTCAGCCGCGCAGCTGCTGGTAGGCGGGCAGGGTGAGGAAGTCCGCGTAGTCCTCGTCCAGCGAGACCTCCAGCAGCAGGTCGTGGGCCTGCTGCCAGTGCCCGGCCGCGAACGCCTCGGCGCCGAGCTCCTCCCTGATCCGCCCCAGCTCCTCGGCCGCGACCGTGCGTGCCAGCTCCGCGGTGGCCTTCTCGCCGTTCTCGAACTCGACGCCGGCGTTGATCCACTGCCAGATCTGGGAGCGGGAGATCTCCGCGGTGGCCGCGTCCTCCATCAGGTTGAAGATGGCGACCGCGCCCAGTCCGCGCAGCCACGCCTCGATGTAACGGATGCCCACCTGAACGGCGTTGACCAGGCCGTCGTAGGTCGGGCTCGCGTCGAGGGAGTCGACGGCGATCAGGTCCGCCGCCTTCACCACGACGTCCTCGCGCAGCCGGTCCTTCTGGTTCGGCTTCTCGCCGAGCACGGCGTCGAAGGAGGCCATGGCGATCGGCACCAGGTCGGGGTGGGCGACCCAGGAGCCGTCGAAACCGTCGCCCGCCTCGCGGTCCTTGTCCGCCTTCACCTTCTCGAAGGCGACCTTGTTGACCTCCTCGTCGCGCCGCGAGGGGATGAAGGCCGCCATGCCGCCGATGGCGTGCGCGCCGCGCTTGTGGCAGGTGCGGACGAGGAGTTCGGTGTACGCGCGCATGAACGGGGCGGTCATCGTGACCAGGTTGCGGTCCGGGAGGACGAACCTCGGTCCGCCGTCCCGGAAGTTCTTCACGATGGAGAACAGGTAGTCCCAGCGGCCCGCGTTCAACCCCGAGGCGTGGTCGCGGAGTTCGTAGAGGATCTCCTCCATCTCGTACGCAGCGGTGATCGTCTCGATCAGCACGGTGGCGCGGACGGTGCCCTGCGGGATGCCGAGGTGGTCCTGGGCGAAGACGAACACGTCGTTCCAGAGGCGGGCCTCCAGGTGCGACTCGGTCTTCGGCAGGTAGAAGTAGGGGCCCTTGCCGAGGTCGATCAGCCGCTGGGCGTTGTGGAAGAAGTACAGGCCGAAGTCGACGAGGGCGCCGGGCACCTGCTCACCGTCCACCCGCAGGTGCCGCTCGCCCAGGTGCCAGCCGCGCGGGCGCATGACGACCGTGGCGAGCCGGTCCTGCGCCTTCAGGGCGTAGGACTTGCCGGAGACCGGGTCGGTGAAGTCGATGGAGCGGGTGTAGGCGTCGATCAGGTTGAGCTGGCCCAGGACGACGTTCTCCCAGGTGGGCGCGGAGGCGTCCTCGAAGTCGGCGAGCCACACGCGCGCGCCGGAGTTGAGCGCGTTGATGGTCATCTTGCGGTCGGTGGGGCCGGTGATCTCCACCCGCCGGTCGTTCAGGGCGGCGGGTGCCGGGGCCACCTTCCAGGAGTCGTCCGCGCGGATCGCGGCGGTCTCGGGGAGGAAGTCGAGCGTGGAGGTGCGGGCGATCTCGGCGCGGCGCTCGGCGCGGCGGGCGAGGAGCTCGTCACGCCGGGGCGTGAACCGGCGGTGCAGCTCGGCCACGAAGGCGAGGGCCGCGTCGGTGAGGACCTCCTCCTGCCGGGGCAGGGGCTCGGCGTCGACGATGGCCAGCGGGGACGGCGCTGGTGCGGACATGAGCTGTCACTTCCTTCAGCGGTGGCACCGGGTGCCGAGAGGCACGCAGGGATCGTTCAGCGCCCGCTGTACGATCGGACGCTTCTGGACAGTGGATAGTAGTTTCCTCATCGTGGAACTTCAATGGTTTGTTGATGTCGAGATTCTCCGGGTCGAGGCAAGGTGTCGCCCAGTGCCACCCCGCTCACTCAAGGTGGACCAGGTCCGCCTCGGTGTCGATGTCGTACGGCCGCGCCACGTCCCCGCACTCCACCAGCCGGATCCGCGCCGCGTGCTCCTTCAGGTAGCCGCGCGCCCCCTGATCCCCCTCGGCGGCCCCCGCCACGCCCTCCCAGTGGGCGGCGCCGAACAGCACCGGATGCCCGCGTACCCCGTCGTAGGCGGCCGAGACCAGGGCGGACTCCCCGTCGTAGGCGCCGAGCACCCGGCGCACCGCCGCCGCGCCGATGCCGGGCTGGTCGACGAGCGAGACCAGCGCGGCGCGTGCGCCCGTTCCGGTGAGCGAGGCGAGCCCCGCCCGCAGCGAGGTCCCCATCCCCGACTCCCAGTCGGGGTTGTCCACCAGCACGCAGTCGCCGAGTTCCGCGCGCTCGCGCACCACGGCGGCCCGGGCGCCGAGCACCACATGGATACGGGTGCAGCCGGCCGCGCGCAGTACACCGACCGCGTGTTCGACGAGTGGGCGTCCGCGGTGTTCGAGCAGGGCTTTCGGTCGTCCGCCGAGCCGCCGTCCGCCGCCCGCGGCGAGGATCACCCCGGCGACCTGCTGTTCGTTCTCCGTCATGCCTCCTGCATACCTGACGCCCCGGCGGGGACCTGGTTTCCCGGGGCTGAATTTCGGTCCGCGCGGTGGCGCGGGGCGCAGGGGTGGCGTTTACTGACCCGCGTCCCCACGGCGCCCGGGCGACACCGGGGGGTGCTCGACGGAGTCACGACAGTGGACGCGCACAACGGCGTGCGCGGGGGGAGAGCTGTGTTGCGGAGCTTGGGGCAGAGGCCGTTGGCCGGCAGTGGCGAGAATCCCGAAGTGGCGGACCTGCGGACCGCGGTGTCCCGGTTGCGCCGCGAACTCGCCGCGCTCCCGGCCGACTTCCCGGACCGGGGCATAGCGGAGGAGGAGCTCGCCGCGCTGGCCGCGATGACGCTGGCCGGAACACCCGAAATCCCCCGCTTACAGCGGTCGTTACTGCTGATCGCGGGAGCCATCGGCTCGGTCAGCGCCCTGTCACGGGGGCTGGCGGAGGTGCGCCGGGCGGTGGAGACGCTGAGGGAGCGGCGGCGCCAGGGGCTGTCCTAGGGGTACGGGGCCGCCGTCCGCCCAGGTGCGTGCGGGCCGCTCGCGCTTGCCGCCGGTGGGTGTGACGGGCCAGTCACGTGTGCCGCCGGTGGGTGTGACGGGCCAGTCACGCGTGCCGCACGGGTGCGTGCGGCACACGCCGCCTACGTGGGGTTCTGGGTGGTGGCCAGGGCCTCGGAGAGCTCGCGGGCGATCTCCTGGAGCACCGGCACGATCCGCTCGGTCGCCTCCTCGGTGACCCGGCCTGCCGGGCCCGAGATGGAGATGGCGGCCGCGGTGGGGGAGTCCGGCACCGACACCGCCAGGCAGCGGACCCCGATCTCCTGCTCGTTGTCGTCGACGGCGTACCCGAGACGCCGTACCTCCGCCAGGGCCGCGAGGAAGCCGTCGGCCGTGGTGATCGTCTTCTCGGTCGCGGCCGGCATGCCGGTCCGCCCGAGCAGGGCGCGCACCTCGGCGTCCGGGGTGTGGGCCAGCAGGGCCTTGCCGACGCCCGTGGAGTGCGGCAGGACGCGTCGGCCGACCTCGGTGAACATCCGCATGGAGTGCTTGGACGGCACCTGTGCCACGTAGACGATCTCGTCCCCGTCCAGCAGGGCCATGTTCGCGGTCTCGCCGGTCTCCTCGACCAGTCGGGCGAGGTGGGGGCGGGCCCAGGTGCCGAGCAGCCGGGAGGCCGACTCGCCGAGGCGGATCAGCCGGGGGCCGAGGGCGTAGCGCCGGTTGGGCTGCTGGCGGACGTAGCCGCAGACCACCAGGGTGCGCATCAGCCGGTGGATCGTGGGCAGCGGCAGCCCGCTGCTGGCGGACAGTTCGCTCAGGCCCACCTCGCCGCCCGCGTCCGCCATCCGCTCCAGCAGGTCGAAGGCGCGCTCGAGTGACTGGACGCCACCGCTGGCGGACTTGGCGGAGTCGGTGGTGCTGGCGCTGGACGTCGGCACGGCGCGTTCCTTTCGGGGCTGGCGAGAGGGGCAGAAGCCTACCCGGCGGCCGGTTGACTCCCCGCTTGTGCGTAGCTACGTTCTGCTTGTCGGAATTCTAATTCCGTCTTGTGGAAACGTCCAGAGTGGGCGGGTGTGGGCCGCCGAACGGCAGGGTGCCCTTGACGGCGCGGGGGCGGGAAGTGAAGACTCCTTCAACAGAACGTTGAATTCCGTAACGTGGAAGTCAAGCGCGTGTTGCGGGAGTGGGTCGCCGGTGCACGGAGAGGGGTCCTGGGTGTCCGAGGTCGAACTGGTGCTGCGCTCGACGCGTGTCATCACCCCGGAGGGGACACGGGCCGCCTCGGTCGCGGTCGCCGCCGGAAGGATCACCGCCGTACTCGCCCACGACGCCCCGCCGCCCCCCGGCGCCCGGCTGGAGGACCTCGGCGACGACGTGCTGCTGCCCGGCCTGGTCGACACCCACGTCCATGTCAACGACCCCGGCCGCACCGAGTGGGAGGGCTTCTGGACCGCGACGCGCGCCGCGGCGGCCGGCGGCATCACCACCCTGGTCGACATGCCGCTGAACTCCCTCCCGCCGACCACGACGGTCGCCAACCTGCGGGTGAAGCAGGAGGTCGCCGAGGACAAGGCGCACATTGACGTCGGCTTCTGGGGCGGCGCCCTGCCGGACAACGTCAAGGACCTGCGCCCGCTGCACGAGGCCGGGGTGTTCGGCTTCAAGGCGTTCCTCTCCCCGTCCGGCGTGGACGAGTTCCCGCACCTGGACCAGGACCGGCTGGGCCGCTCCCTGGCCGAGATCGCCTCCTTCGGCGGCCTGTTGATCGTGCACGCCGAGGACCCCCACCACCTGGCCGCCGCCCCGCAGCACGGCGGGCCGAAGTACGCCGACTTCCTCGCCTCGCGCCCGCGCGACGCCGAGGACACGGCGATCGCCCAACTCATCACGCAGGCCAAGCGGTTGGACGCGCGCGTGCACGTCCTGCACCTGTCCTCCTCCGACGCCCTCCCGCTGATCGCCGCGGCGAAGGCGGACGGCGTACGGCTGACGGTGGAGACCTGCCCGCATTATCTGACCCTGACGGCCGAGGAAGTCCCGGACGGCGCAAGCGAGTTCAAGTGCTGCCCGCCCATCCGCGAGTCCGCCAACCAGGACCTCCTCTGGCAGGCCCTCGCCGACGGCACGATCGACTGCGTGGTCACGGACCACTCGCCGTCCACGGCCGACCTGAAGACCGACGACTTCGCCACCGCGTGGGGCGGCATCTCCGGCCTCCAGTTGAGCCTCGCCGCCGTGTGGACCGAGGCCCGAAGGCGCGGCCACGCACTGGAGGACGTGGTTCGCTGGATGTCCTCCCGCACCGCCGAACTGGTCGGCCTCGACGACCGCAAGGGTGCCATCGAGGCGGGCCGGGACGCCGACTTCGCGGTCCTCGCGCCCGAGGAGACCTTCACCGTCGACCCCGCGGCCCTCCAGCACCGCAACCGGGTGACCGCGTACGCGGGCAGGACCCTGTACGGAGTGGTGAGGTCGACCTGGCTGCGCGGCGAACGCGTCGTCGCGGACGGCGAGTTCACCGAGCCGAGGGGCCGCCTGCTCACCCGCCCCCACTGACCGTTCCGCCCCCACGCATCCCGACCGATCCCGCCCCGACTCCGAAAGGTACGTGCAGTGACGGCGTTTGAGAGTTTCACCGGTGACGCGAACCCGTACGGAGGCGGTGACCCGTACGCGGACTACCGCACCGCGGACTTCCCCTTCACCCGGTACGCCAACCTCGCCGACCGGCGGCTCGGGGCCGGAGTGATCGCCGCCAACGACGAGTTCTTCGCCCAGCGCGAGAACCTGCTGATCCCCGGGCGGGCGGAGTTCGACCCCGAGCACTTCGGGCACAAGGGCAAGATCATGGACGGCTGGGAGACCCGGCGCCGGTGCGGCGCCTCGGCGGAGCACCCCTGGCCGACGTCCGAGGACCACGACTGGGCGCTCGTACGGCTCGGGGCGCCGGGGGTGATCCGCGGGATCGTCGTCGACACGGCGCACTTCCGCGGCAACTACCCGCAGGCGGTGTCGGTCGAGGGCGCCTGCGTGGCCGGCTCCCCGTCCCCCGGGGAACTCCTCGGCGACGACGTGAAGTGGACGACGCTGGTACCGCGGACGCCGGTGGGCGGCCACGCGGCCAACGGCTTCGAGGTCCTCGCCGAGCAGCGCTTCACCCACCTCCGCGTCAACCAGCACCCGGACGGCGGCATCGCCCGGCTGCGGGTGTACGGCGAGGTGGTCCCCGACCCGGCCTGGCTGGCGGCGCTCGGCACCTTCGACGTGGTCGCCCTGGAGAACGGCGGCCAGGTCGAGGACGCGTCGGACCTCTTCTACTCCCCGGCCACGAACACCATCCAGCCCGGCCGTTCACGGAAGATGGACGACGGCTGGGAGACCCGCCGGCGCCGGGACCGCGGCAACGACTGGATCAGCTACCGCCTCGTGGCGCAGTCACTGATCCGGGCGATCGAGATCGACACGGCGTACCTGAAGGGCAACAGCGCTGGCTGGGCCTCGGTCTCGGTCCGGGACGGCCACTCCGGCGACTGGACGGAGATCCTCCCCCGCACCCGCCTGCAGCCCGACACCAACCACCGCTTCCTCCTCCCGACCCCCACCACCGCCACCCACGCCCGCGTGGACATCTACCCCGACGGCGGAATCTCCCGCCTCCACCTCTTCGGCACCCTCACGGAAGAGGGCACCAACACCCTGCACACCCGCCACGGCGAACTGGCCTGACTCGGCCAGTCCAGTCCCTCCGGCGCCAATTCAGCCCCTCCGGCGTTTGAGGAGCGGGGGTCCAGGGGGCAGCGCCCCCTGGGACGGGAAGGGAAGGGGCGGCGGGGGCGAAAACCCCCACCGCCCCCGAGGGCTCACGCCGCATGCCCCCCGTCCACCGAAAACTCCGCCCCCGTCACATACCCCGCCCCCACGAGATGCACGACGGAAGCCGCCACCTCCTCCACCGTCCCGAACCGCCCAAGCGCCGTAAGCCCCACCTGCCCCGCCGCAAAAGGCCCGTCCGCAGGATTCATATCCGTGTCCGTGGGCCCGGGATGCACGATGTTCACGGTGATCCCCCGACCCCCCAACTCCCGGGCCAACGCCTTCGTCAACCCCACCAACGCCGACTTGCTCATCGCGTAGAGCGTCCCCCCACCCCCGGGCACCCGCTGCGTCATACACGTACCGATCATGATGATCCGCCCGCCGGACGTCATCCGAGCCGCCGCGGCCTGCGAGGCCAGGAACACCCCGCGCACATTGACGGCGAGCACCCGGTCCACCTCGCTCAGCGGCAGGGACTCCACCGGCCCGAGCACCCCCACCCCCGCGTTGTTCACCAGCACGTCCAGCCCGCCCAGCGCCTCCGCCGTACGGGCCACCGCCCCCGCCGCCTCCCCGGGATCCGCGGAGTCCGCGCGCAGCGCCACGGCCCGCCGCCCGAGCGCCTCGACGGCCCGTACGACGTCCGCGGCCGCCTCCTCGCCGTTCACATAGGTCACGGCCACATCCGCCCCGGCCCGCGCCAGCCGTAGCGCGACCGCAGCCCCGATGCCCCGGCTGCCACCGGTCACGAGGGCCGCCTTGCCGTCCAGGTCCGTGCTCTCGAAAGAAGTCATGCCCCCATCCCAGCGCCCCCGCCGGACAGGCGCTGGCGGCGAACGGACATCGAGCCCGCCGGCGGGCCACCGATGAGTTGCGGGCCCCCACGGGGTCTGAACTCATGACGAGCAGAACAGGGCAGCGCAGAACAGACCCCCGGTGAGACCCGGGCCCCAGGAAGGACGGCACCCCATGGGCAAGCTGGTATCCACCCTCTTCGTCTCCCTCGACGGCGTCTACCAGGCCCCCGGCGGCCCCCAGGAGGACACCCGCGACGGCTTCACCCAGGGCGGCTGGAGCTTCCCGTACGCCGACGACGACTTCGGCCGTTTCATCAGCGACGTGTTCGGCCGCGCCGGCGCGTTCCTCCTGGGCCGCCGCACGTACGACATCTTCAGCGGCTACTGGCCCAAGGTGACCGACTCCGCGGACCCGGTCGCCGGCCCGCTCAACTCCCTGCCGAAGTACGTCGCCTCCGCCACCCTCACCGACCCCGCGTGGGCCGGCACCACGGTGCTCGGCGGCGACCTGGCGAAGGAGGTCGCGGCGGTCAAGGAGCGCACCGACGGCGAGGTCCAGGTGCACGGCAGCGGCGCCCTCGTCCGCTCCCTGTGGGACCTGGGCGTCCTGGACACCCTGCACCTGCTGACCTTCCCGGTCGTCCTCGGCGCGGGCCGCCGCCTGCTCACCGAGGGCATCACCCCGAAGGCCCTGCGCGACAGCGGCGGCATCGTCACCTCGACGGGCGTGTCGATCCAGAGCTACGACCTGCTCGGAGCCCCGGAGTACGGCGAGTTCGGGCTCCCGGAGGACGCCGAGGCCGCAGGTTAACTCCCCGAAAACTCCTCACCCTTGAGGGGAAAATCTCGGAGTTGTCATTGACATGCCATGCTCTACGCGCGTCATCATGGTGGGCATGAGATTCCCCCCACGAATCGGCCGTACCCGTCCCACCCGTGCCGGAGTCGCGGCGGCGCTGCTCTCCGCGGTCCTGCTGGGCGGCACCGTCACCGCGATGCCGGCGACCGCGGCGGCCACCGCGGTAGGTGACGTCTGCTACGGCGACCTGCCCTCCCAGGCGTACGACACGCTCGGCCTGATCGAGCGGGGCGGACCCTTCCCGTACACGCAGGACGGGTCCGTCTTCTACAACCGCGAGGGCATCCTGCCGAGCCATTCGAGCGGGTACTACCACGAGTACACGGTCAAGACCCCCGGCGTCTCCACGCGCGGTGCCCGCCGGATCGTCACAGGTGAGGCGAGCCAGGAGGACTACTACACCTCCGACCACTACGCCTCGTTCGACCTGATCGACTACGACTGCTGAACCGGCCGGAACCCCGCTCGGCCCCAGGAGTCCAGGACCCCCAGGACCCCAGGCCCTCTGGAACCGAGCGTCCGGCCCGAGGAACGGAGCGGCAGGCCGGGGCCCGGCGCGCGATCAGCCGGGCCGCCGGCTCTCGGCGGCCGCGAACAGGGCGAACGCCAGCACCAGCAGCGTGACGCTCACATAGATCCCGTAGCCGTCGAGGAAGTCGATCCGCTGGACGAGACCCCAGTCCCAACTGGTGAACTCGTGCAGCAGACCGGCGACGCCCTGCACCAGGGCGAGGAAACCGAGTAGTTCCAGCAACTGCTTCATGCCGGGATTCTCGCCCCGCGGCACCCCCACCCACATCGGCCGCGGGGCGAGGACCGGACCGACCGGAGTCGCCGTCCCGAAGGGCGCGGCGCGCCGAAAGTCTCCGGTACCGCGACTTTGGTCGACGATCGCGCTCGGACGGAGGTGCGAGCCCGCTCGTCTGCGTAGATTTGTCGACCGTGAGCAGTGATACGCCGAGGCCCGACCCGCAGCCCTTCGTCGAGCAGCGCTGGCTCCTGCCCTCGGCCGTCGTGGACGAGCTCGAACCCGACGGCGGGGGCCCGGGGCGGCGCAGGCGCCGTACCGCCCGCGACTGGGTGGTCGACTTCTGCTGTTTCCTGGTGGCCGTCGCCATCGGGCTGCTCGGCGCCGAGACCGTGGCCAGGGAGGACCTCCCCGAAGCCGTGATCGCCCTCGACCACGTCGTCGGCGCGCTGGCCTGCGCGGCGGTCTGGCTGCGCCGCCGCTGGCCGCTGGGGCTGGCGGTGGCGATGGTGCCCGTCGGATTCGTCTCCACCACCGCGGGCGGTGCCGCGGTCGTCGCGATGTTCACCCTCGCGGTGCACCGGCCCTTCCGCTACGTGGCCTGGGTGAGCGGCGCCGCCCTGGCCCTGACGCCGCTCTTCTTCTGGCTGCGGCCCGACCCGGACATCCCCTACGGCTGGTCGATCTTCCTCAGCGTGGTGCTGACCGGCGCCGTCGTCGGCTGGGGCATGTTCGTGCGCTCCAAGCGGCACCTCATGCTCAGCCTGCGCGACCGCGCCCGGCGCGCCGAGACCGAGGCGCGGCTGCGGGCCGACCAGGCGCAGCGGCTGGCCCGCGAGGCCATCGCCCGGGAGATGCACGACGTCCTCGCGCACCGTCTGACGCTGCTGAGCGTGCACGCGGGCGCGCTGGAGTTCCGGCCCGACGCGCCCCGCGAGGAGATCGTGCGGGCGGCCGGCGTCATCCGGGAGAGCGCCCACGAGGCCCTCCAGGACCTGCGGGAGATCATCGGCGTGCTGCGCGCGGGGGACGGCGACGACACGAGCCGGCCCCAGCCGACCCTCGGCGCGCTGGAGGCGCTGGTCGCCGAGTCCCGCGAGGCGGGCATGAAGGTCGCGCTCGACAACCGGGTCACCGACCCCGCCGACGTCCCCTCCTCGGTGGGCCGCACCGCCTACCGCATCGCCCAGGAGGGCCTCACCAACGCCCGCAAGCACGCCCCCGGCGCCGAGGTCACCGTCCGGGTCGCGGGGGCCGCGGGCGAGGGTCTCGACGTCCAGGTGCGCAATCCGGCGCCCGAGAGCGAGGCGCCGCCCGTGCCGGGGTCCGGCCAGGGCCTCATCGGGCTGACCGAGCGGGCCACTCTGGCGGGCGGCCGGCTGACCCACGGCGCGACCCCGGACGGCGGCTTCGAGGTACGCGCCTGGCTGCCCTGGGGGTGACAACTGCCCCCGGAGGCAATCCAGTTGACTTGCGTGGGTGGATGGAACAGGTTGGTGCCTCCCATCACCCAGCAGTCGCCGGAAGGGCTGTCGCAGCATGAGTTCCGGGGGACCGTACGACCCGTACAACCCGTATCAGCCACCGCCGCAGTACCCGCCGCCGTACGGCCCGCCCCAGCCCCCGCCGCCCCATCCGTACGGCTATCCGCCTCCGTACCTCCCGCCGCAGCCCCCGCCGCCCACCTCGCTGTGGGGGTCCCTGCGTGGCCTGCGCGGCGCCGAATGGCCGCCGCTGCGCGTGCTGTTGCGCGGCGGACGGGACCGGATCCACGGCTGCGTGTGGGTGGCCGCCCTCCTCCCCTGCACCGCCTTTCTGACGCTCCCGCTGATGGCCGGCTACGTCTTCGCCCGCTCCGCCCGCCACCGGGCGCACCTGCTCTTCCCGCCGCGCGGGCACCGCCGCATCGAGGACCCGGACGTGGCCCGCGTACAGCGCGTACGGGCCTGGACGGCCGTCGCCATGTCCGTCCTGCTGCTGGTCGTGTACGGCAAGCCCGAGGACGTCAGCGAGGCGCAGCAGCAGTACATGACGAGGCTGGCCGTCACCCCGCCGCTGCTGCTCCTGAGCGGGCCCGTGGTGATCACCTTCCTGTTCCGGATGGCGTCGCCCGCCGCGAAGGCGTACATGCGGCCCCGGCTGCGGGCCGCCGGGCGGTCGGCCCTGGCCTACGTCGGCGCGGTGACCGCGCTGCCCCTCCTCGTCGTCGGCCTCGTCATGGTCGAGGTCCGCGGCCGCGGAGATCTCGACCCGGGCTTCCCGTGGGCCCAACTGGCGCTCACCGCGCCGTTCTTCTGGCTGCTGTTCTTCCTCGCCTTCGCCACCGGCCCCGCGGTGCGCACCGGGTTCAACTCGGCGGGCGTGCACGCGGCGCTGCCCGCGCTGCTCACCGCCGTACTGGTCTGGGAGTTCACGCTGATCAGCCTGGTGACGGGCGGACTCCCGCCCGGCCCGCCCGCAGTTCAGGTCCTCGCCGTACTGGCCGGCCCGCTCTCGGTGACCGCGGTGGTCCGCTGGGAACTGCACCGTCTGCGCACCCGCCACGGCGTCACCCTGCGCGCATGAGCACCGGCGCGCCCCCGCGAGGGCCCGGCCGTGATTACGTAGCCCCCATGACTGCGATCAGACTGCTCCTCGTCGACGACGACCCGCTGGTCCGGGCGGGTCTGACCCTGATGATGGGCGGCGCGGACGACATCGAGATCGTCGGGGAGGCCGCCGACGGCGCCGAGGTCGAGGAGCTCGTCGAACGCACCCGGCCGGACATCGTCCTGATGGACATCCGGATGCCCTCGGTCGACGGTCTGGCGGCCACCGAACGCCTCCGGTCCCGGCCCGACGCCCCGCAGGTGGTGCTCCTGACCACCTTCCACGCCGACGAGCAGGTGCTGCGTGCCCTGCGCGCGGGCGCCGCCGGGTTCGTCCTCAAGGACACCCCGCCGGCCGAGATCGTCGACGCGGTACGACGGGTGGCGACCGGCGATCCAGTCCTGTCGCCCACCGTGACCCGGCAGTTGATGCGGCACGCCGCGGACTCCGCCGCCGACACGCGCCGCACGCGTGCGCGTGCGCGCGTCGAGGCGCTGAACGAGCGTGAGCGCGAGGTGGCCGTGGCGGTCGGCCGGGGACTGTCGAACGCGGAGATCGCCGCGGGCCTGTTCATGAGCGTCGCCACGGTGAAGACCCATGTCTCGCGGGTCCTGACCAAGCTCGACCTCAACAACCGTACGCAGATCGCCCTGCTGGCCCATGACGCCGGGCTGCTGGAGGAATCCGGGGAGGACGGGAGCTGACGGGCACTTACAGCCGTCGCCGTCCGTTGGGGGAGTGACGGGGAGTCGCACGGGGGAGCGGGGATGGGCGGTATCGACAAGGCCGACGGGACCGAGGGGTTCGGCGGGTTCGAAGGGGCCGACGTGATCGAGGAGTCGGACGACGGCATCGATCTGGGGGCGTTCGGGGAGGAGTTCCGCACCGATCCGCACCCGGTCTACGCCCGCCTGCGGGCCGAGGGACCGGTCCACCGGGTCCGGCCGCCCGACTGGCAGTCCACGACCTGGCTCGTCGTCGGCCACGCCGAGGCCCGTGCCGCGCTGGCCGACCCCCGGCTCGCCAAGGACGGCACCAAGATCGGCCTGGAGACGCTGGACGAGCAGCTCATCGGGAAGAACCTCCTGGTCTCCGACCCGCCGCAGCACACCCGGCTGCGCGGTCTGATCTCCCGCGCCTTCACGATGCGCCGGGTCGAGGAACTGCGCCCGCGCGTCCAGCAGATCACCGACGACCTCCTCGACGCGATGCTGCCGCACGGCCGCGCCGACCTGGTGGAGTCCTTCGCCTACCCGCTGCCGCTCACCGTCATCTGCGAGCTGCTCGGCGTGCCGGAGATGGACCGCGCCGAGTTCCGCAAGCTGTCCACCGAGACGGTCGCGCCCAGCAGCCCCGGCAGCGAGTACGAGGCCTTCGTCACCCTCGGCACCTACTTCACCGACCTGATCGAGGACAAACGGGCGGCGGGCCCGGGCGGCGACCTGCTCTCCGACCTGATCCGCACCACCGCCGACGACGGCGACCGGCTCTCCGGGGACGAACTGCGTGGCATGGCCTTCATCCTGCTGATCGCCGGCCACGAGACCACGGTCAACCTCATCACCAGCGGGGTCCACGCCCTGCTCACCCACCCCGGCCAACTCGACCTGCTGCGCGCCGACATGAACCTCGTCGACGACGCGGTCGAGGAGATGCTGCGCTACGAGGGCCCGGTGGAGAACGCCACCTTCCGGTACGCCGCCGAGCCGCTGGAGATTGGCGGACGGCGGATAGCGGCGGGCGAGTCGGTGATGATCGGCCTCACCGCGGCGGACCGGGACGCGGAGCGCTACCCCGACCCCGGCCGCTTCGACATCCGCCGCGACCACCGCGGCCATGTCGCCTTCGGCCACGGCATCCACTACTGCCTGGGCGCCCCGCTGGCCCGGCTGGAGGCGCGCACGGCCATCCGGTCACTGCTGGAGCGAGCCCCCGGCCTGGCCCTCGACGGCCCGCCCGGCCCCTGGCTCCCCGGCATGCTGATGCGCGGCATGCGAAGCCTGCCGGTGCGCTGGTAGCCACCGGCGCCTCCGCGGCGGCGTCGCGTGGCGGTGGGCGTGGTTCCGCGCGGGGTTGCGTGCGGGTGTCGGGGCGTGGCCGCGGTGGTCCTGCCCGGAGGGTTCGGCGCGGGTGTTGCTGCGCGGCTGTGGTGGTCCTGCCCGGAGGGTTCCGCGCGGCTGTCGAGACGCGACCGAAGCGGCCCCGCCGGGAAGTCCCGCTCGCGCGCGACATTCCCGTAGTCGTGGCTTCGCCAGGGGAGCTGCGTTCAAGCGTCACGCCGTCGTCGGGGTGGCCCCGTCGGGGAGGTCCGCTCAAGCGTCGCGGCACAACTGCGGTGGTCCCGCCGAGGGGCTCCGGCTTGACTCAAGCGTCGTGCTACGGCCGTGGTGGCACCGCCGGGGAGATCCTCCCCGGCGGTGCCCTGCAACCTTGGTGATCCCGCCCAGGGAGCTTCTCCCAGGTGCCACCCCGCCGGCGTGCTCCCTACAGGCGTCGCCCCGCCGACGGGCTCCCGCCGGGCGCTCTGTCCCGACGTCACCCCGCTGGCGTGCTCCTGTCGGCGTGCTCCTGTCGGCGCGCTCCCTACAGGCGTCGCCCCGCCGACGGGCTCCGCCCTGGTGTCACCCTGCTGACCCGCTCCCGCTGTCCCGCCCCCGCTGTCCCGCCCCTGCTGGCCCGCTCCCGCCGCCCCGCCCCCGCCTCACCCCGCCGGCGCGCTCCCGCCCGGGAGTTCCGTGAGCCGGACCGGCCGGTGTTCGTGTCGGGAGAGTTCGCATGCCTCGGCGATCCGCAGTGCCTGGAGGGCCTCGCGGCCGTCGCAGGGGTTGGTCCGCTCGCCCCGGACCACCTCGATGAACGCGGCGAGTTCGGCCTCGTAGGCGGGTCCGAAGCGCTCCAGGAAGCCGGGCCAGGGTTTGTCCGCCGCCGGGGGACCGGTCGGCTCGGTGGAGGCGATCGGGGTGCGGTCGTCGAGGCCCACCACGATCGTGTCGCGCTCACCGGACAGCTCCATGCGCACGTCGTAGCCGGCGCCGTTCATCCGGGTCGCGGTGGCCGTGGCGAGGGCGCCGTCGTCGAGGGTGAGCACCGCCGCCGCGGTGTCCACGTCCCCCGCCTCACGGAACATCGCCGGACCGGCGTCGGACCCGGCCGCGTACACCTCGGTCACCTCGCGCCCGGTCACCCAGCGCAGCATGTCGAAGTCGTGGATCAGCGTGTCCCGGTACAGCCCGCCCGACAGGGGCAGATACGCGGCCGGGGGAGGGGCCTGGTCGCTGGTGAGCGCGCGCACGGTGTGTAGTCGCCCGAGCCGGCCCGCGCGGACCGCCTCCCGGGCGCCCGCGTACCCCGCGTCGAAACGCCGCTGGAACCCCATCTGAAGGACCGTCCCGGCCCGCTCGACCTCCCCGATCGCCTCCAGCGTGCCGGGCAGGTCCAGTGCGATGGGCTTCTCGCAGAACACCGGCAGGCCCGAGCGCGCCGCCCGGCCGATCAGTTCGGCGTGGGCGGAGGTCGCCGTCGTGATCACCAAGGCGTCCACGCCCCACCGGAAGATCTCGTCCATCCCGGGGGCCGCCGTCTCGCCCAGCCGCAGGGCGAGATCGGCCGCCCGCGCGGGGTCGGCGTCCGAGAGGATCAGCGAACCGACCTCTCGATGGCGGCTCAGTGTGTTCGCATGGATCGTGCCGATCCGGCCCGTCCCGATGACTCCGATGCGCATGGGAACAAAGTGGGGTCGCATCCCGCACCCTGTCAATGCGTATGTCCGGACAATCGAACTACACGACTTCCCGTCAACCGGCCACGGGGCTACGCTCGGGCCGTGCCGAAACCAGAAGTGGACCCGACCCTGTCGCTCGCCCTCAGTGTGGACCGGAGCAGTCCGGTGCCCCTGTACTTCCAGCTGTCCCAGCAGCTGGAGGCCGCGATCGAGCACGGCGCCCTCACACCCGGCAGCCTGCTCGGCAACGAGATCGAGCTGGCCGCCCGGCTCGGCCTGTCCCGGCCCACCGTCCGCCAGGCCATCCAGTCGCTCGTCGACAAGGGCCTGCTGGTCCGCCGCCGCGGAGTGGGCACCCAGGTCGTGCACAGCCAGGTCAAACGCCCGCTGGAACTCAGCAGCCTCTACGACGACCTGGAGGCCGCCGGGCAGCGCCCCGCCACGACGGTGCTGGTCAACACCGTCGTCGCGGCCTCCGCCGAGATCGCCGCCGCGCTCGGCGTCGCCGAGGGCGCCGACGTGCACCGGGTGGAGCGGCTGCGCCTCGCGCACGGCGAGCCGATGGCGTACCTCTGCAACCACCTGCCCGGCGGGCTGCTCGACCTGGACACCGCCCAGCTGGAGGCGACCGGCCTGTACCGGCTGATGCGCTCCGCCGGGATCACCCTGCACAGCGCCCGCCAGTCCATCGGCGCCCGCCGCGCCACCGCCGCCGAGGCCGAGCGGCTCACCGAGGCCGAGGGCGCCCCGCTGCTGACCATGCAGCGCACCACCTTCGACGACACCGGCCGCGCGGTCGAGTTCGGCGACCACATCTACCGCCCGAGCCGCTACTCCTTCGAGTTCCAGCTCCTCGTACGGCCCTAGCGCCCTCTCCTGTCCTCACCGAGTACGTCGCAATGTCCGGACAATGCGACCGACTCGCGCTCCCCGGTCGTCCGACGCATGATCCCTGTGTTTGATACTGGGGCGTTTGGGGCTGGTGAGGAGAACCGGCCCCTTGCGTACGTCAGAGCACGGCAAGAAGGGCACGGCCTCGTGGCACGCTTGAGGACCTGGGCAGGAATCGCGCTGGCAGGGGCACTGTCCGTGTCGCTGGCCGGCTGCAGCAGCACCGGCGGCAAACGCGCCGAGGACGCCCGCGAGGCCGCGGCGGCCCAGGGGAAGGCGGCGGTGAACACGCCCCGCTGGACCTTCGCGATGATCACCCACTCGGGTGATGGCGACACCTTCTGGGACATCGTCCAGAACGGCGCCGAGCAGGCCGCCGCCAAGGACAACATCAACTTCCTGTACTCCCACGACGACGAGGCGCAGCAGCAGGCGCAGCTCGTGGACGCGGCCGTCGACAAGCAGGTCGACGGAATCATCGTCACCCTCGCCAAGCCCGAGGCCATGAAGGCCGCGGTGGCCCGCGCCCGCGAGGCCGGCATCCCGGTGATCACCGTGAACTCGGGCTCGGCCGAGTCCAAGTCGTTCGGCGCGCTCACCCACATCGGCCAGGACGAGACCGTCGCCGGCGAGGCGGTCGGCGAGGAGCTGAACGCCCGCGGCCGTGAGAACACCCTCTGCGTCCTGCACGAGCAGGGCAACGTCGGCCACGAACAGCGCTGCGCCGGGGTGAAGGCCACCTTCGACGGCACCGTGCAGAACCTGTACGTCAACGGCACGAACATGCCCGACGTGCAGTCCGCGATCGAGGCCAAGCTCCAGGCCGACGACTCCATCGACTCCGTCGTCACCCTCGGCGCGCCCTACGCCGACACCGCCGTCAAGGCCAAGCAGGGCGCCGGCAGCGACGCCGAGATCGACACCTTCGACCTCAACGCCAAGGTGGCCGCCTCGCTCAAGGACGGCACCCTCGGCTTCGCCGTCGACCAGCAGCCCTGGCTCCAGGGCTACGAGGCCGTCGACCTGCTCTGGCTGTACAAGTACAACGCCGACGTCCTCGGCGGCGGCAAGCCGGTGCTCACCGGCCCGCAGATCATCACCGAGGACCAGGCCGCCGAACTGGAGAAGTACACCGAGCGGGGCACCCGGTGAGCGCCACCACGGCCGACGAACGGCTGATCGAGACCTCCCCGCTGCGCAGACTCCTCGGCCGCCCCGAACTGGGCTCCGTCGTCGGCGCCCTCGCGGTCTTCGTGTTCTTCGCGGTGGTCGCCGACGGCTTCCTGCGCGCCGCCAGCCTGAGCACCGTGCTCTACGCGTCCTCGACGATCGGCATCATGGCGGTCCCGGTCGCGCTGCTGATGATCGGCGGCGAGTTCGACCTGTCCGCGGGCGTCATGGTCACGTCGTCGGCCCTGGTGTCGTCGATCTTCAGCTACCAGATGACCGCCAACACCTGGGTCGGCGTCGGGGTGTCCCTGGTGGTCACCCTCGCCATCGGCGCCTTCAACGGCATCATGCTCACCCGCACGAAGCTGCCGAGCTTCATCATCACGCTCGCCACCTTCCTGATGCTGACCGGCATGAACCTCGGCTTCACCAAGCTGATCGACGGCACCGTCTCCACGAAGTCCATCGCCGACATGGAGGGCTTCTCCAGCGCCCAGGACGTCTTCGCCTCCACGCTCACGATCGGCGACGTCGACTTCAAGATCACCATCCTGTGGTGGTTCGGCCTGGTCGCCCTCGCCTCCTGGATCCTGCTGCGCACCCGCGCCGGCAACTGGATCTTCGCCGTCGGCGGCAACCAGGACGCGGCCCGGGCGGTCGGCGTCCCCGTCACCCGGACCAAGATCGGCCTGTACATGGGCGTCGCCTTCGGCGCCTGGATCTCCGGCCAGCACCTGCTCTTCTCGTACGACGTCGTCCAGTCCGGCGAGGGCGTCGGCAACGAGCTGATCTACATCATCGCGGCCGTCATCGGCGGCTGTCTGATCACCGGCGGCTACGGCAGCGCGATCGGCTCGGCGGTGGGCGCGTTCATCTTCGGCATGACCAGCAAGGGCATCGTCTTCGCCGAATGGAACCCCGACTGGTTCAAGTTCTTCCTCGGAGCGATGCTGCTCCTCGCGACCCTGCTCAACGCCTGGGTCCGCAAGCGGGCGGAGGCCACCAAGTGACACTCGTCGAGCTGGCCGACGTCAGCAAGCACTACGGCAACATCCGCGCCCTCGAAGGGGTCTCCCTGGAGGTCCACGCGGGCGAGATCACCTGCGTCCTGGGCGACAACGGCGCCGGCAAGTCCACCCTGATCAAGATCATCGCGGGGCTGCACCAGCACGACACCGGCACCCTGCGCCTGGACGGCGAGGAGACGAAGCTCTCCTCCCCGCGCGAGGCGCTCGACCGCGGAATCGCCACCGTCTACCAGGACCTCGCCGTCGTCCCGCTCATGCCGGTCTGGCGGAACTTCTTCCTCGGCTCCGAGCCGCGCAAGGGCGTGGGCCCCTTCAAGCGCCTGGACGTCGAGCACATGAAGCGCACGACCCA
Source organism: Streptomyces sp. NPDC000983 (assembly GCF_040299205.1). Taxonomy (NCBI): domain Bacteria; kingdom Bacillati; phylum Actinomycetota; class Actinomycetes; order Kitasatosporales; family Streptomycetaceae; genus Streptomyces; species Streptomyces sp. NPDC000983. The sequence goes on along the minus strand of NZ_JBEPBM010000006.1, from coordinate 241,732 downwards.
CGCCGAACTGCTGCGCATGGGCATCGACCTGCGCGACGTCGACCAGCCCATCGGCACCCTCTCCGGCGGCGAACGCCAGTGCGTGGCCATCGCGCGGGCCGTCCATTTCGGCGCGAAGGTCCTCGTCCTCGACGAACCGACCGCGGCCCTGGGCGTGAAGCAGTCCGGCGTCGTCCTGAAGTACGTGGCCGCGGCCAGGGACGAGGGCCTGGGCGTTGTCTTCATCACACACAACCCGCACCACGCCTATATGGTCGGCGACCACTTCGTCCTGCTGAAGCGGGGCACGATGGTCGGCAACCACAAGCGTGCCGAGATCACCCTGGACGAGCTGACACGCCAGATGGCAGGCGGAAACGACCTGGACGATCTGCGCCACGAGCTGGAACGAAGCTGAAGGGGCGCGGGGAACTGCGCGACAAGCCACCGGCGGGCCGCAAGACGCCGTACAGCCTCAACCACCCACCGTTTCCCCGTACGGCTCCCCTACCGACGGTGAGGCACAATCAACCCCGATGAGCACCTACGGCACCTTCACCGCCCCCATCGGCTCCCGCCGCGCCCCGGCGCTCCGCACCATCGGCACCCGGGAGCGCCGGTCCCACCTGACCGCACCCCGCGTGCCGACCGTGGGCATCGACATCGGCGGCACCAAGGTGATGGCCGGCGTCGTCGACGCCGACGGCAACATCCTGGAGAAGCTCCGCGCGGAGACCCCGGACAAGTCCAAGAGCCCCAAGGTCGTCGAGGACACCATCGTCGAACTGGTGCTGGACCTGTCCGACCGGCACGACGTGCACGCCGTCGGCATCGGCGCGGCCGGCTGGGTCGACGCCGACCGCAACCGCGTCCTGTTCGCCCCGCACCTGTCCTGGCGCAACGAACCGCTCAGGGACCGGCTCGCCGGCCGGCTCGCGGTGCCCGTCCTGGTCGACAACGACGCCAACACCGCGGCCTGGGCGGAGTGGCGGTTCGGCGCCGGCCGCGGCGAGGACCACCTGGTCATGATCACCCTGGGTACCGGCATCGGCGGCGCGATCCTGGAGGACGGCCAGGTCAAACGCGGCAAGTTCGGCGTCGCGGGCGAGTTCGGCCACATGCAGGTCGTGCCCGGCGGCCACCGCTGCCCGTGCGGCAACCGCGGTTGCTGGGAGCAGTACAGCTCCGGCAACGCGCTGGTCCGCGAGGCGCGGGAACTCGCCGCGGCCGACTCGCCGGTGGCGTACGGGATCATCGAGCACGTCAAGGGCAACATCGCCGACATCAGCGGTCCGATGATCACCGAGCTGGCCCGCGAGGGCGACGCGATGTGCATCGAACTGCTCCAGGACATCGGCCAGTGGCTCGGTGTCGGCATCGCCAACCTCGCCGCCGCCCTCGACCCGTCCTGCTTCGTCATCGGCGGCGGGGTCTCGGCCGCCGACGACCTGCTCATCGCACCCGCGCGGGACGCCTTCAAACGGCACCTCACCGGCCGCGGCTACCGCCCCGAGGCGCGCATCGCCCGCGCCCAGCTCGGCCCCGAGGCGGGCATGGTCGGCGCCGCCGACCTCGCCCGCCTGGTGGCCCGCCGCTTCCGGCGCGCCAACCGGCGCCGGGTGGAACGACACGAGCGCTACGAGCGGTACGTGGCCGCCCGCCGCTCCTCCGAGGGGCCCGCGTGACTCCTGAACCGCCCCACCGGACCGAAGCCCCGGCCGAGCCGGCCCGCCCCGTCGAGGACCGGCGTCACATGATCCGCCGCCGGGCGCTGACCCTGCTGATCATCGGGCTCCTCATCGGCGTCCCGGCCGGCTACCTGGTGATCTCCGCCAACCAGAGCAGGGACAGCGGCAAGGACAAGGAGGCCAAGTACTCGGCGACCGGACTCACCGAGGGCTGGCCCTCCAAGGTCCAGCGCCGGCTGTACCAGGTGCCGATACCGCACCCGTCGAACCAGGTCGCGTACTACGAGACCAACAACTGGCGCACCAGCCGCCTCTACGTGCAGTTCCAGACCACGCACGCCGGACTGGACGCCTTCCTCGCCGAGCTCGGCCTGAGCCGTCAGGACCTGGACCGGGAGAGGATCACCATCGGCGCCCGCGACCAGAAGGTCACCGGCTGGAAGTTCGCGGGCGAGGGCTCCCGGCCCGGCACCGACTTCGGACTCGTCCGCGAGCAGAAGAACCCGGCGCCGACCCTGGACATCGTGGTCAACACGGGGAATCCGACGTTCCCCATGGTGTACGTCGTCTCCCGCACAGTGCCCTGACCGGGGCGCCCCGGGCGGTCCGTCGAACCTGCCGCCCGCCCGCCCCGACCGGCTCGGGACGGGCGGCGGGGCCGATTGTCAGACCCCGCCCGTAGAGTCGAAGACGTCTGATCCGACTCGGGGCCTGGGAGGTGACAGTGCGTACGATCCACGCGGCCGCGGTGGCCGACCGCACCGGCGACCCCCGCACCGGTGACCTCCGCGACCCGGAGCCGATCCCGGTGCGGCTCGCCGCCGTCTTCCTGCCCGCGCCGCTGCCGCGCGACGGACGGATGGCCTTCTGGGACCCCGAGGACGGCCCGCTGCCCCCCGCGGGGGACCCCACCGAACTGACCGTCGTACGCCGGCACGGCTCCGGAGTGCGCCGCAGGCCCGCCCCCGCGCTGACCGTCCCGCTCGACACCGCGCTCCCGCTCCTGGTGCGCGCCCGGCGCGACCCCGCCGCCCACCCCGCCACCGCCGCCTGGGGCGCGGCCGCGCTGCACGCGCTGCGCCTCACCGCGCGCGGCCGCCTGCTCCCCGGCCTGACCCCGTCCGGCCACGACGCCTGGCGCGCCGGACCCCTCGACCCCGACGACATCGCCCATCTGCGGGCCGTCGCCGCCGCCCTGCCCCACGAGGGCCACCCGGTCCCGCTGCCCGGCCCCGGACCCCTCCGGCTGCCCGACCCCGAAGCGCTGCTGCGCTCCTTCCTCGACGCCGTCGCCGACACCCTGCCCCGCACCCCGGCCGCCCCGCACGCCTGCGGCAGGCCCTTCGCCGACCGGCGCCCGCAGCGGCTGCCCGAGGCCCACGACTGGGCCGCCGAGGTCGCCGCCGGCATGGACGCGGGCGTACGGATCTCGCTGCGCCTGGACCTGTCGGCGTACGACCTGTTCGACAACGAGGAGGGCGTGCGCTCCGCCGGTGCCGCGATCGTCCAGGTGCACAGCCTCGCCGACCCCACCCTCATGACCGACGCGGCGGCCCTGTGGGCGGGCGAGGCCGACGCGGCCCTCGGCGCCCGCGCCCGCGTGGACGCGGCCCTCGCGGTGCGCCGCGCGGCCCGGGTCTGGCCGCCGCTCGACCGGCTCACCGAGCAGGACGTGCCGGACGTACTGGCCCTGTCCGAGGAGGAGCTGGGCGACCTGCTGGGCGTGGCCGCGACCCGCCTCGCGGCGGCCGGAGTCGCCGTCCACTGGCCCCGGGACCTGGCCCAGGACCTGACCGCCACCGCCGTCGTACGGCCCGCCCCGGGGTCCGCGACCGACGGCAACGGCTTCCTGGAGAGCGAGGAACTCCTCCAGTTCCGCTGGCAGTTGGCGCTCGGCGGGGAACCGCTCGACGAGGCCGAGATGGACGCCCTCGCCGAGGCGCACCGCCCCGTCGTCCGGCTGCGCGACCAGTGGGTCCTGGTGGATCCCGCCCTGGTCCGCAAGGCCCGCAAACGTGAACTCGGCCTGCTCGACCCGGTCGACGCGCTGTCCGTCGCCCTCACCGGCACCGCCGAGGTCGACGGCGACACCGTCGAGGCGGTCCCGGTCGGCGCCCTCGCCGCGCTGCGCGACCGCCTCACCACGGGGATCGCTCCCGCCGAACCCCCACCGGGGCTGAACGCCACCCTCCGCGACTACCAGCTGCGCGGGCTGGCCTGGCTGGACCTGATGACCTCCCTCGGCCTCGGCGGCTGCCTCGCCGACGACATGGGCCTCGGCAAGACGATCACCGTCATCGCCCTCCACCTGAAGCGCGACCGCGGCCGGCCGACCCTGGTGGTCTGCCCGGCCTCCCTCCTCGGCAACTGGCAGCGCGAGATCACCCGCTTCGCGCCCGGCGTCCCGGTCCGCCGCTTCCACGGCCCCGACCGCACCCTGGACGACCTGACCGACGGCTTCGTCCTCACCACCTACGGCACCATGCGCTCGGCGGCACCCGTCCTCGCCGGACGGGACTGGGGCATGGTCGTCGCCGACGAGGCACAGCACGTCAAGAACCCGTACTCGGCGACGGCCAAGGCGCTGCGCACCATCCCGACCCCGGCGCGCGTGGCACTGACCGGCACCCCGGTGGAGAACAACCTCTCCGAACTGTGGGCGCTGCTCGACTGGACGACACCGGGGCTGCTCGGCCCGCTGAAGTCCTTCCGCGCCCGGCACGCGCGCGTGGTGGAGAACGGCGAGGACCCCCAGGCGGTGGAGCGGCTGGCCCGGCTGGTGCGCCCGTTCCTGCTGCGCCGCAAGAAGTCCGACCCCGGGATCGTCCCGGAACTGCCGCCCAAGACCGAGACCGACCACCCGGTGCCGCTCACCCGGGAACAGGCCGCGCTGTACGAGGCGGTGGTGCGCGAGGCGATGCTCGCCATCGAGACGGCCGAGGGCATCGCGCGGCGCGGCCTGGTCCTGAAACTGCTCTCCGCGCTGAAGCAGATCTGCGACCACCCCGCGCTCTACCTCAAGGAGCCCGACGCGGCCGGCGGACCGGTCGCCCGCTCGGGCAAACTGGCCCTGCTGGACGAACTCCTCGACACCGTGCTCGCCGAGGACGGCTCGGCCATCGTCTTCACGCAGTACGTCGGGATGGCCCGCCTGATCACCGCCCACCTCGCCTCCCGCGCGGTCCCGGTCGACCTGCTGCACGGCGGCACCCCGGTCCCGGAGCGGGAGCGCATGGTGGACCGCTTCCAGGAGGGCGCCACCCCGGTACTGGTGCTCTCCCTGAAGGCGGCCGGCACCGGCCTGAACCTCACCCGCGCCGGCCATGTCGTCCACTTCGACCGCTGGTGGAACCCGGCCGTGGAGGAACAGGCCACCGACCGCGCCTACCGCATCGGCCAGACCCAGCCCGTCCAGGTCCACCGCCTGATCACGGAGGGCACGATCGAGGACCGCATCGCCCTGATGCTGGAGTCCAAGCGGGCCCTTGCCGACGCCATCCTCGGCTCCGGCGAGTCCGCCCTCACCGAACTGACGGACCGTGAACTGTCCGACCTGGTCTCCCTGCGGAGGACGTCATGACCGCCCGCCCGTCGGAGGAGGCCCGCCGGGCCCTGCGGGAGGCCAGGCGACGCGCGGGCACGGAGGACGACGCGCACGCCCGGCCGTCCGTGCAGCCAGTGCGCCCGACGGGCCGGGATCCCCAACCCCGCCCGGCGGACGAGGCACGCGCGGCCCTGCGCCGCCAGACCGCCACCCCTGTCCCGGCCGCCGAGGAGCCCGCGGAGGGCCCGGCTGGGCCCGTCGCGGGCTCGGACGCCCCCCTTCCCGAAGCTGTCCTTCCCGAGGCCCGCCCGGCGGACGTGGCGCGCGAGGCGCTGCGCGCGGCACGCAGGGACAGGCACCGGACCGAGCCGCACCCCGAACCGCCCCGCCCCACCCGCCGCCCCACCCACCCGCCCCGCGACGACACCTCCGCCGCCCGGGCGCGCGCCCTGCGCGCACTCCTCGCCGACGCGTTCCGAATGCCGCCGGACACGGATTCCTCCACGGACGCGGACCCCACGGGCGCGGATGCACCGCCCGAGGAACCCGCCGCCGCCCACCAGTCCCCGGACCGCGCCATCGCCGACCCCGAACCCCGGCCCTTCGGGGCCACCGCCGTCTTCGAGGAAGCCCCCACAACTCCCTCAACCCCCGCCACACCCACCACCCCGGACGGATGGTCGACACCACCACGGCTCTCCCGTTCCATGGCCGCCCCCTCCCGGGACGGGGAACTCCGGCGCACCTTCCCCGCCTTCCCCGCACGGGCCGCCGGCGACACCGGGTTCGCCGCGACCTGGTGGGGAAACGCGTGGGTGTCGGCCCTGGAAGAGGGCGCCCTGGACGCCAAGCGCCTCGCGCGCGGACGCGGCTACGCCGAGCAGGGGCACGTCGACGCCATCACCGTCACACCCGGGCTCGTCCTGGCCTACGTAAAGGGCGGCAGAGCCCGGCCGTACCGCGTGCAGGTGCGGCTGCGGACGCTCGACGACGCCGACTGGGAGCGGTTCCTCGACGCCGCCGCCGAACGGCCGGGGCACATCGCCGCGCTCCTCGACAAGGAGATGCCGCACTCCCTGGCCGAGTGCGGAGTGCCCCTGCTGCCCGGGCCGCGGGACCTGGAACCCCGGTGCAGCTGCCCGGACTCCGGGCACCCCTGCAAGCACGCGGCGGCCCTGTGCTACCAGACGGCCCGGCTGCTCGACGCCGATCCCTTCGTGCTGCTCCTGCTCCGCGGCCGGGGCGAACGCGAACTCCTCGACGCCCTCTCCCGGCTCAGCGCCACCCGCGCGGCCCGGGCCGCCCAGGACCAGGAACCGGCACCGCTGCCGGGCGTACGGGCGAGTGAGGCGCTCGCGCCCCGTCGGCTCCCGCCGCTGCCCGCGCCGTCGCCGGTGCCCCCGCACCCCGAGCAGCCGCCGGTGTACCCGGCCGCGCCGGGCGGACCGGACCCCTTCGCGCTGGACCAGTTGGCGACCGACGCGGCCGCCCGCGCACACGCCCTGCTGGCCACCGGCCGCGACCCCCTGGCCGGCCTCACCCTGTGGCAGGACGCCGTACGGCTGGCCGCGGCCCGCCCCGGCTCGGGCCTCACCGCAGGCACCCGCGCCCTGTACGCCTCACTCTCCTCCGCCGCCGACCGCACCCCCGCCGAGCTGGCCCGCGCGGTGGCCGCATGGCGCCAGGGCGGACCGGAGGGCCTGGCCGTCCTGGAGGAACCCTGGGACCCCCCGGCCGGCCGCTTCGACCGAGCCCGCCCCCTCCTCCTCGCCGCGGACCTCCCCGCCTTCCGCCCCTGGCGCAACCACCTCACCCACCCCATGGGCCACGTCCAACTCCGCCTGGGCCGCGACGGCCTCTGGTACGCCTACGAATCAGAACCCGGCCAGGACAACTGGTGGCCCCGAGGCACCCCCGACCCCGACCCGGTAGGAGTCCTCACCGGCCTGGGCGGCCCCGACGACCACTGAGGCCGCCGGCACCCGCGTGTTGACGACGAACGCGCTCAGGACCACGAGCCGGGCGCGAAGGGTCCAGCGGTACGCGAATCTGCGCAAGTTGCTCTACAGGAACAGCCAGCGACACGGAACGAACTCGGCAAGGGGTGCGCAAGCGGCACGCGCGAAGTACGCGCTCCGTCAGATCGGGACTGAGGAAACGTGGCCCGGCGCAACCCGACTGGAACGCCTGCTGGGTGGTGACGGAGAGGTTGTCAGCCACCAAGTTCGCCAAGGCCGTGCGCGCCGAGTTCGGCACGGATCCCGATGTGGCACGGGCGGCCGATGCGTTGGCCGTGATTTCACTGGCGTCCTCGTCGAGTTGTTCGACGCGGTGGTCGGCACGTTCAGATGGAGTTACGAGTGAGCTGGCTCAACGTCAAGCACGCCATGGCACTGTCCCCCTGGATCCGTATCCCGCTCATGTGGCCGGAACCGGGACTTGAGGACGTCGAAGAGGCACAGACCCCTGAGACGTGGGCTCGCTACTTCGCCGAGGGCGTCCGGGAGGACTTCGCGCCGCAGGAGCCGGGGCCGGGCGAGGTCGACCTGCTGGCGGACATCCTGTTGATGTACGCCATCAGGGCCCCCGCGGCCTGTCCGGACTCCGAGGTCTTCCTCCATCTCCCACACCCCAGGGAGATCCCGCTGCCCGCGTACGTCGACCTGGTGGAGGTCGAGGAGGGGGAGGACCGGCAGAAGGCGCTGCGGGAGCTGACCCACGCCGACGCCGGCTGCGCCGTCGAGCCGCCCGTCGTCGAGGACTTCGACTCCCCGCATCTGGGAACCGGCTTGCGGGTGCTGCGCTACTACGAGGACGAGGCCGAGGACAGCAACGAGGTGCACGTCGGCCTCCGCTACGCCTGGCGCCACGAGCGGGGCACCGAGGCCGCGGACGTCCTGATCATCCTGGCCGATCCGGACGCCGGACGAATCCTCAAGGCCCTCGACGACGTCGACGCATTCGCCCGAACCATCCGGGTCGGCCCGGACGCCGAAGCGGACACCTGGAAGTCGTCGTGAGGAGTTCGGCCGTCGCGGACTCCCCGTGTACCGACCCGCCCCCGCACATGCGGAGCGACCGGTGTCTCCCGGTCGGCTCAAGCGCGGCGGGCGTCGCCGCAGTGCCCGGTGCTGCGGCCGGCAAGGGCTCGGTTTCCCCACTCCTTCATTCCGGTGATTTCCGGTCCGAACCAGGCGGGGGCATCGAACGCATCCGCCTCTGCCGGGGTGGCGAACTCGACCTCGACAACCCGAAGGCCTTCGTTCTTCCCCAGGTAGACGTCGACGACGGTCGTGTGCCCGGCGACGGCTACGGTCCAGCGTTCCTTGTCCAGACGGTCAACGGTCAGATCCCATAGATGGTCGAACACCTCGACGTCGATGGGGAACTCCACCTCGTGCCGGGAGAGCGCCTTTCCGGAGGATGTGCCCAAGGGCTTCTTCACGGTCATGAAGTACCGCTCGGCGATGGACCGGACGCGGACTTCGACTCCGGCCGCGGGGTCGGTCAGGTACGCCTGACGGATCCGTGCGCCAACGGCTGCGGGTGGGATCTCCCAGTCATCACGGACGCGGAATTTGCGTTCTATCTCCAGTGGCACGGTCTGCCTCCGTTCTTGTCAGACGGTCTCTGAGGTGCGGGTTTCGATCTCTGCGAGGTCGCGGTAGGAGGTGAGCTGGAGACCGGCGATCCAGACGAGCAAGGTGACGCCGCCGGCGCTGATCACCACAGCCGGGTCGAGGAATTCGGCGCTCAGTCCGCCGAGGAGCGCTCCGACCGGGAGGGTGCCATGCGTGATCAGCCGATAGCTCGCCGTCAGCCGGCCCAGCATCTCGGGGCGGCAGAGGCGCTGCCGCACGCTCATTGCGTGAACGTTCGATTCGCCGAGGCCGAACGAGTAGAGGAGGACGCCGACGGCCAGCACCACGGCGGCAGGTTCCGGGGAATCGGTCAGAGAGGCGGCCGCGATCACGATCAGTCCGACCGCTGTCATGACATCGCCGACATTGATGGCGTCCACCACGCACAGCCGTCGGCCTACCCAACTCGCTGCGGCGGCTCCGGCGATGCCCCCCACCGCGCCCACGGAGTAGGCAGCACCGATGGCCGCCGGGCTGAGCTGGAGGGAGGACACCCCGTACAGAACGAAAAGGGTCAGGTACACCTGGATGAAGATGTTGAACACGCCACTCGACATTCCGAGCAGCAGGAGTCGCCGCTCGCGGCCGAGGTAGGCGAATCCGTCCTTCATCCTGGTCAGCCACCCGTGCCGGGGGTCCGCTCCCTCTCTCGGCTTCGTGCGCAGCGCACCGACCAAGGTGCCGGAGAGGAGGAAGGAGAGCGCGTCGGCCACGATGGCATACGGAGCGGACAGCACATGGACCAGTACCCCGGCCAGGCCGGGGCCCGAGACCTCGACCACCGATCTGCTCATACCGAGGGAGGCGTTTCCCGGCACGATCCTGGAATCATCCACCAGGAGTGGAAGCAGAGAGTGCTGCACGACGTCGCCCAGGGACTTGAAACACCCCGACAGCACAGCTATCGCGTAGAGCCAGACCATGCTCAGAATGTCGAGGAATGCCAGGAGCGGGATCAGGCCCATCAGGACGCCCCTGGCGAACATACTGAGAGCATTGACTCGCTTGGGGGACCAACTGTCGGCGATGACCCCGGCGAAAGGCGTGACGGCGATCACGGGGATGAGTTGCAGGAAGCTCAGGAGCCCCAGCTCCCCGGGCTTGGCGTCCAGCATGGTCAATGCCGTGAGGGGCAGCGCGAGCAGCGTCACCTGCGAGCCGATGCCGGTCGTCGTTGTGGCCAGCCAGAATCGGACGAAGTTCCGGTCTCTGTGAAGTCCTGGGCGCACAACCCTAGACAAGGGATTCCTCGCGGCCGGGCCGGGTGTCCTGCTGGTCTGCGTCGGGGATGATCAGGCCCGCGGAGACGATGTGGTCGTAGTAGGCGGAGACCTCCTCCTCGGGTATCTCCAGCCCGTTCAGGACGAAGCACCGCAGGGCTTCCGTCACAGCGCTCTGCTTCGTCCGGCCGTGCGAGACGGCCCACAGGAGGACACCTTCGCGGCTGAGTCGAATGCCTGTGCCGACGTCCTTGGTGAGGTGGAACAGGCCGGATTCCGGCAGGAGAGAGTATCGGGGATCACGCATCGGCCGGCCCGGCGGCGCCATCGGAACAGTGTCGTGACGGTAGCCGGTGGCCGCCATGGCGAGCAGATCCTGGGTCAGCCACATGTTCCGCAGGACCGTGTCGCGAAGATCGGTTCCCCCGGGGTCGCGGATGGCGTCCCAGACGTCGGCTCCGAGGGAGAGGCCGATCGTCCGGCGCCACTTCTGCCACAGCCACTTGGTATTGACGTAAGGGTCACCGGCTGCGCCGAGCAAGGCTTCTGCGCCCCGGTACAGCATTTCCCGGGACTGGTAGTCGGCAGATTCGGCGTCGCCGTTCAGGAGAGCTCCGACCACGTCCTCGCAGCGATTCTGAGCGTCCAGGGCGTGGCGGGCAACGAGCATGGCCCGGTAGGCGTCCCGGCTTCCGGCCAGCTCTTCGTGCAGCGGGCGAAGCAGGCCGTCGTCGGTGACGATGTCGCTCAGCAGGAACCGGGTAAGGAGGTCGAGGCGGGCGCGGGCGGGCGGCACGATCGTGTCGGTTCCGGCCTGCGGGCCGTCGTAGCGTCCGCAGGCATCGACGAGTCGGCGCAGGGCCGACAGCTGGACATACTCGATGTCCACACGTGAGCCCTCGTACTCCACCTGCTCCGTCTCGCGTTGCTCCTCCCCGTCGAGCACGACGAAAATGTCGATGTCCGAGCAGGGGGATCCCAGCCCTGCCAGCGGCGCCCCGGCGGTGTAGACGCGCCTGAGGCCGTGGGTCGCGGCGAGGTGGCGAGCAGCGGCCCTTCCGCGCTCCCGAATCCCTTCGAGACGGCGGTTGACCGTGTCGGCACCCGCAGGGCCGAGAATCTCGTCCAGCCTGGTGGACATCGATACCTTCCTGTTCTCAGTACGTCCGGGCGTCTGCGTCGCCGGTCACCCGCCGTGGCACCCGGGCGCATGATCTCCGCCGGTTCCTGACCGGCCACAAGTCGGCAGTGACGCAGGCACGTTCGGGCCGGGGGGCCGCAGCGTCTCTGCCGCCCCCCGGGTGAACGCCCTCAGGAGGAGGGCGCGTTGCGGTGCACTACTCCTTGACCGGGAGAACCACCGTGGTGGGAAGCTGACCCATGACTGTCACCTCCTTCTGTTGTCGGCGGGCGCCCTGCCGGCCCGGCAGGGCGAGGCATGTGTCACGACGTCCGGTGACTGCGGCGGTCACTGCCCTGCCGCGGTCCCCCTGATGTGCGCCATGATCGAAGCAGTGACCTGCTCGGGTGACGCGGTGCCGTCGATGGGTGTGAGTTCCGAGCCGAGTTCCTCGTAGGTCCGGGTGATCGACTCGACGCGATCGCGGGACTTCTCCTCGTGCTTGAGCCGGTCGCCGTCCCGCGATCGAAGCCGCCTCAGCAGTTCCTCCGTTGGCACACGCAGGTAAAAGGCGTGGTCGGGACGGGGGATGCCGCTGTTGATCGAAGCGAGGAACCTGGAGTCGACTCCGCGGTGGATGAAGACCCCGAACGTTGCGTGGACGTAGCGGTCGCACAGAACGACGGCCCCGCGGGCCAGAGCGGGGTCGATGACCTCGGCCACATGGCGGCGGCGGTCCGCGGCGGCCAGGAGGGAGAGGATGTGGGCGTACTCGACCGAGCCGCCCGCATCGTGGAAGGTCTGCACTTCTGACAGCTGCCGGTACCAGTCGGTGGGCTGACGGGTCTCGACCACTTCGCGGCCTTCCCGCCTCAACTCTTCGGCGATCCGCTCGATCTGAGTGGTTTTGCCGGAACCGTCGAACCCGACGATCGACACCAACAGTCCGCTGTCGGTCCGCTCCGGCCTGTAGAGGTGGGTCACGGCCGAGTCATCGACCCTGCGCTCCGGCATGTCTCGTCCTTGTGTTTGCTGATGGATGGCGCTCATCGGCTCACGGCCTCGCGCCGGGCCCGGACGGCGTCCATGAAAGTGGCCACTCGGGACTCGTCCACCGGGTTGGCGGGCTCGCCGTCCGTCTTGAAGTAGCTGCCGACGATGAAGCCGTCGGCATGCGAGTCGACCGCGGGGAGGTTCTCGGGGGTGACGCCGCTGCCGACGAAGAGGGGGCTCCTGCTCACCGCGCGGGCGGTGCGCAGGTCCTCGGGCCTGGTCTCCAGACCGGTGAGCTCACCGGACACGATGATGCCGTCCGCCCGAAGGGAGAGGTCCCTGACCTCGGTCGCGAGGTCGGGATACGCGAAGGGCCGGGAGTGCTTGACCCGGGCGTCGGCCAGGATTGCCACGTCGCTTTCCAGCGCCCGACGCAGCCGGAGGGTCTCGTGGCTGTTGCCCGTGACCATGCCCTGCTCGGACAGCACCGCGCCGACGTGCACATTGACACGGATGAAGTCGGCGCCGGTGGCAGTGGCGATGGCGAGCGCTGCCGATGCGTCATTGCGCAGCACCGCGACGCCGGTCGGGACGGAGGACGTCCGCACCACCTCGCGGGTGACGCCGGCGATCGTGGCGACGGTCTCCGGGGGTACGGCCCCCGGGTGGAACGGCGCGTCGCGGAAGTTCTCGACGATCAAGGCATCCACGCCATGGCGAAGGAAGATCTCCGCATCGCGGAGCGCTGACTCGTAGAGATGGTCGATCTTGCCTCCGTACCGGGGCGAGCCGGGAGTGGCCGGGAGGTGGACGCAGGCGATGACGGCCTTGTCAGGCAGGTTGAGCATGGTCAGGCAACCGCTTCGATCTCGCGCAGGACCTCAAGCGCTGCCTGGCGGTGGTCCTTTGCCCGGTGGATACGACGGCCCAGGACAAGCAGCGACGAGCCGCCCGCAAGTGCGTCGGCGTGGGTACCGATCCGCTTGTGATCGTTGCCGCTGTCGCCGGGAGACCGGGTCCCGGGCGTGATGTAGAAGAAGTCGTCCGGCAGTCCTGGCTTGACCAGTTCGATCTCGGACGGGGCGCAGACGATCCCGTCCAGGCCGGCCTCGGCGGCGAGTAGCGCCCTGCGGCGGACCTCGTCCTCGACCTGGCCCTGCACGTTGAGGTCACTGTTGAGGGTCCGCCGGTCGACACTGGTGAGCAGCGTAACGCCGACCAACTTCGGTCGCTCCACTCCCAGTTCGGCGGCGGTCCTGTCCGCAGCGACGACGGCCGCCCGCATCATCTCCAGGCCACCGCCGGTGTGGAGCGTGACGATGTGCGCTCCCAGGCTGGTGACGGCGTGACCGTAGCCGGCCAAGGTGTTCGGGATGTCATGGAGCTTGAGGTCCATGAACACCTTGACGCCGTGGTCAAGGATCTCCCGGACGAGTTCAGGACCGTGCAGGGTGAACGCCGAGTTGACCTTGAAGTACCCGATCAGATCCTTCAACTCGTCGACCAGGCCGAGGATTTCCTTGCGGTCTGCCAGATCGAGGGCCAGGCACAGGCGTTCGCGGCTGCTCGCACCGAGGTCAGGGGGGATCGCTGTCACTTCGTGTTCCTGTCTTGATGTGGTTGCCGCGGTCATCGGTGGTCGCCGACCAGGATGCTGCGGAAGATCTCAGTGGCCACGTCGAGTTCGTCGAGATCGATCACCTCGGTCTCTGCGTGCGAGTAGCCCGGGTCGCCGGGGCCGAAGACCAGGCTCGCTGCGCACACCTCCGCCAGGACGCCGGCCTCACTGCCGTACGAGAACGTCCCGGGTTGACAGCTCCCGGCCGCGCTCTGCACGGCCGCGCAGAACTCGGAGACCAGTGGGGAGTCCGTGGGTGTCTGGTTGGGCGGGGACACGAAGGCGAGCGGCTCCAGGACGAAGTCCACTCCGCTGGGGAGCAGTTCGCGCAGTTCGCGCTCCATGAGTGCGGCGAACTCCTCGCCGCTGGTGCCGGGGAGGAAGCGTGCATCGAACTGAACGGCAACTTCGGTGGCGCTGAGATTCATGCCGCCGGTGCTGTCCAGCCTGGTGACCGTGACGGTGGGGGTGCCCAGGTCGGGGTGGCCGGGACGGTCGCGCAGGATGACATTCAGTCGGCCGACGGCTTGTACGACCTCGGCCGCGTTGCCGATCGCGGACTTCTCCGTAGGGTAGGCCGCGTGGCTCTTCGGGCCGCGCACCAGCAACGTGCCCCGAATGATTCCCTTCTGCGCGACGATCGGGGCGAGCCCGGTGGGCTCACCCGTGATTCCCAGGCTCGGGCGCATCCCGTGGCGGGTCAGCGCACGAGCACCGAGCAACAGACACTCTTCGTCGACGGTGGCGGCCAGATAGCAAGCGCGCCGGTTCGGGGACTCGGCTGCCCGCAGGAAGGCCGCCATCATGGCGGCGAGCGAGCCCTTGGCGTCCGCGCTGCCCCGTCCGTACAGCTGACGGCCTTCGCCGACCGGCTCGTAGGCCGCGCGTCGGCCGCCCGCCGGGTAGGTGTCCATGTGTGCGCTGAGCAGGATGACGGCGTCGTCCGCAACGCCCGCACGCGGCAGGTGGGCGATCACATTGCGTCGCCCATCGGCTACTTCTTGTGTCTCGACGTCGAGGCCGGCCGCACGGAGTCGATCCACCACGAAGGAGGCCAGATTCCGCTCGTCCGCGAGCCCCTCCGATCCGGGCAGCAGCGGGTTGACGCTCGGGATGGAGATCAGTTCACGGAGCAGACCCTCGGCGCTCACCGGGCTGCCCTCACCCCTGCCGAACAGCTCCGGATGCAGGCGTGCAGCCCGCTCGTAGGTCTCGTGGAAGACGGTGAAGATCTCCTCACCCAGTTCGGTGAAGACCTCGCCGGTGTGGGGAGCGATCAGCCGTAGGTCACGCTCATGACGCTCCGCCACGGAGCGCAAGTGCTTCTCGAAGGCCGGACGCTCCGCAGCGGTCGCGAGTCCCTGTTCGAGCACACCGAGCACGATCTGGTACTCCATGTGCTCGGTGAACAGCCCGTGGAAGGCGTCGTAGACGTTGCGCGGGTCGTCCTGCCCGACGATTTCGGACAGCCCGACCTCGGGGTCGACGCGTAGGAAGTCCCCCCTGCTGAGCGTGGCTTCGCTGAAGAGCACGTGTCCGCCCTGGTGGACGAGTTCCTCCACGAAGTAGTCGGTGCCGGCGGAATCGGGCACGTTCAAGAAGACCATGCCGTGCATGCCCAGGGCCGCGAAGGACTCGGCGGTCGGGTGCCGATAGAGCAGGATCGCGCGCAGGGACTCTGTCAGCACCCGGTGGTACGACGGGCTCACCGTCGCGATCACTTCCAAAGCACGGACCATCTGCGGCAGATGGGCATGGCCGTCGGGGACGACACGGAGCTGTTCGCACTGGTCCACGTGCAGTTCGAGGAACGCCTGCAGGACGGGGTCGAGCCGCTCGACGAGCTCGATGTCGGTGCCGGGTACTCGGGTGACGGGATGGAGCGTATGGGTCTCGCCCCCGGGCTCCACGGTGAGCGTGTCGCTCTCCGGGGTGTGGCGCACGGTCAGTTCAGCGCCGCCGTGATGCGTGGCGTACCGGCCGAGTCCTGGAACGTAGACCACGCCGTTGTCGTCAGCCCGGACGGTGCGTATGGCGTTGTCGTCCGGAACGGCCACGAGGAGGAGTTGGTCCGTCGTCATGGACGGAAGCCCACCGAGGACGAGCCGGCTGTAGAGCCGGGGCTCGTAGAAGGCATTCCGCGGCGCCGTCTCGGCAGCGGTGCCGGCTGCCTCCTGCTGAAGGGAGAGCATCCGAATGGCGTCGACGAGTTCACTCCGCGCTGCTCGGCGCTTGGCGCCGAGCAGTCCATCGAAGTCTATGTGTCCCGGTGGCGTCATCGACGCAGCCCCCTCCGGCTTGGTTACAGTTCGGTGCTGTTCAGCGTTTTCCGCAGCTCTCGCACGGTATTTGACTCGGCTTTCTCATGAGTTGACAAAGGCACGAAGGCTGCCCTTCTGGACCTGTCCAACCGGCGTCGGAACTCGTACATGTGACGCGGTCGCATGCCATCTCAAGTCCTTCTGTAAGTGACGGTGCCGACGTGCAAACTCCGCACCCGCTCGCCATCAGCTTCTCTTATGCAAGGCGCATAGGCCAGACCTGACCAGTGGCACAACATGCCGGGCACGTATGTGCCGGACTCACCGAATGACAGGAAAATGCCATGCATATTTCGTGCCGCCGCCAGCTGCTGACACTCAGGAGTCGAGCGTGTCAGGATTCGGCTCGTCGGCGCCCAGCGGCCAGTCCGTGCGGAACCGAATTCTGAAGGTGTACGTCGCGAGGCGTACCGACTGAAATGGGAGAGACCGTGAACGTGAATTCCGATGTCCTTCGCCAGCTGTCGACCGGCGCCGTGAAGCGGGGCTGCCAGAACTGCGGCAAGTGAAATAGCGTGGGTTGCGGGTGCTTCGTAGTGCGTGAAGCACCCGCGACCCGCGGCTACAGCAGCCCGCGTTCCGCGGCACGCTGGCCGAGTTGAAACCTGCTCTGCGCATTCAGAGACTGCGAGAGCTTCGTCAGCATGCGGCGCTCGGTTCGCAGCGAGACACCCATCTTCCGAGCTGCCGCCTCGTCCGTCAGCCCTTGGGCGAGCAACCGCAACAACTCTCGTTCCTGCGCCGACAGTGCATCGTCCCCATGTCCGCCGGCGACGAGTGGAGTGGCTGAGGACCACACCGTCTCAAAGAACGAGCACAGGATGGTGATTACGGCAGGCTCCTCAATGACCAGCGCGTCCTGGGCTGCATCTGAGGCATTCAGCTGCATCAGTGCCACCTGTCGGTCCGAGATGTGCAGCCGGACCGACAGACCGGGCACCGTCCGGAATTCTGCAGGCGGCTGTGCCACGCCAGGCGACTGGTCCAGGAGTACCGGGGCCAAGCGGACGCAATCAGGGTAGATGGTCCGCATTTCGACCGCGCGGGCCAACAACGTTCCGGTCAGGGACTCTTCCACCGTCCCCGTCTCATCCTCGGGCGGCCCGTCCGGCGTGAACGACAACATTTCCCGCTCCGTCACCGCCATCAGTTCTCTGATACGCATGCGCACCGTAGCGGGACCGTGGACACGCTCCACCCCTATGCCCCGGGCAGCGGCGTACTCGGACATGTAGTGGTCCACCACGGAGCCCAGTCTCACCCGGGCCTCCTCCAACGCCTGTTGCTGGCGTGCGATCTCGCTTTGCTGACGGGCCAGCAGCGCCTGGAATCCGAGCTGCGGACTCACCGGATGGACAGTCTGGGTCTCCTCCCGAGAGTGGTGAATCAGTCCCAGGTCGGAGAGCTTGCGCAGTGCTTGCTGGATCTCCCTCTCGTCCAGCGTCAGGGTGGACTTGAGGTCGCTGAGAGAGATACCAGGTCGCCGCAGCATCGCCCGATAGACGGTCTCCGTAGCGCCCTCTGCTTCCCACAGGTGGGTGACGGACCGACCGGGACTACTTGAAGCTGCGGCAGATTGGTGCACGGTGTCTTTCCCCATCGATCAATTGGTAGTCGGCAACACGACGTTGTCAGACGCGAGCAATCCGATGTGATCGGCCGCCACCTGACGAGAGCGACTCGGCGTGGAGTTCGTCGAGTCGGCGGCCGGGGCCGGAGAAGACGGACACAACGTCGTTCCCCAAGACCAGTCGTTGATTGAGGGTCATGGGGACTCCTCCGTCACAGCGGCCGGCTCTGCAGGAACACGGGATGCGGGAACACCGGAGTCGGTGGCGCCAGGCCATTCCCCGCTGAAACCAAGTTCGCCGGAGAGTTCGCGCCCGGCCTCCAAAATGGTGCGTACAGCATCAGCACGGGTCAACGGGTCGCGCATCCTGCTGCCCGCAGCGGCGAGTGTCACGCTGGCAGCGACCGTACCGGTGGAGGTGAAGATCGGGGAGGAGACGGCCCACACCCCCCGGTCGAGCTCATCGTCGCAGACGTCATAACCACGGGCCCGGACCAACGTGAGGTGGGCCAGGACCTCCTCGACCGTGCTCGGTGTCGCCTCGGTGAACGACATGAGTACATGCTTGGCCAGCAGCTTCCGAACGGCCGGCTCGGAACGGTAGGCCAGCAGGGAGCGGCCTGACGCGGCAGCGTGCAGCGGCATCTCCTGTCCGATACGGACAAAGAGCCGCAGCGGATGGCGGCCCTCGGACAGGGCCACGCACACCGCCCGGTCCCCGATGAGCTCGGTGAGGAAAACCGTTTCCCCGCTACTCGCTGCTGCGGCGGTGATCGCGCTGTGCGGGGTGACCAGGAGGGCGGAGCGATGCTGATCGGCCTCAGCGAGCTGGCGGGCGATCGGACCGAGGAAGTAGCGACGGTTCACCACCGAGCGGGTGACGAAATCCTCCGCCGCAAGCGTGGCGAGCAGTCGGTGCAGGCTGCCCACCGGGATATCGAGCTCCTCGTGGAGCTCCTGAAGGGTGGCACCCTTCGCCTTGCCGGCCAGGGCTCGCAGAACGTGCAGCGTGCGCACCACGACTTGCATGGGAGTCTCCTTCTGTCGATCTACCGGTCGCCGCACTCGGGGATCAGTGCTGTCGCGCCCAGTTGCACGGTGGCTCGGCCGCAAGTGCTGATCCGCGGTTCTTCGGCGGCAAGCTCCTCGGTGACCTGTCAGTACTCGTGCACCGCCAGGCCGCCCGCACCGGCATGACAGGGCTTTCCTGTCTCAACTCTCCCGGCGGAACGCCAGGTTCGGCGCCGCTGGCAGGCATGGGTGCCTCAGCGAACAGTTTGTGCCGATGGTTCAGAATTGCCCGAGCCCCCCTTCCGCCGGACGAAAACGATGCTTCCGTGGCGCGGATGTAGAGAATATGGCGCTGACTTGAGTGTCCGTCAAGAGATCTTGTATCAGCTCGCGTTACCGCCACTGCTTCGGAAAGCCGCAGATCAGGAGGGCGGGCACGGTTCTTCCGCGGCGTGGACGGAATGAGTGAACACCCTTCCGCCTGACGGAAATCAAGGGTGAAGAGCAGAGGGGTCTACGCGGAGAGAGTGGCACTCGTCACTTTGAGGGCCAATGACGGCCAACCTCACCTCGGCTGGTTCCAGAAGTCGCCACGCGGGTCATGCCTGGAGCGTGAGTCCCGCCATGGACGACAGGGTTGGTCGCCTTCGCGGGGCTGGTCGGCGGCACCTCTGCGGACGAGTAGTCCCACCCTTGAATGCGTTGCCTGCATTCGTGTGCTGTTGTGCTCGGTTGGGATCAGGTTCTGGGTGTTATGGGAGAGGGATTGAGCATGTTCCGTGGCCCCTGAGCGGGGGGTGAGATGGGGCGGGAGGATGGGTGCGGGTGCCATACCTTGGGGAGGAGCCGGTGCTGCTTCGCCGCGCTGTGCGGGGCCGGCCCTGTCGAGTGCTCCTCGGGACACCGGCAGTCCGTCGCCTCAACCGCGGCGGCGACGGGCAGACCGACGCCGCGCTTCACCGCGTCGTATTCACCCGCCCGCGGTTCGACCCGCGCACCCAGGACTTCCACGAGCGGCGGATCAAGGAGGGCGAGACCCGGCGTGAAATCGTCCGTCGCCTCGAGCGCCGTGCGGCAGGCGAGGTCTTCCACCTGGTCGAACAGCTACAGTCGGCCCCCTGCTCATAGGAGCCGGCGTGACGGATGAGAGGCTCGGACGGGTGAGTGAGACACCACCTAACACCCTGCAGTACCGCTTGGACGGGCCGGAGGACGCCCCCGTCCTGATCCTGGCTCCATCGCTGGGCACCACCTGGCACATGTGGGACCGACAGGTCCCCGAGCTGACTCAGCAGTGGCGGATCTTCCGGTTCGATCTGCCCGGGCACGGGGGCGCCCCCGCGTACCCCGCCGGGTCGGTCGGTGAGGTCACCGAGCGGCTGCTCGCCACCCTGGACGGACTCGGGGTGCAGCGGTTCGGGTACGCCGGCTGTGCGCTCGGCGGTGCCGTGGGTGTGGAGCTGGCGCTGCGTCACCCGGAGCGGCTCGCCTCCCTCGCGCTGATCGCCGCCTCGCCCCGCTTCGGTACCGCCGACGAGTTCCGCCAGCGCGGGGTGATCGTCCGTACGAACGGCCTCGACCCCATCGCCCGGACCTCGCCCGAGCGCTGGTTCACCCATGGTTTCGCCGCCGCCCAGCCCGCCATCACCGACTGGGCCGTACAGATGGTGCGCACCACCGACCCCGGCTGCTACATCGCCGCCTGTGAGGCGCTGGCCGCGTTCGACGTGCGGCCCGAGCTGGGCCGCGTCGGGGTGCCCACCCTGGTCCTGGTCGGATCGGAGGACCAGGTCACCGGCCCCGCCGAGGCCCGCACCCTGGTCGCCGGGATCCCGGACGCCCGGCTCGCCGTCGTCCCGGGCGCCTCCCACCTGGTGCCGGTCGAGCAGCCGGCCGCCGTCACCGATCTGCTGGTCAGGCACTTCTCGACGGCCTGGCAGCCCGCCCACGACTCCTCCACCGGCCAGGTCGCCCTCCCCGCGTACGCCCCGAAGCCGGTACCCGCGAACGTGACCGCGTCGCTCGTCGTCCCGGTGGCCGCGCAGCCCGCGCCCATCGCGGAGATCGCCCCGGCCCCCGTCCCCGTCCCGCTGGCGGGCGGGCGGCCCGACCCGTACGACGCCGGGATCAAGGTGCGCCGCGAGGTCCTCGGCGACGCGCACGTCGACCGGGCGCTGAGCCGGGCCGACGAGTTCTCCGGCGACTTCCAGGAGTTCGTGACCCGCTACGCCTGGGGCGAGATCTGGGACCGCCCCGGCCTGGACCGCCGCTCGCGCAGCTGCGTCACGCTGACCGCGCTGGTCGCCGGCGGTCACCTGGAGGAGCTGGCCTTCCACACCCGGGCCGCGCTGCGCAACGGCCTGACGCCCGTCGAGATCAAGGAAGTGCTGCTCCAGGCCGCCGTCTACTGCGGGGTACCGGCGGCGAACAGCGCGTTCACCGTGGCGCAGCAGGTCATCCGCGAGGAGACCACCCCCACCGAGTGAGCCGCCCCCGTGGCGCGGGGGCAGGATGGTGGCATGAGGTTCACGAAGAAGTCGCACGCCTGCGTCCGTCTGGAGAAGGACGGGCGCACGCTCGTCCTCGATCCCGGCGTCTTCAGCGAGGAGGACGCCACCGCGGGCGCCGACGCGATCCTGGTCACCCACGAGCACCCCGACCACTTCCACGAGGAGCGCCTGCGCACCGCGCTGGAGGGCAACCCGGCCGCCGAGATCTGGACCCTGAAGTCGGTCGCCGACCGGATCTCGGCCGCCTTCCCGGGCCGCGTGCACACCGTCGGCCACGGCGACACCTTCACGGCCGCCGGTTTCGACGTGCAGGTCCACGGCGAGCTGCACGCGGTCATCCACCCCGACATCCCGCGCATCACCAACGTCGGCTACCTCGTCGACGGCGGCCGCGTCTTCCACCCCGGTGACGCCCTCACCGTCCCCGACCGGCCGGTCGAGACGCTGATGCTGCCGGTGATGGCCCCCTGGAACAAGATCTCCGAAGTGATCGACTACGTCCGCGAGGTCAAGCCGCAGCGCGCCTACGACATCCACGACGCCCTGCTCACCGACCTCGCCCGGCCGATCTACGACAACCAGATCGGCGCGCTGGGCGGCACCGAGCACCTGCGGCTGACGCCCGGGCAGAGCGCGTCGCTCTGATTGTCAGTGGCGCCCGGTAGGTTGTGGGACATGCGCATCGCGACCTGGAACGTGAACTCGATCACCGCACGCCTGCCGAGGCTGCTGGCCTGGCTGGAGAGCAGCGGCACGGACGTGCTCTGCCTCCAGGAGGCCAAGGTCGCCGAGGACGCCTTCCCGACCGAACAGCTGCGCGAGCTGGGCTATGAGTCGGCGGTCCACGCGACGGGCCGGTGGAACGGGGTGGCGATCCTCTCCCGCGTCGGCATGGAGGACGTCGTCAAGGGCCTGCCCGGCGACCCCGGCTACGACGGCTCGGTCGAGCCCCGCGCGGTCTCCGCGACCTGCGGCCCGGTCCGCGTCTGGTCGGTGTACGTGCCCAACGGGCGCGAGGTCGACCACCCGCACTACGCCTACAAGCTCCAGTGGTTCGAGGCACTGAAGGCGGCGGTCGCGGGCGACGCGGCGGGCAGCCGCCCCTTCGCGGTGCTGGGCGACTACAACGTGGCCCCGACGGACGACGACGTCCACGACGTGACCGCCTTCGAGGGCCTCACCCATGTCACCCCCGCCGAGCGCGCGGCCCTGGCGTCGCTGCGCGAGACGGGCCTGTCGGACGTCGTGCCCCGCCCCCTGAAGTACGACCACCCGTACACGTACTGGGACTACCGCCAGCTCTGCTTCCCCAAGAACCGCGGTATGCGCATCGACCTCGTCTACGGCAACGAGCCGTTCGCGAAGGCCGTCAAGGACAGCTACGTGGACCGTGAGGAGCGCAAGGGCAAGGGCGCCTCGGACCACGCGCCGGTCGTCGTGGACCTGGAGGTCTAGGGCCCTGGCAGCCGCAGCCGGCTAGAAGCGGCGGAAGCGGCCCGGCTCCAGCGCGAGCAGGTCGACCGAGGCCGCCAGCGCGGCCAGCCCCGCGTCCCCGGGGTGCAGATGGTCGCCGCTGTCGTGGGCCGGGAGCATCCGGGCGGGGTGCGCGGGGTCGCGTACGACGGCGTCGAAGTCCAGGACCCCGTCGTACTCGCCGGAGACCCGGATCCACGCGTTCACCTCGGCCCGCTCCGCGTCCACGGCGGCCGTGCACCGCGCCTCGCCCTCGCACGGCAGCAGCGTGGCAACCAGCATGCGCAGCCCCCGCTCCCGTCCGAGCCGCGCGATCGAGCGCAGGCCCTCGACCACCTGTTCCGAGCGGGCGCCCCAGCGCAGGTCGTTGATCCCCACGAACACCACCGCCGTACGCACCGAGGGCTGGGCGAGGACATCGCGGTCGAGGCGGTTCACGGCGCTCACCCCGGCGGTGTCCGTGGAGACGCCGTCCCCGGGATAGCCGTCGGTGACCACCCGGTTGCCGGAGAGCCCCAGGTTGAGCACGCCGTAGCGGGGCACCTCGCGCTGGCCGAGCAGGCGGGTGGCGAGCACGTTCGGCCAGCGCCGGTTGGCGTCGGTGGTGGACCGGTTCCCGTCGGTGATCGAGTCACCGAGCAGCACCACGGAACCGGGCCCGCCCGCCACGTCCACCCCGGCCAGCAGCGGCCAGATCGTCAGGGTCGAGGTATACGCGCCGCCCGTGCCGTCGGCCGTGTGGTCGCCCGGCCCGCTGACGTACGAGCGCTGCTGGGCGACCCGGTGCACGGGCGCCGCCGTGACCGTGCCCGGCAGATGGAAGCTGACCAGCAGATTCGTGTCGGCGGGCACTGCGAAGCCGAGCGGATCGCTGAACACCTGCGCGCCCGCCGGGATCTCGGTGCCGGCGGCCCCGTCGAAGGACAGTGGTACCGGGCTGCCCGCCGGAACGGCGCCGGACCCCTGGACCGCCACCGTGGCGGCGCCGACGCGCACCGGCGCCGAAGCGAACGTGTTGTCGAACCTGACCCGGACCCGCGGCCCGCCCACCGAGGTGTGCACGACCAGCCGCAGGGTGCGGTCCGCCCAGGGGCCCACGCCCGTGTACCCGCCGGTCGCGGCGGACCAACTGCCGCTCCAGCCCGCGGTGGTGGTGCGTACGGACAGCGCGAACACATGCAGTCCGGGCGCGTGCGGCAGCCGTACGGACGCCACCTCGCGGTCGGCGGCGAGCGGCACCGTCACCACGTACAGGCGGGCCTTCTCGGCGAGTGGGCCGGCCGGGGTGTTGACGTGCGGGAGGGCCACGGCCTTGGTGGCGAGCGGGCCGGTGCGCCAGTCGGGGGCGGTCAGGGTGTACGCGGTGCGCCCGCCGTCCGCGTAGGTGACCGTGCCCGGGCCGCTCACCTCGGCGCCGGCGGTGCCCGCGACGAGGAGGGCCAGCGCGTCGCCCCGGCCGCCGACCAGGACGTCCTGGCCGTCGGCGAGGACGTTGTCGGGCTCGCCCGGCGCACGGTCCGGCCAGGTCAGCCGGGCGCCCCGCACGGTGAGCGTGCGGCCGGGGCGCCAGCCGGCGGCGGCCAGGTCCTGCGCCGACAGGGAGGCGCCCGCGCCGTCGAAGTCGGCCCCGGAGGGACGCGCGTCGTCGCTGACCGCGGTGTTGTCGAAGTGCCGTGCCAAGGGGAGAGGCTCGGCGGCCGCCGACGCGGTCGCCGCCGACACGGGCAGCAGGCCCGCGATCAGCGCGCACACGACCCCCGCGCCCCGAAGACTCAGCCGCACGTCCCGCCCCTCTCCTCGGCAACCCCGTCGCTGACGTGATGTCAGGCGGGCTCGAAGCTATGGAGGTGGCGGGCGAAGGTCAACGAGGGCCGTGGGAAAGGCCGCCGAACTCACCCGTTCGTCACGGTGTGGCCGACACCGGCAGCCCCGCGACCACCGGGTGGTCCTCCTGCACCGCGCCGACGCCCGAGGCCCCGCCCGGGGAGCCGAGCTCGGCGAAGAACTCCGTGTCGGCCCGGCGGAAGTCCGCCCACTCGCCGGGCACGTCGTCCGCGAAGAAGATCGCCTCGACGGGGCAGACGGGCTCGCAGGCACCGCAGTCCACGCATTCGTCGGGGTTGATGTACATCTTCCGCCGGCCTTCGTAGATGCAGTCGACGGGGCACTCGTCGACGCAGGCCTTGTCCTTGAGGTCGACGCAGGGCTGGGCGATGACGTACGTCATGAGCGACTCTCCGTGGTCCAGATGGGGTTGCCGGGCTGGTGAGTTAGGTGAGGGTAGGGGCCTTGGCAGGAATCCCCGTGGACGTCGGATGGAGTCCGTCTCGAACCGCCGTGCCCCGGCGGTCGTCCCGCCCGCGGGGCGGGGTCGGGCGCACGGGTGTGCTGGTTGCGGCAGGTAATTCAGCACCCGTAGACTTCAACAAGCAGTGAAATAGCTTGTTCCCGTGCCAGGCGCGGTGAAAGGACGTCGTGAACACCGTGTTCTCGGTTCTTGTGCTCGGTACGGCCTCCGCGTTGGCGTACGCGGCCGCCGCCGTGGGGCAGCGCCTTGCCGCCCTCCGGGCCGCCGGCCCGCTCGGTGTGGGCTTACGGCGGTCCACGGCCTGGTGGGTGGCCGTACTCCTCAACGCGCTGGGCGCCGTGCTGCACACGGCCGCCCTGCGCTACGGCTCCCTGGTCACCGTGCAGATGCTCGGGGTGCTCACCCTGGTCGCCGCGCCGCTGCTGTCGTCGGCCGTGCTGCGGCAGCGGATGACTCCGGCCCAGTGGTCCGGAACCGGGCTGACCGTGGCGGGAGTGGTGGGGCTGCTCGCGCTGGTGCCGTCCGCCGGCGAGAGCCGCCCGCTCGACACGGGCGAACTGATCGGCGTGGTGCTGCTGACCGCCGCCGGCATGGGAGTACCGGTCGTCGCGTCGGCGGTCACCCGGAGGGCGGCGACGGCGAGCCTGTGCCACGCGGCCGCCGCGGGCGTCGCGTTCGCCGCCGCGTCGGCGCTGGCGCAGACCGCGGTGCTCCGGCTGACCGGTGAGGGCTCCGCGAGCTTCGCCTCGACGCTCCTCGTCGTCGGCGGGGTGCTGTTCCTGGCCCCGGCGGGCCTGCTGCTGTGCCAACTCGCCTACCGGGGCGGGCTGGAGGCGCCACTGGCCACGGTCACCCTGGTCAATCCCGTCTTCGCCGTGGTGCTCGGGGTGGCGGTGCTGGGCGACCGCTACGCGACGGGCCCGCTGACGGTGGCCGCCGGACTGGCCGCCGCGTTCGCCGCGGGGCGCGGCGTGTTCGTCCTCGCCCGCGCCGAGACGCACGGAGCGCCCGAGGGGTCCAGGCCCCAAGTCGCCGCACCCGGGGGTCACTTCTGGGGCATACGGCTGCGCAGGTCGGCGCCGGCGGTCGGGGTGGGGGTCGGTGGTGGGGTGCGGTCCCGGCGGTAGGAGGCCCCCGGCCGGTGGTGCGGGCCGCGGTCATGGAGTGCCGCTCAAGCCTCGGGCCAGGGTCGCTCGGGGCTCCGGACAGCGGCCCTTGTCGGGGCTCTCGGGGCGTGCGACGCTCGGACGAGGCGAGTTCATCAGTTGTTGAGTTCCGCGAGGTCGCGGTGCGCGCCGTGGCGTCGTACACACAGGGGGTACCTATGAGTGGCACGGGTTCCGGTCTCACCGTCCATCCGGACGAGGCGGAGGCGCTCGCCTGGGTGATGCTGGCCGAACTCTCGGGGGGCGAGCCCCTGCCGCCCGTGGAGGAGACCGACGTCATGGCGGGGGACAGCGGTGAGGGATGACCGCCGGGGCTTCCACCGGTGCCCCGGCCGTACCGGCACAGCCGCGGCGAGCGCGCGCGGGGGACGTACGGGCTGCCGCCCGCACCTCGCGGACCGTCGCCCATCGGCCTGCCGTCCGCACTTCGCCGACCGCCGCCCATCGGCCTGCCGCTACCTCCGCTGAACCGCGCGACAACTCGACTTCACAGCAACGCAGTTGCACGGGCGTGGGCCCACGGGCCCGGCCGCGCTGACCGCCACCGGGCACGTTCCGGTGGGCGACGGGCACACCGGGGGCGGACCGGCCGCCCCGCTGCCCCGGACGGGAGGTCCGTTCATGCAGATCCGCATCATCACCAAGACGAAGCCGGCGGGCCGGCTCGTGTACCGGCACGAGTCACGGCGGGTACGGCTGCGCGCCGCGCCCGCGCCGCCGCTGGGCCTGGCGGGGGTGGACGACGATCCGGCCGAACTGCACATCGTCCGCAGCATCGACTGAACGTACGCGCAGGGGGCGGCGCCCGTCGGGAGGTCCGACGGGCGCCGCCCCGTGTCCGTACGGCGCTCAGAACCCGGGGCCGCCGGCGTCCCGGGCCGCGAACTCCCGGGCGGGCAGCACCCGTACGTTCACCTGCCGGCGCACCTGGGCCGGGAAGCCGGTGCGGGCGGCCGCCGGGAGCAGCACCAGGTCGTCCTGGTGCACCACCTCCCGGCCGGACCGGCCGCGCAGCAACGACAACTCCTGGAAGGCGATCGAGGCGAGACCCCGGGCCACCACACGGCCCTCCTCGTCGAGGAGTTCCACCGGATCGCCCGCCACGAACTGGCCCGCGACCCGGGTCACCCCCGTCGCCGGCAGCGCGCCCCGGCCGTGGACCAGGGCGTGCACCGCTTCCGCCGTCAACTGCACGGTTCCGCGGGGGCTGCTGGCGTGCTCCAGCCACAGCAGATGGTCGGAGTTGCGGTCCCCGGTGCGGTGGAAGAGAGTGCCGGTCTCCCGGCCGGCCAGCGCGTCGGCGGCGTGCCGGGCGGCGGTCAGCACCACCGGTACGCCCGCCCCGGTCGCGATGCGGGCCGCCTCCACCTTGGTCTTCATCCCGCCGGTACCCACGCCCGAACTGCCCGCGTCCCCCAACTCCACCTCCTCCAGATCCTGTTGGCCGTGCACCTCGGTCAGCCGCCGGGCCCCGGGACGCCTGGGGTCACCGTCGTACAGGCCGTCGATGTCGGACAGCAGCACCAGCAGGTCGGCGCGCACCAGATGGGAGACCAGGGAGGCCAGACGGTCGTTGTCACCGAACCGGATCTCCGAGGTGGCCACCGTGTCGTTCTCGTTGACGATCGGCACCGCGCCCATCGACAGCACCTTGCTGAGCGCCCGGTAGGCGTTGCGGTACTGGGCCCGGCGGCCTATGTCGTCCGCGGTCAGCAGGACCTGGCCGACCCGCAGCCCGTAGCGGGCGAAGGAGGCCGTGTACCGGGCCACCAGCAGGCCCTGGCCCACACAGGCGGCGGCCTGCTGCCCGGCCAGGTCCTGCGGGCGCTCGGTCAGGCCCAGGGGCGCCAGCCCCGCGGCGATGGCGCCCGAGGAGACCAGCACGATCTCGGTGCCGCCGGCAATGGTGCGGGCCAGTACGTCGACGAGGGCGTCCACGCGGTCGGAGTCCAGACCGCCCACCGCCGTCGTCAGTGAGGACGAACCCACCTTCACCACGATCCGCCGCGCCCGCAGCACGTCGGGGCGCAGGCCGTCGTCCGGGGCCGGGTTCGAGGGTGGCCGGGTCATCGTTGCGCTCCCGTGTCGAGGGCGAGCTCCCGGGGCGCGCCCGGGACGGTCCCACCGCGTTGTCGTAGGTCGCGCAGGAGCGCGTGCACGGTCTCCACGACCAGCACCGGACGCTCGTACGGCAGGTCATGGCCCTGTTTCGGCACGGTGTACAGGGTCGCCCCCGGGATGTCGTCGGCCAGCCGCAGGGCCTGGCCGGGTGGTGTGTAACTGTCGAGGGCGCCGACCAGGATCCGGGTCGGCACCCGGCTGAGCGCGCCGAGCCGGCCCGCGCAGTCGTGCGTGGTCAGCGCGGCGAAGAACTCCGCCACGATCAGCGGGGGGATGGTGCGCAGCGCGTGCGCGTCGGCCCGGGCGTGGTCGGTCTGCGGGCCCCGCCCGAACAGCGCGTGCCACAGCGGGGCGGCCGAGGGGTGCGAGAGCGGTCCGGTGAGCAGCCGGTGCACGGTCCTGGCCCAGCCGGCCGACCTCAACAGGCCGTCCGCGACCAGCCGTTCGGCCTGAGCCCGGCGCTGCGCGGCCCGGTCCTCGGGCACGAACGGCACCTCGCCCGCCTCCTGCACACACGTCGAGAACAGCGCGGCACCGGACACCCACGGCCCGAACAACTCGGGTCGTGCGGCAGCCAGTTGCTGTACGGCCATGCCGCCCATGGAGTGCCCGACGAGCAGCACGGGACCGTCCTCGGGGACGGTCGCCCGGCGCAGTACGAGATCGAGGTCGCGCCCGAGCAGCGCCATGTCCAGCGGCGCCGTCCCCCGGGTCGAGCGGCCGTGCCCGCGCTGGTCGTAGCTGACCGCCCGCAGCGCGGGGAAGCCGGGGCGCGGTCGCGTCAACGCCTCGATGTGCGGCCGCCATTCGAGCGCGGACATGGTCCAGCCGTGCGAGAGCACGACCGTGGCCCGGGCCTTCGGCGACCCGTGCGCGTACACGACGATCTCGGCCCCGTCGTCCGTGACGACGGTCCCGGCGAGCCGCCGAGCCTGTACCTCCCGTACGGCGCTCATGACCTTTCGCCCTTCTTGCCGACGGTGCCCGGGACGGGCCGGATGGTGATGGTGACCCGGGGGTTGCGCGGTACGACGAAGGTCCGCGCGGAGCCCGTGGTCAACGTGACCCGGGGCCCCTCGGGCAACCGCCGGGCCCTGGGCTTGAGCAGCAGCCGCACCCGGTCCACGTACAGCGGTGCGGCTTGGGCCGGAGGACGGGGATCGCCGGGGGCCGGGCGGGAGTGCGGGGGGAAGGACGGGCGGGGGGTGTCGGGGGTTGGCCGGGTGTTCGGGGTGACGCGTGGGCGTGAGATCTGGTCGGGGCGTGACCAGGAGCTGTCGTAGGGGGAGTGCTTGTCCGGCGGCACGGGGGAGTCGCCCGGAGCGCGACGTCCCCCCTCCACCCGCCGTCCGTGGTCGGCGACCGGCGCCGGGGGCTGCCCGGCACGCCGGGCCGGGGCCCGACGGCCCTCCTGCCCGGTCCCGGTGACCCGGCTCCGCTCATCGCGGGCGGTGGCTCGCCGCCTCTCCTCGGCCCCGGCAACCGGCCGTCCCTCCGCCAGGCCCGCCCCGGTGTCAGGCGCTGTTCCGGCAGCGGCACCAGCCACCGCCCCTGCCGCGTCGGCCCTTCGGGCGGCACCGCCAGGTGCCGTACCGCCTGCGGTGACCTGCCTGTCCTGCGCGGTCGGTGCGGCCCGCCGAGCCTCGGGGCCCCGGGCGGCCCCGGTTGTGGCGCCGGCCCCTGCTCCGGCGGCCCTGGGAGTCCCCTGACCCCGCGGGCCCGGCGCGGGGCTCGGTCCACCTGCGGGCGCCGGTCCTGCCGGATGCCCCCCAGCGGGGAGTTGAGGGCGCTGCGGGTATCCGGACCGCGCGGCCCCGGACCCCGGTGACGGTGTCCGGCGTACAGGCACTGCCCCGAACCCCGGCGGGACCGCTCGGCGTACGGCCTCCGCCCCGTCACGGAGGCGGATGCCGGGGCGCTCGCCGCGGGCCACGCCGTCCGGCGATCCGGGGGTCGGCCCGCCCGTACCTCGGGCGGTGTTGTCCGTGCCTCGGGCCCTGCCGTCTGCCGATCCGGCGGTCGGCCCGTCTATAGCGCGGGCTCTGCCTTCTGTCGGTTCGCCGGCCGCCCGGCCCGCGGCTCGGGCCTCGCGCGCTGAGCCGGCGGTCGGCCCGTCCGTAGCGCGGGCTCTGCCTTCCGTCGGTTCGCCGGCCGCCCGGCCCGCGCCTCGGGCCTCGCGCGCAGAGCCGGCGGTCGGCCCGTCCGTAGCGCGGGCCCCGCCCGCCGCCGATCCGGCAGCCGCCCCGCCCGCGCCTCGGGCCCCGCCGTCCACAGATCCGCCGGCCCCGCCCCCCACCGCACCGACCCCGAACTCCGCGGCCCCGGCGGCCAACTCCTCCGTCCTGCCGACCACTCCGTCCCCCGCCGAGGCTGCCGCGCTCCCCGCCCCGCCCCGCCGTATCCGTTTGCGCGGGGCCCGGGGATTGGGCATGCCGCTCACCGGGCCCCGGGTGCACGAGGACGCCAACTCCGCGAGCTGCCATGCCTGTTGGACCTGACCGAAGCTGATGCCCAGGGCGCCCGCGATGCGGCGCGGGGTCCAGCCGTGGTGGCGCAGGTACCACACGTACGCCGGGCGTTCCCTGGGCGCCGCGCTCAGCCCGGGGCCGCCGCTCGCCAGGTGCGCGGCCAGTTGCGCCCCGGTCGACTCCAACGTGCCGGCGATCCGCAGCAGTTCCCGTCGTTCCCGTGCGTTGAAGCCGCCCCAGATCCCGGCGTTCTCGTCGTGCAGGAGCGCCTCGCGCAGGCACTCCCGGGCCACCGGGCAGCGCCCGCACAGGCGTTTGGCGACGGCCTCCCGGTCGATGCCGCCCGAGGCTCCGGGGTGCGGGAAGAAGGTCTCGGGGTCGGTGTCGCGGCAGGCCGCGCGCTCGGTCCAGGGGTCGGGGTCCGCGTAGTGCGGTGGTGCCTGCATGGCGGTCGGCCCTCTCTCGCTGTGATCCCGGTGGCCGGTGGCCAGTCGTCTGCGTTCAGCGGTCCGTGGCCGGTGGCGCGTGAGCCCGCACGCGCGTAACCGTGCGGCACAAACCCGACGCCCCCAACCGCGCGGCACGGACCCGGCACCCCGCACCCAACGCACCGCGCCCGGTCCCCGCTGTCCGCCCGCATTGAATTCCATGCGCGTTGAATTTCGCTCTAGTTGGAGTCAACTCCGCTCTCCTAGGCTCCAGTTCAGAGGTCGACCCCCGGGTGATGCCCGCATGAGGGGTACTTCTGGTCAAACGTTCCTGCATTGCAGTGCGCCGCTCTGCGCGCCTGTTTGCTGTGCGCGCGTTCGACGAGCCGCACCGTTCAGGCGCCCGCGAAGGACAGCACCGTCAGACACCGGGGGGAGTGTTCGGCATGCCCATGTCTCCATGGCTGGAGCCCAGTGAGCGTCCACCGCAGGGCCGTGCGGGTGCCCGACCGCCGGGCCGGAACCGGTCAGTGCCTCCTTCATCCGCAGGCTTTTCAACCTTTGGAGACGTCGTGCCCGTAGTCAGCGCTCCCGTCGTCGCTCTGCCCCGCTACCAGGTCACCACCGACGAACTGATCGACCAGATCAGGGAGTTGTATCCCGAACACCCGCGTCTGCGTGCCGTGGTCCGCGCCATCCGCGCCACCACCGTGCAGACGCGCTGGTACACCCGGCCGCCGTTGGAGCGGCTGCGTGAGCAGCGTTCGCTCGCCGATCACGCCCGTGAGCACCTGCTCGACTCGGTGGAACTGGCGGAGCGCGCCGCCGAGGGGGCGCTGCGGGAGGCGGGTGTCACGCCCGGCGACATCGACGCCGTGGTGGTGACCAGCGCCACCGGACACACCATGCCCGGTCTCGACGTACGGCTGATGCAGCGCCTCGGTGTGCGCCCCCAGGCGCGGCGCATTCCGGTGACGCAAATGGGCTGTGCCGGAGGGGTGTTCGGCATCTCCACGGCCATGGAACTGGTCGCGGCGCGGCCCGAGGCCACGGTCCTCGTGGTCTGCGCCGACGTGTTCAGTGCCTACCTCAACTGCGCGGACACCGGCATGGACGGGATGATCTTCAAGGGGCTCTTCGGCGACGCTGCCGGCGCGTGCGTGGTGCGCGGCCGGGCCGACGGCCCCCACATGGAGCTCACCGCGTCCTGGGAGTGTCTGCACCCCGGCAGCGCGGACGTGGTGGGAACCCGTACCTCCGGTGACGGGCTGCACGGCTACAACTCGCCCGAGCTGCTGAACGTGATCGGGAGCGTACTGCCCCACCTGGGCGACTGGTTGCGGGCCACGGCGCTCGAAGGGGAGGACCCCGCGCCCGAGTTCGTCGTCTCGCACACCGGTGGCCCCAAGGTCATCGACGCGCTCGCCGAAGGTCTCGGCGGTCCGGCCGAACTGTTCGGGATGGCCCGCGACTCACTGCGCGACGTGGGCAACGTCGGTTCGGTGTCCGCGCTGGAGGTCCTGGAGCGCACCTTCGCCAAGCCGCCCGCCGACGGGGCCCGCGGCCTGCTGCTGGCGCCCGGTCCGGGCATCGCCCTGATGGCGGTCAAGGCCGTCTGGCGCGAGGGCGTCTGACCCGACGCCGTCCGGCGGGACGGCGTCCGATCCCACCCCGCTCCGGACACGGTGCCCGTCCCGGCACCGTGTCCGGACGGTCGGTTCGGGCGTGGGGAGTTCAGTCCGCCGCCGGCCCGCCCTGGCCGCGCGGCTCCAGGTTGATGGACAGGCGCAGGTCCAGTGCCGGCACCACCCAGTCGAGGAACTCCGCGTAGCTCATGTCGCACAGCGGCTGCACCTGCAGGACGTAGCGCAGGATCGCGAGTCCGATGATGTGGCCCGAGGCCAGCGCGGCGCGGGCCTCGGAGTCCTCGATGTCCTTGTAACCGGTCGAACTGGTCCACGCCTTGGTGCTCGCCTCGATGCGCGACCTGAGCATGTCCGACGTGACGCTGTCGGCGAGCCCCGCCCGGTAGATGGCCGTCATCGCGTAACGCGTCTTCTCGTTCTCCCAGAACGAGAAGTAGGTGTGGGCGAGCCAGGCGGCCTCCGAGGTGACGTCCTCGGCGAAGGGCATGCCGTCGAAGGCCGTCGACACACTGAGCGGAGAATTGACCGCGGCGTCGAACACGCCTTCCTTGTTGCTGAAGAAGTGGTGGACCAGTGCGGGATCCACGCCAGCGTTCTCGGCGATCGCCCGAATGGTGGTACGGGCGTAGCCGCGGTCGGCGAACAGGTGCAACGCTGCCTCGAGGATCTGTTCCCGGGTGCCGCTGTCTCCGGGGCGACGTCCGCTGCGAGCACGCTTCGGCCGGCTCCGCCGAGCCTGCGGACCGTCGGTCGAGTCGGTCTCCTCGGGCCTCCCGGAGATAGAAGCGGAATCGTCTGAGCGGCTGGGTTTCATGAGATCACTGCACTTTGGGTGAGGAGCGCCGGAACAAGGGAATTCACTGTACAGTGAAAATATCTTATCAGGCGTGACACCTCGAGGCCATGAGCATGCGGAGTCTTGGCCTCTTCCTTACTCTGCCTGTTCCTTCTCATACCGACGCCAGCACCGTACGCATCGACGGGGCGACGAGTTCGGCCAGCGCCGGCACCGGAAGGTCGGCGATCGGCCGCAGCCGCAGGACGTAACGCGTGAACGCCACGCCCAGCAGCTGTGCCGCGAGCACACCGCTGCACGCGTCCGCCCGCTCCGCCCCCAGGGCACCGCGCAGACTGCTGGTGAACTGCTCGTGCAGCATCCGCCGAAGATGCTCCGCCGCCCGCTCGTTGGTCGCCGCGCACCGCAGCAGCAGCCGCATCGAGCCCTCGTCGAGGTCGTCCTCCCAGGGCGCGAGGAAGTGCGTGAGCAACTCCCGCGGGAGCAGCTCCACCGGCGTGCCGGTGAGGTCCGGCAGCCCGAGATCGACGTCGAGCGCCGCGTCGAACAACTGCTCCTTGCTCCCGAAGTACCGCATCACCATGGACGGGTCGATGGCGGCCGTCGCCGCGATGGCCCTGATCGTCGAGCGCTGGTAGCCGTCCGCGGCGAAGTGCATCCGGGCCGCCCGCAGTATGGCCTCCCGGGTGCGCTGCGAGCGCCTCGACATCACTGGCTGCGCCATGGCTGGGATTCCCTCGGCGTGTGGTCGGTGCCGGCCCCCGCGCGACAGGCGGTGCGAGGGGGCCGGGCGGAGTCGGTCGGTGCTCCACGATGTCCTCGCGTCACGTACGGTCGGCGGCTGCCGGTTGCGAGTCGGGGGCCTCGGCGGGTTCCTCCCGCGCGGTCCGGGTCGGGGCGGCGCTCTCGGCGGCGGGCGGCGCGGGAACCCCCGACGCCGGCCCCTCGGTGCCGCACCAGCGGTGCAGCGCCTGGCGTACGCGGTCCTCGCGGCCCGTGGGTGACGTCGTGCTGTCCACCCAGGCAGCGTATCCGTCCGGGCGGACCAACACGGCGCTGAGGGAACCGAGTTGCGGAACCGGTCCGTCCACCCGGACCGGGCAGACCCGTGAGCCCCAGCCCTCGGCGACCTGGGCGGCCACGCCGTCCCCGCCGAGGTCGAGCAGCAGGAACCGGCCGTCACGCATCAGCTCGTACATCCGCACCGGCGCGCCCCCGGCCCGCGGCACCGCGAGATCGGGCACCCGCTGCCCGGCGCGCAGCCGGGCCCCGCCGAGGACGGCCGGACGGCCGCGGCCGGCGTAACCGGAGCGCAGCCCGGACAGCGCCTCGCTCGCGACCTTCCTGATCCTGCGGCGGCCGAGCAGCCGGCTCAGCACCACCCGGCGGATGCCCGTCACCACCGGCGAGGGGTGCGTGGCCATCCGGGTCGCGTGGTCGGTGGCCTTGAGGATCTTCTGCGCCTGCGGCCGCCGCTCGGCCTGGTAGGTGTCGAGCAGACCGGCCGGCGCCCAGCCCTGGATGGTCGCGGCCAGCTTCCAGCCGAGGTTGACGGCGTCCTGGATACCGAGGTTGAGGCCCTGGCCGCCCAACGGCGAGTGCAGGTGCGCCGCGTCGCCCGCCAGCAGCACCCGGCCGGTGCGGTACTGGTCGGCGAGCCGCTGGTGGATCCTGAACCGGGCCAGCCAGCGCGGCTCGTGCGGCTGAGGGTCATAGCCGAGCACCTCGGTCAGCCGCTCCGACAGCTCCTCCAGCGTCACCTCGTCCCGTGTCCACGGGTGGTCGCGGTGTCCCACCGCGATCCGGTGCCAGCCGTCCCCGAACGGGATCGACACCATCATCGCGCCGCCGCCGCTCAGTATCACCACGTCGTCCGGCGGCGGGGTCGCCAGCTTGACGTCCGCGAGGATCGGCGCCATGTCGTAGGTACGGCCGCGGAAGGCGATCCCGGCCAGTTCGCGCACCGCGCTGTGCGCGCCGTCGCAGCCCACCACGTAGTCCGCGCTCTCCTGCCACTCACCGGACTCGGTGCGCACGTCGAGCCGTACCCCCGTCGCGTCCTGCTCCAGGCCGAACACCTCCGCCCCGCGCTGCACGATGACCCCGAGATCGACGGCGCGTTGCAGCAGCGCCTCCTCGGTCCGGCTCTGCGGGACCACGTACAGCGCCGGGAACGGGCTGTCGATCGCGGTGAAGTCGATCTCGGCGCCCCGCGCGGGCAGCATCCGGCCGACCGGCCGGCCCACCGCGGTCAGCGAGTCGGCGTGGCCGCGCAGATCGAGGACCTCCAGGGTCCTGCTGTACAGCGCCATCGCACGGGATTGCGCGGAGGGTTCCGTACGGCGTTCCAGGACGGTGCACGAGACCCCGGCGGCGGCCAGCTCGCAGGCCAGCGCCAGTCCGGTGGGTCCCGCTCCGACGACGATCACGGACTGTTCAGGTGTGGGTGCCATGGGACTCTCCTTGGACATCGGTCAGCGGCAGAGCCGGCGCGGGCCGCGCGCCGGGAAGAGGGGAGGGGCGGCCGGCCCGGGCCGCCCAGGCGCCGCAGCCGAGCGCCAGGGCCCCGAGCACCAGCCAGCCGACGGGCCCGCGTTGCACCACCAGGAAGGTGACGACGAGCGGACCGTAGGTGTTGCGGGCGGCGTTGCCGAGGCTGAAAAAGGCCAGATAGACCTGGCGCCGGTCCTCGGGCGCCAGATCGTAGGAGATCGCCCAGGCGCCCGCCTGCTGGTACATCTCCGCGAACGCCTGGAAGGCCACCGCGAGGAGCAGCACCGTCACCGCGGCCGTCGTCGACAGCTCACCGGTGACGGCCAGCGCCAGACAGCAGACGGCGAGCAGCAGCCCGCTCAGCCTCAGCGCGCGGCCGCCGTCCTCGGCGCTCTCCACGCCCCGGGTCGCCCGCACCTGGAACAGCACCACGACGGCCGTGTTGAGCACGAGCGTCCAGGCGATCACGGCCCGGGGCAGCCGGTCGTCGGCCAGCACCCACAGCGGGACGCCGACGGTCAGCACCGTGACATGCAGGCTCACCACGGAGTTCAGGACGGTCAGCACGGTGAACCGGCGGTCCCGGAAGACCGAGAGCCGCCGTCGCCACGGCAGCGGCCGGCCCCCGCCGGCCCCGCCCGCCCGCAGCCGGGTCACCAGCACGGCGGCGAGCACGAACGACAGCGCGTTGCCGTACACGACCGCCAGATACACCCCGTCGTCGTCCCACAGCAGCGCCCCGGCCGCCGCGAGCCCGCCGAGCGCCATCCCCAGGTTCTGCAGCGTCCGGGCGATGCCCATCGCCCGGACCCGCTGCCCGGCCTCCACGGCCGCCCCGAACATCCCTTGCACCAGCGGGGACGCGGCGCGGTCGGCCACCGCGAGCAGCGACACCACCAGCAGGAAGGAGGTGAACGACGACGCGAACGGGTAGCACGCCAGCAGCGCCGCCCGGGTCAGATGGGCGGCGAGCAGCATCCGGCGCGGGCCGGCCCGGTCCGCCAGGATCCCGGTGGGCACCAGCAGCGCGAAGGACACCGCGCCCGCGATGCCCAGACCGAGCCCCACCTGACCGCTGCCCAGATCCAGGTAGCGGGTGAGGAAGACGACGGAGACCGCCATGTAGAGCCCGCTGCCGAGGGCGTCCACGAAGACCGCGGCCAGCAGCGCCAGGGCGCTGCGCGGCAGCCGCTCCCGCCCGGCGGACTTCTTCATCTCGGCTCCGATCGGCGGAGGTTCGGTTCGGCAGGGGCTCGGTCGGCGGAGGTGCGGTTCAACGGCCGCTGGGCCGACGGAGGTTCGGCCCGCCGGAGGTCCCGCCGTACGCGGTGCTCAGTAGTAGTCGCGCATCAGGTCGTCGACCCACGAGGGCTGTACGACCTCCTCGCGCGGCCCGAACTGGGTGAGGTAGGGCTTGATGTCGAGGACCGGAGTGCCGTCCACGGCGTCCAGACCGCGCACATGGACGTCGAGCCCGTCCACCTTGAGCAGCCGGCAGCGCGAGACGCCGATCCGGTTGGGGCGGTTCTTCGCCCGCTGCGCGAAGATCCCGGCGCGCGGCCAGTCGGGGTTGCCCCGCGGATGCCGGGCCCCGGTGTGGATCTTCTCCGGCGCCACCCGGTGGAAGTGGAAGACCACCTCCAGGTGCGAGAAGGAGTCCAGACCGAGCAGCGCCTCGGGTCCGAACCGCCGACCGTCCAGCCGGATCACCGAGGTGATGTCGCCCCAGTAGTCGTCGGACAGGTCGCTGCGGTCGCTGTGGACGCGGCCGATCGGCACCAGGTCGGTGACGGCGCCCGGCCCGGGCTCCTCCAGATGCGCGAACCACACCTCGTCGCGGACCAGCAACTCGCCGGTGACGGCCCGCTGCACGGTCAGGAAGATCTCGTCGGCCGGGACGCGCAGCTGCTCCGCGAGCCGGGTCTGGACCAGCCGGAGCATCGCGCCGACCTGGTCCTTGCTGTAACTCGCCTTGCAGACCACGAATCCGACCGGTGCCGGGGGAGTGTCCGAGGCCCGCCACTCGGGCCGGTGGTAGGTGCCGGGCTCCAGCCGCTGCCACCACACCCAGCAGTGGCCGGCGGGCAGTCCGAGCAATTCGGTGACGGAGTTGGCGAGTTGTTCCAGCGCCGCCGAGCCGGGGCTGGCGTCGGGGGAGAAGAGCCTGATCACCGGCATGTCAACGCACCCCGCCCAGCGGCTTGACGCCGATCACCATGCAGGTGCGCACGGGGATGAGGAACTCCTCGCCGTCCCGCCGGATCCCCAGCGCCGCCCGGTGCTCCTCGGGCGCCTCGGCGAGCCGCCGCCGGATCGCGGCCTCGGCCTCGGCACCGGAGGAGGCGATCTCGCACCACCGCTTCACCGGCACCCCGGTCCGGCTCTCGGACTGACCGCCGCGGGCGACGGGGACGTTGAGGCCCGCGCCCTGGAGGAACCCGACCCACTCGTCGAGGGTGTAGCTGCGCTCGTGGGTGGGGTCGTGCAGGACCTCCAGCTCGTGGTTGAACGCGTCGATCACGGGGTCCGGGTGGCCCTCCAGGTCGATCACCGCGAGCCGCCCGCCGGGCCGCAGCAGCCGGGTCATCTCCCCGACCGCCCGCCGGATGTCCTGGAAGTGGTGCGGCGCGAGCCGGGACACCACCAGGTCGAAGGAGCCGTCGGCGAAGGGCAGTTCCTCGGCGGCGGCCTGCGCCGTCTCCACCGTGACCTGCCGCTCGGCGGCCAGTCCCCGGAACGACTCCAGCATCGACGGCGCCGGGTCGACGCCCACCAGCCGGGCCGGCGACTGGCCGGCGAAGGACAGTGCCAGATGGCCCGCGCCGCAGGCGACGTCGCAGATCGCGCTGCCGCTCTGCGACCCGAGCGTCTCGTGCAGGGCCTCCATGGTGGGGCTCGACCGGTGCACCTCGCTGGTGGCGAAGTTGCCTGCGATCTTGTCGAACCGCCGGCTGGAGAGAGTCTCACTCGCGGGCATCTCGTTCCCTTTCCT
Source organism: Streptomyces sp. NPDC000983 (assembly GCF_040299205.1). Classification (NCBI taxonomy): domain Bacteria; kingdom Bacillati; phylum Actinomycetota; class Actinomycetes; order Kitasatosporales; family Streptomycetaceae; genus Streptomyces; species Streptomyces sp. NPDC000983. The sequence goes on along the minus strand of NZ_JBEPBM010000006.1, from coordinate 202,626 downwards.
GTCGTGCTGTGAGCCGATGCGACGTCATGGGGCCAGGCCCACCAGGGAGGTGAGTTCCGGCAGCGGGTCCCGGCCCGGGTCCGGCCCGCAGGGGTGCAGGGTGTGCCCGAGTCCTTCGAGCAGATGGACGTTGACCTCGGGCGTGGGCGACCCGATGACGTGCCGCGCGGACCAGTCGGCGTACATGCCCGGGTCGAAGACGACGGTCTGCGGATCGGCGCCCGAGCCCGAGGTGTCGTCGATCAGATAGCCGATCAGGTCACGGCTGCCGTAGACGAGTTCGACGGCCGGCACGCGCGAGGCGAGGAAGATGTCGTCCTCCACCACCGTGCCCACCAGGACCAGCCGGTCGGCGCGCGGCGGCGTGCCGGACTCCAGCAGCTCCAGCAGGGCCAGCCCGCCGAGCGAGAAGCCGACCAGGACGAGCGGTCCGGTCAGCAGGTGCCGGTGGCCGCGCAGCAGATGGTCCAGCCGCTCCACCCGGGCCGCGAAATCCTTCTCGGTGAAGGGCACCAGGTGGTCGCGCACCGGCATGTCGCACTGCAGGACCTGCCGGCCCGCGCCGACCAGACGCTCCGTCAGCCGGTCGAGCAGCAGGTCGTCCCGGCCCCCGCCGTCGAGGGCCGAGACGCTTCCGGGGCCGGCGAGCACCACGGTCCCGCTCGCCGGGGCCGCGGGGAACGACCGCCGCAGACGGTACGGCGCCCCCGCGGAGTCCTTGCGCCACTGGACGTGGCGGTGCACGCTCACCCCGTCACCTCCGGCAGACGGCTTCGGCGAAGCTGCCGACGCGCTGGTGGAAGTAGACACTGATGATCTCCTCGTGCAGGGCCTCGCCGTCCAGGGTGGGCACGACGCTCTCCGCGGTGCCCGGCACCGGCTCGACCAGCCCGCGCTCTTGCAGGTCGGCGAAGACCGAGGCGAACGGCTCGTCGTGGAACAGCTCCACCCCGAACCGGCGCCGGAACCGGGCCGCGTCGATCGGCTGGTTGGCCTTGAAGTTGAAGCCGAGCACCAGCCCGATCGCCTCCAGCCCGACCAGCCTGCGCCCGAACGCCAGCGGCAGCCCGGGGCCGTCCTGGATCTGCCGGGCGTAGCCGCTGATGTCGGCGGTGTTGTGGGTCTGCACGACCGTGTCGTCGTCGCCGGTGAGCCAGCCGTAGGCGCCCGGCCCGTAGGCGATCATCGAGTCGTGGCGCTGCCACTTGTTGCGGGAGACCCGCGGGATGTTGCCCTCCGGGTAGACCCCCGGCCGGTTCCACCAGCCGCACGGGCTGGGGTGGTAGCCGGCGTCGAGCAGCTCCTCCACGACGGCCTCGCGCATCTCGTACGTCTCCTCCAGGCCGGGGAAGGCGTGCTCCGAGCGCAGCCGGTCGCGGACGCTCTCCACGTTCCACAGGGCCCGGTTGCCGATCCCCATCTTGGCCCGGTCCGCGTTGCGCAGCCGGTAGATGGTGATCGTGGGCACCTCCAGGGCGGTCAGCGCACGGATGTCCTCGGCGACCTTCGCGGGGGTCTGGTGCGGCAGCCCGAACATCATGTCGGCGTTGAACGGCCGCCCCGTCGACCGGAGTTTCTCGATCGCCCGCAGGGACATCGCGGCGTCGTGGCCCCGCCCGGCGAAGGCGTTGACCTCGCTCTGCAGCGACTGCACGCCCACGCTGAACCGGTTGAAGCCGATGTGGCAGGCCTCGGCCAGCTCCTCGCGCTGGAAGTTGTCCGGGTTCCCCTCCAGGGAGATCTCGCAGTCCTCGGTCAGTGCGTAGTTGGCCCGCATGTGCGCGACCAGCCGGCCCAGCTGCTCGGTGCCGAGCAGGGACGCGGTGCCGCCGCCGAGGTAGACCGACTCGATGCGGGCCCCGGCGAGCCAGGGGGCGTGCGCCAGGCGCCGCTCGGACTCCTCGATCAGCAGGTCCGTCCAGACCCGGGAGGCGCGCTCGCCCTCCGCGCCGCCGGGGATCTTGCGTTTGACGTAGTTGCAGAAATGACAGATGTACGCGCACAGCGGCACGTGGAAGTACAGATGCGCGGGCCGGCCGGCACCCGGGTGGGCGCGCAGCGCCTCGGCGACCTCGCCGGCGTCGAGCCGGTCGCCGTAGTTGGCCGTCACGTTGATGTTGTAGTCGTCCTGGCCGATCCTGAGAGCCGGGTTCTCCTGGAGCAGCCGCGCGAGTCCTGTGCCGGGGCGCACGGCGGTGGTGCCGGCTGAAGCAACCGTCTTGCTCATCGCGACCTCGTCTCCTGTCCGGGCTCGGGCCCCGCTGGTCGGTCACGCCGCGCCTGACGTGCGCGCGGCCCTTCCCGGCCCGTCCCTCACGGGCCGGGAAGGCCGTGCAGCGCTCGCCCCCGGTTCCGATCCCTCGGCGGTTCCGGAGGTCCCTCGAGCGCTCTTCCGCGAGCCCGTCCCTCTACGAGCCCGGGGGGTCCTGCTGCGCTCCGGTACGTCTCGTCACGGCGGTGGGTCAGATCTCGACCTCGATGACCGTGGCCTCGGTGATGGAGGTGGCCTCCACCAGGAGCGTCTCGTTGGGCGCGGTGGCCGAGGCGGCGCCGACGGCGCTGAGCGTCACGCCCTCCTCGCCCGGCTCGAGGTGGATGCGGATGACCTTCTTCTCTTCGGGCATGTCCGTGTTCCCTTCGATGAGGGGCGGCGTGCCGCCCTCGGACGGGACCCGCCCACGGCGTCGGGAGCGGGGTCGGTGGGGCCCGGCGGTCGGCCGGGCGCGGTGGTGTGCGGCCCTCGGCGGGCGCGGCTAGCGCGGGGTGAGCGTCAGGCGTATGTCCCGCCGTCGGCGCTCGCGCCAGTAGCGGCCGGAGCGCAGCATGAACTCCTGGAGGTACTCGGTGGCGCCGCAGCCCTGCGCGTCGCCGGTGAGGTTGCGGGCCAGCGGGGGGCAGCGGAACTGGCACCAGAGGTCCTCCGCGGCCACCGGGCAGGTCCCGCACACCGTGTGGTCGCTGAACCGGATGTCGCGGAAGGCGTCGAACCCGGTCTCCCAGATGTCGGCGAAGGACCGCTCGGTGAGGTTCCCGGCCCGGTGCAGCTGGCCCGACATGCAGTTGCTGCACGGGTAGACGTCGCCGCGGCTGTTGACGTAGACGACCGAGCGGCCGCACTTCTCCTGGCCGACGGCGCGTTCGAGGCGCTGGCAGAACTGGATGGTGTCCACCCCGCGGATCTCGTCCGCGGCGCGCCCGCCGGGCGCCGCGCCCGCTCCGGCCCCGGTGCCGGGACCGCTCTCGTCGGCCGGCTCGGTCTCGGGGGAGGTCGAGTACCGCTCCATGCAGCGCTGGTAGACCTCGAAGACCTCGTCGACGTCCTCGGGTCGCAGCAGCATGTCCGGGTGGAGCAGGGCGCGGCCCACGGGGTGGGTCTCCAGCCACTGCGGCCGGGGGTAGCCGCGCTCCGCGCACCACTCGAAGATCTCCTCGGCGTCCTGGATGTTGTTGCGGTGGACGGAGATCGCGGTGCGGAAGACATGGCCGTGCCGGCGCATCGCCTCGAAGGCGCGCTGGAGCTTGGGGAAGTCCATCCGGCCGCGAACGGTGCGTTCGGGGTCGGCGGTGTCGAAGCTGATGAAGAACGACTGGCCCGGCGGGATCGCCGCGAGCCGCTCCTCGGTGACGAGCAGGCCGTTGGTGAAGATCTGGGTGCTGAACGGCTTGCTCCGGGCGTGGTTGACGATCTCCACCGCGTCCCGGTGGGAGAAGATCTCACCACCCGTCAGGAAGACCTGGAGCACGCCGAGTTCGGCGAACTCGTCGAGCAGGGCCTTGATGCGCGGGGTGGACATCTCGTCGGGACGCTTCAGCGCGGAGTCCGCGTAGCAGTGCTTGCAGCGCAGGTTGCACAGGTTCGTGGTCTCCACGAACGCGATGGCCGGCGCGGAGAGATGGAACCGGTCCAGGGTGACCAGCGGATCGGTGATCGCGTGGGTCATCAACTCCTCGGCGGGGACCGGCCGTCCGGCGTTGTGCCGCAGGATCAGCGGGTGCGCCGAGTTGGCGAGGAACTCCACATGGCCGTTGGGCAGCAGGGCGACCAATCCGCCCTCGTTCACCTGGAATGGGATCTTCCGCACGGGTCCCCGCCTCCCGGAACGCCAAAGTCAACATCTGTTGAACTCATGACGTGATGAACTCTACGGAGCATGAATAAGTTTTGGCAAGGGGTATCGGGTTGGCCGGTTCCCGCGTGCCGGTGGTGCCGGTGGCATGGTCGGTGCGAGGGTGGGCGCATGGACATCCCTTTCCTGACGGCCTGGCGCAGGCGACGCGGTGCCGCCCACGGCGTGGCGGTGCTCTCCGCCGGGGGTGAGGGATACGAGGGCATCGGGGAACTGCTCGCGGAGTGCGATCTGCTGCGCTCGCAGGCGGGCCGGGAGGGGATCGGGCTGGACGACTCGGCGGCCTCGCTGGAGGCGCTCGACCAGCTGCTCCCGCGCTGGCGGGACGACGAGGAGGTGCTGCCCTGGCTGGGCAACGACGCCGGCCTCTACCTCGGCACGGTGATCGTGCGCACGGTCCCGGGCGCCCGGTGGGAGATCTGGTCCAACGGCCAGCCCGTCGTACGGCTCTCCTCGGGCCGCGAGTTCGACGTCGTCGCCTCCGGGCACGAGTGGGCGGCCAGCGGGGTCCCCGAGCTGTCGCAGCTGTACGCGGAGGTCGCCGAGGCGTGATCCCGTGGCCCGGGCTGCGGCGTAAATACGGCTATTGCCCGGAAAGTGCGTGTCGTGTGCAGGGGCATGTCCCGGCTGGATAGTTTGCGGCGACCGCGACACGGCTGGGAGTGGGTGGGGCTGGGCATGGCTTTCGATCCGTCTACCGCACCGCGTGACGCCCCGGGGCAACCGCGTGTCCTCGTCGGTGACGGGGGACGTCCGGCCCGTCGGGGCGGGGTTGACGGACGCGCTCGCGGGTCTCCTCGCCGCCCCGGAGGGCGGGCGCGAGGGGACTTCCGGTCCGACGTCCCCAAGTACTGAGCGGGGCCGCGATCCGCGCCGCGCACCGCACGGGCGCCCTCGACGGTGCCGGACGCCGGATGCTCAAGCCCCGCTCGCCGCCCGGCGGCTGCGTCACGCGGAGCCTCGACTACGATGGGCGGTTCGTCCCCTGGGACCGGCCCTCCGGCGATCTCCGCGTCCGGCCGGTCGCACGGGGGCGCTGCTGCCGGGTGGGGTTCCCCCTCCCAGGCCCCCTCGGGGGCAGGGGCGGCAGTCACAGAGCCATACCCGCCCGGCGGCAGCCGGAGATCACTGCTCGCGCAGGAGGACCGACGCCCGTCCCGGGCCGGTCCCCGGCGGGGAGAAGGTCAGCTGCGCGCCGGTCGGGTTGTGCTCGACACGGAGCGGGTCGGCCGTGCCGGCGACCGCAGTGGTTCGACACCCCGCCTGCCGCGGGAACGGCGCCTGGGTTCGGGGCCCGGGGGAAGGGCTCCTGAGTTCGCGGCCCGCGGGAACGGCTCCTGGCTACGGGGCCCGCGGAACGGGCCGGCCGGCTGTCCCCGGAGCGCGTCGCCGCGGCCTGCTCGGTGCGCGGCCTCCGCGCCGTGTCCGGGGGCCGGGACGAGATGCCGCCGCGCGCCCGCGACGGGCGAACGGGGCGCCGTCGACCGGCTCGCCGAGGCTGAACAGTTCGCCGTGGCTGAATGGCTTGCCGACGCCGACCGGCCCACCGAGGCCGAACCGTCCCACGTCGTGGCTCGGGCAGCGAGGGTGCCGCTCACCTCGACGGGGGCGCCGCTCACCCCGACGGGTGCGCACTCAGGAGGAGGCGGCGCGGCGGGAGGCGCGCGTACTCGTCGGCGCCGGGGTCGGCAGCGGCTCCTGCGCCGCCCGGGTCACGTCCGCCACCAGCTCCACCACGTCCGGGCCGTACGCCTGGGAGTTGACGACCTTCAGCAGCAGCACGAAGGAGTTGTTGCCGTGCTTGCGCGTCAGCCGCTCGTGGTTGCGCGCGAGATAGCGGGTCGCGGCCTGGTTGGTGATCGCCCGCTGGCCGCAGAAGAGGAACACCGGGCGGGACTCCCGGCCCTGGCCCGCGGTGAGCCGGGCGAGGATGACGAACTCGCCCCGGCCCGGCTCCAGCCGGTAGCGCTCGCTGCCGATCTGGAAGGCGCCCCGGTCGGGCCCCGGCTCCGAGTCCACGTTGACGCGTATACCGGGCAGCAGGGAGGCCAGATGCGCCGTCATCCGGCGGTTGGAGGCCGGCCCGCCGACGCAGAACTCGGTGCGCTCGCCGAACCCCTGCTGGGCCGCGTCGTGCGCGACGACCTGGGCGTGCGCGTTGCAGTCCTTGATGAGCGCGGCCAGTTCGAGGAGCGCGAACACGTCATGGCGCATCACCGTGAGTTCGGGCCCGCCCGCCTCCCGGTTCACCACCAGCAGCGATTCGGAGTTGTCGGGCAGCCCGAAGAAGGTCTGCTTGCGGCGGAGCTTGCGCTTCCACAGATAGGTGCGGGCCACCCAGCCGAGGGCGGCGCTCAGGCCGGCCGCCACCACACCCAGGACGATGTTGCGCAGGTCGTCATTCATGGGCGCGCATGCTAGCGGGGTTGCGCAAACCCGTGTTCGACACCCGCCCCTCGCCTTCCTGACGTGCGCATGTTAATGGCATAGGCTGCGCGGACGGCCCTTGCTGTGGAGGTGCGCATGCGTCGTCCGGTCGCAGGCAGACTGTCGGTTCTCGCGGTGTCGGCCGCCCTGGTGTCCGTGGGGGCGGCGCCACCCGCGGAACCACCGGTCGAGGAGACCGCGAAGGTCCCGGTCGCCGCGGGGTACGGAGGTGCGGTCGCCAGCGTGGACGCGGACGCCACCGCCGCCGGGATCGAGGTGCTCAGGAAGGGCGGCAACGCCGTCGACGCGGCCGTCGCCACCGCCGCCGCGCTCGGCGTCACCGAGCCCTACTCGGCGGGCATCGGCGGAGGCGGCTACTTCGTCCACTACGACGCCACGTCCCGTACGGTGCACACCATCGACGGACGCGAGACCGCGCCCCGGAGCGCCGACTCGGGACTCTTCCTGGAGAACGGCACCCCCGTCCCCTTCGCCGAGGCCGTCAGCAGCGGCCTGAGCGTCGGCACCCCCGGCACACCCGCCACCTGGCAGCGGGCCCTGGACCGGTGGGGCAGCAGAAAGCTCTCCACCCTCCTCAAGCCCGCCGAGCGGCTCGCCCGGGACGGCTTCACCGTCGACGACACCTTCCGCGCGCAGACCGCCGCGAACGAGACCCGCTTCCGCCACTTCCCGGACACGGCGGAGCTGTTCCTGCCCGACGGACGGCTCCCCGTCGTCGGCTCCACCTTCAAGAACCCCGACCTCGCGCGCACCTACGCGGAGTTGGCCCGGCGCGGGGTGGGCGCGCTGTACCGGGGCGACATCGCCGACGACATCGTCACCACCGTCAACAGGCCCCCGGTGGACCCTGCCTCGGGCTGGAACGCCCGCCCCGGGCGCCTGACCGCCGAGGACCTCGCCGGCTACCGCGTCAAGTCCCAGGCCCCCAGCCGGACTTCGTACCGCGGACTCGGCGTCTACTCCATGGCGCCCTCCTCCTCCGGCGGCACCACCGTCGGCGAGGCCCTCAACATCCTGGAGCGCACCGACCTCTCCGCGGCCAGCGAGACGCGGTACCTGCACCGCTTCGTCGAGGCGAGCCGGATCGCCTTCGCCGACCGGGGGCGCTGGGTCGGCGACCCCGCCTTCGAGGACGTACCGACCCGGGAACTGCTCTCCCAGCGGTACGCCGACTCTCGGGAGTGCCTGATCAAGGACGACGCGGTGCTCACCAGCCCGCTCCCGCCCGGCGACCCGCGCGACCCCGCCGCCTGCGGGGCGAGCGGCACGGCCGCCCCGACCACCTACGAGGGTGACAGCACCACCCACCTCACGGTGGCCGACAAGTGGGGCGACGTCGTCTCCTACACGCTGACCATCGAGCAGACCGGCGGCAGCGGCATCACCGTCCCGGGACGCGGCTTCCTCCTCAACAACGAGCTGACCGACTTCTCCTTCACCCCGGCCAACCCCGCCGTCCACGACCCGAACCTGCCGGGCCCGGGCAAGCGCCCCCGCTCCTCGATGTCCCCGACGATCGTGCTCGACGCACACAACAGGCCCGTGGTGGCGCTCGGTTCACCCGGCGGCGCGACCATCATCACCACCGTGCTCCAGACCCTGACCGGCCTGGTCGACCGCGGACTCCCGCTCGTCGACGCCATCGCCGCGCCGCGCGCCAGCCAGCGCAACCAGACCACCACCGAACTCGAACCCGCCCTCTACGACAGCGCCACCAGGACCGCGCTGGAGTCGATCGGACACGGCTTCCGTCTCAACCCGGAGATCGGTGCGGCGACCGGCGTGCAGCGCCTGCCGGACGGCAGGTGGCTCGCCGCGGCCGAGACGGTGCGCAGGGGCGGCGGCTCGGCGATGGTGGTGCGGCCCGCCCGGTAGGGCGGGTGGTCACAACTCGGGTCCGGGCGCGGCCTGTTCGGGGCTCTCGGCGCGGAAGGCGAGCCGCCCGTCCTCGACGTCCACCGTGACCCGGCCGCCCTCGGCGACCCGGTTGTCCACCAGCAGCCGGGACAGCTGGTTGTCCACCTCGCGCTGGATGGTGCGGCGCAGCGGCCGGGCGCCGTACTCGGGCTGATGACCGCGCTCGGCGAGCCAGTCGACCGCCGCGCCGGTGAACTCGACCGACACGTTCCGGGCCCGCATGAGCCGGCGGGTCCGGTCCAGCAGCAGATCCGTGATCCGCCGCAACTGCTCGGGGTCGAGCCGGCGGAACACCACGATCTCGTCGATCCGGTTGAGGAACTCGGGCCGGAAGTGCTCGCGCAGCGGCCGCAGGATCCGCTCGCGCCGCGCCTCCTCGTCCGCCTCCGCGCCGCCCGAGCCGAAACCGATCCCCGAGCCGCCCCGGGTGATCGCCTCGGAGCCGAGGTTGCTGGTCATGACGATCACGGTGTTGGTGAAGTCCACGGTGCGGCCCTGGGAGTCGGTCAGCCGCCCGTCGTCCAGCACCTGGAGCAGGATGTTGAAGACGTCCGGGTGGGCCTTCTCCACCTCGTCCAGCAACAGCAGCGAGTACGGGTGCCTGCGCACCACCTCGGTGAGCTGGCCCGCCTCCTCGTGGCCCACGTATCCGGGCGGGGCGCCCACCAGACGGCTCACGGTGTGCCGCTCCTGGTACTCGCTCATGTCGAGCCGCACCATGCGCTCCTCGCTGCCGAACAGCGACTCCGCCAGCGCCCGGGCCAGTTCGGTCTTGCCGACGCCGGTCGGGCCGAGGAACAGGAAGCTGCCGATCGGCCGGTCCGGACTGGCGAGCCCGGCCCGGGAGCGCAGCACCGCGTCCGAGACCACGCGCACGGCCTCGTCCTGGCCGACGACCCGCTCGTGCAGATGTTGCTCCAGGCCCAGCAGCCGGTCCTTCTCCTCCTCGGTCAGGCTGGACACCGGGATGCCGGTCAGCCGGGACACCACCTCGGCGACGGCCTCCGCCGTCACCTCCAGGTTCTGCCCCTCGTCGGCCGTGCCGTCCCCGGCGGCGTCCGTGATGCGCTGCTTCAACTCCAGCATCCGGTCGCGCAGTTGGGTGGCCTGTTCGTACTGCTCGTCCCCGACGGCCTGGTCCTTCTCCCTGGCCAGCTGCTCCAACTCCCGCTCCATGGCACGCACATCGGTGCCCTTGGTGCGGGACCGCAGCCGCACCCGGGCGCCCGCCTGGTCGATCAGGTCGATCGCCTTGTCGGGGAGCCGGCGGTCGGTGAGATAGCGGTCGGACAGCTCCACGGCGGCGACGAGCGCCTCGTCGGTGTAGCGGACCTGGTGGTGGGCCTCGTAGCGGTCCCGCAGGCCCCGCAGGATCTCGACCGCGTCCGCGGGCGTCGGCTCGGGTACCAGGATCGGCTGGAAGCGGCGGGAGAGCGCCGCGTCCTTCTCGATCCGCCGGTACTCCTCCAGCGTCGTCGCGCCCACGATGTGCAGCTCGCCGCGGGCCAGGGCGGGCTTGAGGATGTTGCCGGCGTCCATCGAACCGCCCTCGCCGCCGCCCCCGGCGCCGACCACGGTGTGCAGTTCGTCGATGAACACGATCAGCCGGTCGGAGTGGGCGCGGATCTCGCCCACGATGTTGGTCATGCGCTCCTCGAAGTCGCCCCGGTACCGGGTGCCGGCGACCACGCCGGTCAGGTCCAGCGCGACCACCCGCCGGCCGCTCAGCACGTCCGGGACGTCGCCGTCGGCGATGCGCTGGGCCAGACCCTCCACGACGGCCGTCTTGCCCACGCCGGCGTCACCGATCAGCACCGGGTTGTTCTTGCCGCGCCGGGAGAGCACCTCGATGGTCTGCTCGATCTCCTCGTCCCGCCCGATCACCGGGTCGATCCGGCCCTGACGGGCCAGCTCGGTCAGGTCCCGGCCGTACTTGTCCAGGGTGGGCGTCTCGGTGGCCCGGGGCCCCTCGGAGCGCTGCGCGGTGTCCGGCGCCTCGGGCGGCAGGCCGGTGGGCGCGAAACGCGCCGAGTTCAGGATGTGTCCGGCGGCCGAGTCGGGGTTGGCCGCGAGGGCGCTGAGCACGTGCTCCGGGCCGATGTACCCCGCGCCCCGGGCCCGGGCCAGGTCGTGCGCGTCCAGCAGGGCGCGCTTGGCGGCCGGGGTCAGGGAGAGCGAGGTCGGCGGCGGCGCCTCGCCCGGCGGGTGCTGGACCGGGCCGGAGCGCTCGTCGATCTCCGTGGCCAGCGAGTCGGGGTCCGCCCCGGACCGGCTGAGCAGGCTCCGGGTCGGCTCGGCGGACACGGCCGCGCGCAGCAGGTGCTGGGTGTCGAGATCGCGGCTGCCGTGCTCGGCGGCGTACTGGGCTGCGCCGCGCACGAGTTCCCTGGCCGGCTGGCTGAGCAGCTGGCCGATGTTGATCTGGCGGGGGCCGGGGCGGGGGCCGCCGAAGAACCGTGCGAGGAAATCGCCGAAGGGGTCGCCCTCCGGGCCTTCCGGGAAGAAGCCGCTGGTCATCGTTTCCGCACCTTCGCTGACGACGTACCGGAGTCGGGTAACCCGGGCAAACAGGACTCATGCCACGATGGCACGAAGTCCTGCCGGAGGCATGCGGGAGGCCGCCCCGGGCCGTTGCGGCCGACGAGTACACCCCCCAGGACCGGGGGCGGGCAACGCTTACGCCCCGGGACCCGAGCACGGCACACACGGCCTGGCGAGTCCGTGCGGCGGGGAGAGCCGGGGCGGGGGGCTTGGGCCGGCGTGCTGTCCGGGGGCGCTCGGGTTTGGTGTGCTGCCCGGGGTGCGGAGGTGCCCGTTTCGGCGAGCCGCCCGGGGATGAGCGGTGTCGGCGTGGCGGCCGCTGTGAGCGCGGGGAGGCCGCCTGACCCGGGCCTGCCGAGGGGGTCTCGCCGTCCGGGCGGGGGTGATGTCGTCGTACGGGCCCCGGGTCCGCCCTGCGCTCGGGGCGCGGCACGCGCCCCGGTGCTTGTGGGCGGGTCGGGGAGTCCGCGTCGCGGGGAGCGGGTGTGAGCTGCCCGGTTCGGCGAGCTGCCCGTCGTCGCCCGGGCGCGGGGGGCCGCTCGGGTTCGGGGAAGCGGCCGAAGGGTCCTCGTCGTCCGGGTGGGACCGACGCCGTCGTACGGCCCTCCGGGCCCGCCCTGCCCTCCGGGCCCGCCCGGCGGTTCGGGCGTGGCGCGCTGCGGTGCGTGTCGGCGCCGCCGGGAAGTCGCGTCGCGGGGTGCTCGGGGGCGTCGGCGTGGTGTCCGGGGCTGCCTGTGCGCGCCGTGGCGGTTGGTGTGGGCCGGGGGAGGGTGGCTCGTCCGGGGCTGTCGTGGAGTCCTTGCGGGACGGTGGTCGGCGGGCTGCGAGGGGCCCGCCGACTCCGCGGCCCTGTGCACGCCCCCGCGCGGGGTCAGCGGGCCGTGAGGATGCGGGGGCCCTCCCTGGTGATCGCCACCGTGTGCTCGGCGTGGGCCGCTCTCGAACCGTCGTTCGTGCGCAGGGTCCAGCCGTCCGGTGCCTCGTGGTAGCCGTCCGTGCCGCCGCCGATCAGCATGGGCTCGATGGCCAGCACCATGCCGTGCCGCAGGGGCATGCCCCGGTGCGGGCGGCCCTCGTTGGGGACCGGCGGATCCTCGTGCATGTGCCGGCCCACGCCGTGCCCGCCGAAGCCCTCGGGGATGCCGTACCCGGCCTCGCGGCAGACCGTGCCCACGGCGTGCGCGATGTCCCCGATCCGGTTGCCGACCACGGCCGCCTCGATGCCCGCTGCCAGCGCCCGCTCCGCCGTCTCGACCAGACGCAGATCCGCCGGGCGCGGCCGGCCCACGATGAAACTGATCGCGGAGTCACCGACCCAGCCGTCGAGTTCGGCGCCGCAGTCCATGGAGACCAGGTCGCCGTCGTGCAGCCGGTACGCGGTCGGGATGCCGTGCACGATCGCGTCGTTCACCGACGTGCACAGCACGGCAGGGAACGGCGTCGGCGCGAAGGAGGGCCGATAGCCGAGGAAGGGCGAGCCCGCGCCCGCCGCACGCAGTACCCCGCGCGCCACCTCGTCCAGCTCCAGCAGGGAAACGCCCACGTCAGCGGCTTCCCGTACGGCTGTCAGGGCGCGGCCGACGACCTGTCCCGCGGCGTACATGGCATCGATCGATGTGTCCGTCTTCAGTTCCACCATGCCAATTACTATACCGGTATTAGAATGGCGTCATGGTGCGTACCCCCTTGACCCCAGAAGAGCGCGAGCGCGGCGAGCGGCTCGGGCGGCTCCTCCGCGAGGCCCGCGGCGCCCGCAGCATGGCCGAGGTCGCCGCCGAGGCCGGCATCTCCGCCGAGACCCTCCGGAAGATCGAGACCGGCCGGGCCCCGACCCCGGCCTTCTTCACCGTGGCCGCGCTGGCGCGGGTGCTGGAGCTGTCCATGGACGAACTGGCCGGGCTGTGCGCGCCGGTCGCCGCCTGAGAACCGTCCACGTCACGTTCCGGCAGGACGGGTGCACTCTGCGTTCCCCCGGAAAACTCCCCGTAGCGCCGTCGTAACACGACTGGTGTTGCCTACGGACCGGAGTGTTCCGGTCGGGCGGGAGTCTGGGCATGGCAGTGGAACAACTTCCGGCTCAGGTGCGGGAGTTCGCGAACTACCTGAACGGTCTGATGGCACGCCTCGAACAGGGCGGCGGCTGGTGCGGGGTGTTCTGGCAGCGTGATCCGGAGGGGATGCGGGCCTGTCTGGACGGGCGCGAGATACCTCCGTGGGACGTGCTGGAGGCCCTGTTGCAGGACCTGGGCGCCGAGTACGGCCCACAGGCCGCCGGGGCCGAGGCGGCGTCGGCACGGGCACGGCACGCGGCGGCGCTGATCGCCCACGACCTCCGTCCCGGGGGCCGCGACGCCCTCGGCGACCGGCTGGTCTCGATGATCCGCGAGCAGCGCCACGCGGCGGACCGCCAGGCCGAACTGGGCCGGTCGCTGGCGGCGGCCACCACCCGGGGCGAGGCCGAGGCCCTCGGCCTGGACCTCGCCTGGGCCCGCGACGACCACGCACGGGCCACCGCCCGCTGTGCCGAACTGCGTTCCAGGCTCACCGAGTTGGACCGCAGGTCGGCAAGTGCCCGGATCGCCGCGCTACGGCGCGAGCCCGCGCGGAACGACCAGCCGCCCGGCACCGGTACGACGTCGGCGGCCCATATGCCCGCGCCCCGCACCGCGTCTGCGACCCACAGGGCCCCTGACGCCGAGCACCGCGCCACGTCCTTCACCCCGGCCCCCGGTCGAGGCCCAGGCCGCGACCGCGACCCGGCCTTCGATCCCGCCTCAGTCACCGAAGTCACCGACCGAGGTCAAGGCCGCGCCCAAGACCCTGCCGCCGACCGAGGTCGAGGCCGGGCCCCCGATCCGGCCTCCGTCTTCGAGCCGTCGCGCGCCCTGGCCCCGGAGACCGCCCCCGGCGGAGGCCGGGCCCTCGATCCGGCCTACGATCCCGCCTCCACCTCCACCTCCGTCTCCTCCTCCGCCTTCGAGCCGGAGCACACCCCCGCCTCCGCCTTTGAGTCGCGCCGGGCCCCCGGCCCGGACCCCGCCCTCAGTTGGGGCCGAGGCCGGGCTCCCTTCTCCACCCCGGACCCCGCCCCCGGCGAAGGCGGTGCCGGAGCCCCCCGTCCGGCACCCGACCCCGCCTCCGCCGTAGAGCCACCCCGTGCCCCCGCCCCGGACCACCCCACCCCCATCCCGGACCCCACCCCCACCGTCCCCAAGCAGCGCAAGCGCCGCCGCGGCAGTGCCCGCTTCGCCGGCATCGTCGAGGAGGAGACCGCCCCCGTAACCGCCCCGCCCGCCGCCCCCGTACTGCCCGAGCCCCACGGCACCGCCCGGCGCACTCCCCGGGGCGCCCGGTTCGCCGGTGCCGCCGAGGTGGAGGAACAGGCGCCGCCGCCCGTGGAGCCGTTGGACGGCGGCGACCGGCGGGAGGTCGTGGGCGCCGTCGGACGGCTGGTCCGGCTGCGCCAGGAGGGCCGCAGCGGGGAGGCGCACGCCCTGCTCGCCGAGATCGCCTACTCGTCGGCGGCGCGCTACCCGCTGCTCGCCGTGGAGCTCCAGCGGGCCGGGCTCGGCGCCGACTGGGCCACCCTGCTCTGGGAGGCGGCCTCGCTGCCCGCCGAGCGGCTGGTCGCGGCGGCGGACGCCCTGGTCGCCGCCGGCCGGGGCGGAGACGGGGAGCAGATCCTGCGCCAGGGCGTCGCCCGGTCCGCCGAGGAGATCGGGCGGGCGGTCCTGGGACTGGCCGAGGAAGGCCGCAGCCGGGAGATCCACGCCCTGCTGGACGCCTACGTCCGGGTCCGTACCCCCGAGGAGGCGGCCCGCAGCGTGGCCGAGGACCCGCCGACCCTCGTACCGTTACTGCTGGAGGCAGCCAGGGGCGTCTCGGACGAGCGCCACTGGGACCTCGTGCACGCGTTGCGGGTCGCCGGATTCGCCGCCTGAGCGGGCGGGGCAGCGGGCGGGGCGGTGGGCCGGGCACTCACCCACCGGAGTGTGAAACCGGATCGACTCAGCGGGTTGACGACGATGGTCTTGGCAAGCCCGTCCGGGAGGCTTACGTTCGTGCCTCTACGGCCTGCATCTACGGGCGTAGAGGCTCTGACGTCCCGTCGAAGGAGCAGCTCATGGCCAACGTCGTACGCGCCGCTCTGGTCCAGGCCACCTGGACCGGCGACACCGAGTCCATGGTGGCGAAACACGAGGAGCACGCCCGGGAGGCGGCCCGCCGGGGCGCCGCGGTGATCGGGTTCCAGGAAGTCTTCAACGCCCCCTACTTCTGCCAGGTCCAGGACCCGGAGCACTACCGCTGGGCGGAACCGGTGCCCGACGGGCCGACCGTGACCCGGATGCGGGAGCTCGCCCGCGAGACCGGCATGGTGATCGTCGTCCCGGTCTTCGAGATCGAGCAGTCCGGCTTCTACTACAACACCGCCGCCGTGATCGACGCGGACGGCAGCTACCTCGGGAAGTACCGCAAGCACCACATCCCGCAGGTGAAGGGCTTCTGGGAGAAGTACTACTTCAAGCCCGGGAACGCCGGCTGGCCGGTCTTCGAGACCGCCGTCGGCAAGGTCGGCGTCTACATCTGCTACGACCGGCACTTCCCCGAGGGCTGGCGCCAACTCGGCCTGAACGGCGCCCAGCTGGTCTACAACCCCTCCGCCACCCACCGCGGCCTCTCGTCCTACCTGTGGCGGCTGGAGCAGCCCGCCGCGGCCGTCGCCAACGAGTACTTCGTGGCCGCGATCAACCGGGTCGGCGTCGAGGAGTACGGCGACAACGACTTCTACGGCACCAGCTACTTCGTCGACCCGCGCGGACAGTTCGTGGGGGAGGTCGCCAGCGACAGCAAGGAGGAACTCCTCGTCCGCGACCTCGACTTCGACGTCATCGAAGAGGTCAGGCAGCAGTGGGCGTTCTACCGCGACCGGCGCCCCGACGCCTACGAAGGGCTGGTGCGGCCGTGAACGGCGACGACCTGCTGGGACGCCACCGCCGGGTGCTGCCCGACTGGCTCGCCCTCTACTACGAGGACCCGCTGGAGATCACCCACGGCGAGGGCCGCCATGTCTGGGACTCCGAGGGCAACAAGTACCTCGACTTCTTCGGCGGCATCCTCACCACGATGACCGCGCACGCCCTGCCCGAGGTGACGAAGGCGGTGAGCGAGCAGGCCGGGCGGATCATCCACTCCTCCACGCTCTACCTCAACCGGCCCATGGTCGAACTGGCCGAGCGCGTCGCCCACTTGTCGGGCATCCCGGACGCCCGGGTCTTCTTCACCACCTCCGGCACCGAGGCCAACGACACCGGGCTGCTGCTCGCCACCGCGTACCGGCGCAGCAACACCGTCCTGGCGATGCGCAACAGCTACCACGGCCGCTCCTTCAGCGCGGTCGGCATCACCGGCAACCGCGGCTGGTCGCCGACCTCCCTGTCCCCGTTGCAGACCCTGTACGTGCACGGCGGCGTCCGCACCCGCGGCCCCTACGCCCACCTGGACGACGCCGGGTTCACGGCGGCCTGCGTGGCGGACCTGAAGGACCTCCTCGGCCACACCCGGGCCCCGGCGGCGCTGATCGCCGAACCCGTCCAGGGCGTCGGCGGGTTCACCTCGCCGCCCGACGGCCTGTACGCGGCCTTCCGCCAGGTGCTCGCCGAGCGCGGCATCCTCTGGATCGCCGACGAGGTGCAGACCGGCTGGGGCCGTACCGGCGACCACTTCTGGGGCTGGCAGGCCCACGCGCAGCACGGCCCGCCGGACATCGTCACCTTCGCCAAGGGCATCGGCAACGGCATGTCCGTCGGCGGGGTCATCGCCCGCGCCGAGATCATGAACTGCCTCGACTCCCACAGCATCTCCACCTTCGGCGGCACCCAGGTCACCATGGCGGCCGGCCTCGCCAACCTCTCGTACCTGCTGGAACACGATCTGCAGGGCAACGCCCGGCGGGTCGGCGGACTGCTGATCGAGCGGCTGAGGGCGGTCGCGGCGCAGGTGCCGTACGTACGGGAGGTGCGCGGGCGCGGGCTGATGATCGGCATCGAGCTGACCGAACCCGGCACGGACCGGGCCGCGCCGCAGGCCGCGTCGGCCGTGCTGGAGGCGGCCCGCGAGGGCGGGCTGCTGATCGGCAAGGGCGGCGGCCACGACACCAGCGCCCTGCGGATCGCCCCGCCGCTGTCGCTGTCCGTCGCGGAGGCCGAGGAGGGTGCCGCGATCCTCGAACGCGCTCTGCGGGGCCTTCAGTAAGGGAACACCGCCATGACCACCACCCTGGAACCCGAGCTGTCGGTCCGTCAGGTCCTCACCCTGGAAAGGGTGCTGGCCGGGGAACCCGAGGTGGTGGCCGGCGCCGGACAGCTCGACCGGCCGGTGCGCTGGGTCCATGTCGCCGAGGCCGCCGACGTCGGAGTGATGCTCAGCGGCGGCGAGATGGTCCTCACCACCGGGGTGCTGCTGGCCGGCGACGAGAGCGCGCAGGCCGAGTACATCCGGTCCCTGCACCGCGCGGAGGCCGCGGCCGTCGTCCTCGGACTCGGCCGCGCCTTTCCCGCCGCCCCCGAGGTGATGCGCCGGGCGGCCGAGCGGTGCGGGCTGCCGATGGTCGTGCTGCACCGGCCGTTCCCGTTCGCCGAGCTGACCGAGGAGGTCCAGTCCCGGCTGGTGCGGCGGAAGTTCGCCGCCGTGAGCCTCTCGGAGTCGGTGCGCACCGCCCTCACCGGGCTGATCACCGCGGGCGCCCCGCTCCAGCGGCTGCTCGACGAGATCGCCCAGCACAGCGCCTGTCCGGTCGTCGTCAGCAACCTCGCCCACCGGGTCCTGGCCACCGCCGGGGAACGGCCGGCCGTGGACGACGTCCTGCGCGACTGGGAGCGCATCGCCCGCCAGGCATGGGGGCACCTGCCGGGCCGTTCGGGCACGGGGGGAGGCAGCGAGGGCGACGGCTGGATCCGCGCCGAACTCGGCGGCCGCGGCGAGCGCTGGGGCCGGATCGTGCTGTGCGGCTACCGCGGCGACCGGGCCACCGGCCGGCTGCTGGCCGACCGGGGCGCCGAGGCGCTGGTGCTGCACCGCATGCTGGCCGGCAACTCCGCCTGCACCTGGGAGGAACAGTCCGCCCAGAGCCTGCTGACCGACCTGGTCAGCGGGGTCGTACCGGCCCGGCAGCTGCTGCCCCGGGCACGGGCGGCCGGACTGCCCGTCAACCGGCGCACCTTCGTGCCGCTGGTGGTCCGGCACGGCGAACCCGCCCAACTCGACCGGGTCCTGCGGGCGATGGGCCTGCCCGGCATCGTCGCCGAACTCGCCGACCCGGACACCGCCGTCCTGCTGAGCCTCGCCCGCGACCAGGACGCGCCCGGACTCGCCGCCCACTTCGCGGCCCGGCTCCGCGCGGAGGCACCCGGCACCGTGGTGGCCGCCGCCGACCCCCGGGCCGTCTGGGACGACGTGCCGGCCGGCCTGCGCGAGGCACGGCACGTCGCCGACGCGGTGGCCGACTCGGCGGCCGCCATGGACCTCCCCGCAGTCGTACGCCTCAAGGACGTCCATCTGCGCGGCCTGGTGCGGCTGTTGCGGGACGACCCGCACGTCCAGTCCTTCGCGGAACGGGAGTTGGACGGACTGCTGCGCGGCCCCGAGGAGGACCTGCTGGCCGTGCTGCGCACCTACCTCGCCACCGGCCGCAACAAGTCCCGCACCGCCCAGCTCCACCACGTCTCGCGGCCCGCGCTCTACCGGCGCCTCGAGGCGATACAGGGCCGGCTCGGGGTGGACCTCGACGACTTCGAGCAGGCGGCGTCCGTGCACATCGCCCTGCTCGCACATGACGCGCAACAGAGCTGAAACATGCCACGACCTGGGAAAACGGTGGTGAAACATGGGCCTTGGAAAGGGTGACACCGTGACACGCCGAAGGCCCGCAGACGTGACACCGTGCCAGTCGAAGCGCGCTTTCGGAGTTCCTAGTCTCGCTGCACACCGAGCGACCGGAGGTCCCGATGAGCAGAGTGATCCGAGCCGCCCTCTTCCAGACCGCGTGGACGGGCGACAAGGAGTCGATGATCCGGGTACACGAACAGGCGGCCCGCGACGCGGCCGCGCAGGGCGCCCAAGTCCTGTGCTTCCAGGAGCTGTTCTACGGACCGTACTTCTGCCAGGTCCAGGACAAGGCGTTCTACGAGTACGCCGAGCAGATCCCCGAGGGCCCGACCGTACGGCGCTTCCAGGCCCTCGCGAAGGAACTGGGCCTCGTCCTCGTCCTGCCGATGTACGAGGAGGAGCAGCCCGGGGTGCTGTACAACACCGCGGCCGTGATCGACGCCGACGGCTCCTACCTCGGCAAGTACCGCAAGACCCACATCCCCCAAGTGCAGGGATTCTGGGAGAAGTTCTACTTCCGCCCCGGGAACAGCGGCTGGCCGGTCTTCGAGACCGCCGTCGGCAGGGTCGGCGTCTACATCTGCTACGACCGCCACTTCCCCGAGGGCTGGCGGGCCCTGGGCCTGGCCGGCGCCGAGATCGTCTTCAACCCCTCGGCCACCTCGCGCGGACTCTCCCGCTACCTCTGGCAGTTGGAGCAGCCGGCGGCGGCCGTCGCCAACGAGTACTTCGTGGGCGCGATCAACCGGGTCGGCGTGGAGGACCTCGGCGACAACGACTTCTACGGCACGACGTACTTCGTCGACCCGGAGGCACAGTTCGTCGGCGAGGTGGCCAGCGACAAGGAGACCGAACTCGTCGTCCGCGACCTGGACCTGGCCAAACTCCGAGAGGTCCGCGACCGCTGGCAGTTCTACCGGGACCGGGCTCCGGGGGCGTACGGGCCGCTGACGGCGCCTTGACAGCGGCGCGGGGCCGTACGAACACGCGGCTCCGCCGAGCGACCGCGACCAGCCACAACAACCCGCACGCGACCACCGAGGGAGAGGACCCATGACCGGCCGAACAGTAATCCGCGGCGGCCTCGTCGTCACCGCGTCCGACGAGGTCCACGCCGACGTCCTGATCGAGGACGGCCGGGTCGCCGCCCTCGCCGTGCCCGGTACGCAGAGCTGGAGCGCGGACCGCACGATCGACGCCACCGGGAAGTACGTCGTCCCGGGCGGCGTCGACGCCCACACCCACATGGAGCTGCCGTTCGGCGGCACCTTCGCCTCCGACACCTTCGAGACCGGCACCCGGGCGGCCGCCTGGGGCGGTACGACCACCATCGTGGACTTCGCCGTGCAGAGCGTCGGGCACTCGCTGCGCGAGGGCCTGGACGCCTGGCACGCCAAGGCCGAGGGCAACTGCGCCATCGACTACGGCTTCCACATGATCGTCTCCGACGTCAACCAGGACACCCTCAAGGAGATGGACCTGCTGGTGGAGGAGGGCGTCACCTCCTTCAAGCAGTTCATGGCCTACCCGGGCGTCTTCTACTCCGACGACGGCCAGATCCTGCGCGCCATGCAGCGCTCCGCCGAGAACGGCGGGCTGATCATGATGCACGCCGAGAACGGCATCGCCATCGACGTCCTGGTGGAGCAGGCGCTGGCCCGCGGCGAGACCGACCCGCGCTACCACGGCGAGGTCCGCAAGGCGCTGCTGGAGGCCGAGGCCACCCACCGCGCCATCCGGCTCGCCCAGGTCGCCGGGGCCCCGCTGTACGTGGTGCACGTCTCCGCCATGGAGGCCGTCGCCGAGCTGGCCCGGGCCCGCGACGAGGGGCTCAACGTCTTCGGGGAGACCTGCCCGCAGTACCTGTTCCTGTCCACCGACAACCTCGCCGAGCCCGATTTCGAGGGCGCCAAGTACGTCTGCTCCACGCCGCTGCGGCCGCGGGAGCACCAGGCCAAGCTGTGGCAGGGGCTGCGGACCAACGACCTCCAGGTCGTCTCCACCGACCACTGCCCCTTCTGCTTCGTGGGCCAGAAGGAACTCGGCCGCGGCGACTTCTCCAAGATCCCCAACGGGCTGCCGGGCGTGGAGAACCGGATGGACCTCCTGCACCAGGCCGTCGTCGACGGGCACATCTCGCGCCGCCGCTGGATCGAGATCGCCTGCGCCACCCCGGCGCGCATGTTCGGCATGTACCCGAAGAAGGGCACCATCGCGCCCGGCTCCGACGCCGACATCGTCATCTACGACCCGCAGGCCGAGCAGGTCATCTCGGCCGAGACCCACCACATGAACGTCGACTACTCGGCGTACGAGGGCCGGCGCACCACCGGCCGGGTGGAGACGGTCCTCTCGCGCGGCGAGGTCGTCATCGACGAGCGGGAGTACACCGGCCGCGCCGGGCACGGGGTCTACACGCCCCGCTCCACCTGTCAGTACCTCAACTAGGAGTGGCGCACATGGACTTCGGACTCGTCCTGCAGACCGACCCGCCGGCCTCGAAGGTCATCAGCCTGATGAAGCGGGCCGAGCGCAACGGGTTCACGTACGGCTGGACCTTCGACTCGGCCGTGCTGTGGCAGGAACCGTTCGTGATCTACAGTCAGATCCTCTCCGAGACGACCAGGTTGAAGGTCGGGCCCATGGTCACCAACCCGGGCACCCGTACCTGGGAGGTCACCGCCTCCACCTTCGCCACCCTCAACGACATGTTCGGCAACCGCACCGTGTGCGGCATCGGTCGCGGCGACTCCGCGATGCGGGTGGCCGGCCGCAAGCCCAACACCCTCGCCCGGATCAGCGAGGCGATGAAGGTCATCCGGGCCCTGGCGAGCGGCGAGGAGGCCGACCTCGGCGGCACCACGATCCGCTTCCCGTGGATCGGCGAGGGCGCCGAACTCCCCGTCTGGATGGCCGCGTACGGCCCGAAGGCGCTGAGGATGACCGGCGAGGAGGCGGACGGCTTCATCCTCCAGCTCTCCGACCTGTACCTCACCGAGTACATGGTGAAGGCGGTCAAGGACGCGGCGGTCGCGGCCGGCCGGGACCCGGGCGACGTGAAGATCTGCGTCGCCGCCCCCGCGTACGTCACCGAGGACGACTCGCCCGAGGCGCTCGCGCACGCCCGCGAGCAGTGCCGCTGGTTCGGCGGGATGGTCGGCAACCACGTCGCCGACCTGGTCGCCAAGTACGGCGAGCACTCCGCCGCCGTACCCGAGGAACTCACCGACTACATCAAGGCCCGCGAGGGCTACGACTACTCCCACCACGGACGGGCCGACAACCCCGACACCGCGTTCGTGCCCGACGAGATCGTCGACCGGTTCTGTGTCATCGGCCCGGTGGAACGGCACATCGAGAAGCTGACCGCCCTGCGCGAACTGGGCGTCGACCAGTTCGCCGTCTACGACATGCACGACGCCCAGGAAGCCGTCATCGACGCGTACGGGGCCGAGGTCATCCCCGCCCTGGGCGGCTGAGCCCCCCTCCCCGAGAACTCCCCCTCCCCGCCGTCCCGGGGAGGGGGCCCAGGACGCTCGTCGCGAGCGCACCCCCCATCGGCGCCACCCGCACGGCCTTTCCCGTCCCACCGTCCCTGATTGGCCTGCCCATGACCGACACCGCTCCCACGGCGATACCGCCGTCCGCCCAAGTCACCCTGGCCGACGGCCGGGTGGAGCTCGCCCCGGGGTCCCCGCCGCCCAGCGGCCGCTACGCCAACGACGACCTGCTGCCGGTCCCGGTCGAGAAGCGGACCTGGACCACGTACAACTTCTCCGCGCTCTGGGTCGGCATGGCCCACAACACCGCCTCCTGGACCCTCGCCTCCGGACTCATCGCCGTCGGCATGGACTGGAAGCAGGCGGTGCTCACCATCGCGCTCGCCAATGTGATCGTGCTGGTCCCGATGCTGCTCACCGGGCACGCCGGCCCCAAGTACGGCATTCCCTTCCCGGTCTTCGCCCGCGCCTCCTTCGGCATCCGCGGCGCCAACCTCCCCGCTGTCGTACGGGCGTTGGTGGCCTGCGGCTGGTTCGGCATCCAGACCTGGATCGGCGGTGAGGCGATCTTCTTCCTGGCCGGGAAGCTGATCGGCGACGGCTGGGCCGAGGCCGGCCTGATCGGTGGTCACCCCTGGACCATGTGGCTGTCGTTCGCGATCTTCTGGGCGATCCAGGTCGCGATCATCTACCGCGGCATGGAGACCATCCGCCGGTTCGAGAACTGGGCGGCGCCCTTCGTGCTGGTGGGCGCCTTCGTGATGCTGTGGTGGATGAGCAGCAAGGCCGGCGGCTTCGGCCCGCTGCTCGACCAGCCGTCGAAGCTGGGCTGGGGCGCCGACTTCTGGAAGCTGTTCTGGCCCTCCCTGATGGGCATGATCGGCTTCTGGTCCACGCTGTCGCTGAACATCCCCGACTTCACCCGGTACGGGAAGAGCCAGAAGGCCCAGACCTGGGGCCAGGCCCTCGGGTTGCCGACGACCATGACACTCTTCGCGTTCCTGTCCGTGATGGTCACCTCCGGCTCGGCCGCGGTCTACGGCGAGCCGATCTGGGACCCGGTCCAACTGGCCGCCAAGACCGACAACGTGGTCGGGCTGCTCTTCGCCCTGGTGACCGTGCTGGTGGCGACCCTGTCGGTGAACATCGCCGCCAACCTGGTCTCGCCGGCCTTCGACTTCTCCAACATCGCGCCCCGCAGGATCAGTTTCCGCACCGGCGCCCTCGCCACCTGCGTACTCGGCGTGCTGATCTTCCCGTGGAAGCTGTACTCCGACCCGCAGGGCTACATCTTCACCTGGCTCGGCCTGGTCGGCGGCCTGCTCGGCACGGTCGCGGGCATTTTGATCGCCGACTACTGGCTGCTGCGCCGCGCCCGGCTCGACCTGGGAGACCTGTACCGCGAGGGCGGCGGCCGTTACTGGTACGAGGGCGGCTGGAACTGGCGGGCCGTCGTCGCCTTCCTGACCGGCGGCGTACTGGCCGTCGGCGGCGCCGACTTCGACCCGCTGATCGACGGCGTCCCGATCCCCGCCCTGTCCCCGCTCGCCGACTACGGCTGGGCGGTCGGCCTGGGCACCTCGATGGTCCTCTACCTGGGCCTGATGCTGCTGCGCGGCAGGGAGGACCGCGCCGTCTGACGCCCCGGCGGGAGGACGGTCAGGCCTTCCTGCCGTCCTCCAGCGCCGCCACCGCGGCCTTCGCCGCCTTGATCGCACCCTTGTTGATCTCGTCCGAGCTGGGCGCTTCCTTGGACTCGAAGTCGCTGCCGTTGTAGGTGACGACGACCAGCGCGTTGGAGACCCGGGCCAGCACCACGCCCTCCCGGGTCTTCTGCTTGTCCTCGGTGGTCAGGTTCACCACCGAGTAGCCCGCGTCACCGAGACCCGGCACCTCACCGCCGCCGCTCTTGGCCTCCACGCGCTGCGCGTAGGACTTCGTCGCGTCCTCGTCGGACTTCGTGATCTCGAAGGAGACGTCGAGCCACCGGTAGTCGTACCCCTTGAGGGCGTTCCAGGAGCAGGTGCGGCGCAGTTCGGTGTCGGTCGACGGGATCTCCTTGCCGGCCGTCTTGGCGCCCGGCACGAGGGCGGTGACCGTCGCCTTGGGGACACTTCCGCAAGGGGCGGGCGCGTCCGTGTACGTCTTCGACGCGGCGGAGGTGGAGGGCGCCGAGGCGGACTTGTTCTCCGTCTTCGCCTGCGCCTGGGGCTCGGCCGCCGGGGTCGCGGCGAACGGTCCGGACGTCAGGGCCCAGCCCGCCGCGGCGAGCACCACGACGGGGGACAGACGGGCGGTGAGGGCGAGCGGCAGCGAAAGGGGACGCACGGCTCACTTTTCGTGGGGGAGGGTGCGGCGAGAGCCCGCACAGCGGACGGGACGGCAGTGTTGCACGCCTGCCGGTGGGGCGGAAGTGTTACTTCGCTCCGTGCGTGCGCGGTCACTGTGACCCACCAACCGTGCGGTATATGCACGTTATGTCCACAGGGTCGGCGGCGGAGGCCCGCGTGGCCGGCCGGACACCGGGAAGTGATCCGCGTACGATTCCACGACCCGTCGGCAGCGCCGTGAGGAGACCGTCCTTGTTCACCTCCCGCCCCACGCTCCAGGGCACGTTCGGCATGGTGTCCTCCACCCACTGGCTGGCCTCCCAGTCGGCCATGGCGGTGCTGGAGGACGGCGGCAACGCCTTCGACGCGGCCGTAGCGGGCGCGTTCGTACTGCACGTCGTCGAACCGCACCTGAACGGACCGGCCGGCGAGGTGCCGGCGCTGCTGGCCCCCGCGGGCGGCGAGGTGCGCGTGCTGTGCGGCCAGGGCGTCACCCCGGCCGGGGCCACCGTCGCCCACTACCGCGCCCTCGGCCTGGACCTCGTCCCCGGCACCGGCCCCCTGGCCGCCGCCGTGCCCGGCGCCTTCGACGCCTGGCTGCTGCTCCTGCGCGACCACGGCACCAGAACCCTCGCCGACGTGCTGAAGTACGCCGTCGGATACGCAGAGCACGGGCACCCGCCGGTGGAGAACCTCGGTGCCACCGTCGAGGCGGTACGCGAGCTGTTCGAGACCGAGTGGACGTCGTCGGCGCGGGTGTACCTGCCGGACGGCCGGCCGCCGCGCCCCGGTGTGCCCTTCCGCAACCCCGCCCTCGCCGCGACCTGGAAGCGGCTGCTCGCCGAGGTCGCCGGGGCGGGCGACCGGGAGGCCCAGATCGAGGCGGCCCGCGAGGTGTGGCGCACCGGCTTCATCGCCGAGGCCCTCGTGCGGCAGGCGGGCCGGCCCACCCTGGACACCAGCGGCGAGCACCACGCCGGCACCCTCACCGCCGACGACCTCGCCGGCTGGTCCGCGAGCTACGAGGCCCCGGTCACCCACGACTGGAACGGCTGGACCCTGTGCAAGGTCGGCCCCTGGAGCCAGGGCCCCGTCCTCCTCCAGCAACTCGCGCTGCTTCCCGAGGAGTTGCCGCCGTACGGCTCCGCCGACCACCTCCACCTGCTCATCGAGGGCTGCAAGCTGGCCATGGCCGACCGCGAGGCCTGGTACGGGGACGCGGGCGAGGTGCCGCTGGCCGAGCTGCTGTCCGCCGAGTACAACGCCGGCCGGCGCGCGCTCGTCGGCGAGCGGGCCTCCCACGCGCTGCGCCCGGGCAGCCCCGGCGGCCGGACGCCCCGCCTGAGCGCACACGCCGGCACGGTCCTCGACGAGCGGGCGACCGCCCGGGGCGCCGGTGAGCCCACCACCGCCCGCTACGACGCGCCGGGCGAGCCCGGGGCCGGCCCGGACGGCGCGACCCGTGGCGACACCTGCCACCTCGACGTCGTCGACCGCTGGGGCAACATGATCGCGGCCACCCCCAGCGGCGGCTGGCTCCAGTCCAACCCCGTCGTGCCCGAACTGGGCTTCCCGCTCGGCACCCGGCTCCAGATGACCTGGCTGGAGGAGGGACTCCCGGCCGCCCTGACGCCCGGACGGCGCCCGCGCACCACCCTCTCGCCCTCCCTCGCCCTGCGCGACGGGGAGCCCGTACTGGCGTTCGGCACTCCCGGCGGCGACCAGCAGGACCAGTGGCAACTGCACTTCTTCCTCGGGGTGGCGCTGCGCGGCCGGGTCCGCGGCGGCCTCGACCTCCAGGGCGCGATCGACGCGCCGAACTGGCACAACGACAGTTTCCCCAGCTCGTTCCACCCGCGCGGGATGCGGCCCGGCAGCGTCACGGTGGAGTCCCGCACCGACCCCGCCGTCGTCGACGAGCTGATCCGGCGAGGCCACCGGGTGACCGTCGCGGAGCCCTGGTCGGAGGGGAGGCTGTGCGCCGTCGCGCGGGACCCGCGCACCGGGCTGCTGTCGGCGGCCGCGAACCCGCGCGGCATGCAGGGCTACGCCGTGGGCCGGTGACCCGGCCCTGCCCCGGTGGCGACCCGGCCCTGCCCCGGTGGCGGCCCGGTCACCGGCGGACGAACCCGCCTGTTCATGCCGATTCCACCCGGAGTGCACCACCCCCGGACGGGCTTGTCGGTGCGGCGTGTTCTGATGGAGGCATGATCGTAGACACGGAAACCATCGACGAGTTTCTCGCCCACCGCTCCCTCGACGTGACCGAAGCCGTCCGCCGGGCCGCCGCCCTGGAGATCATGCCGCGCTGGCGCAAGCTGGCCGCGCACGAGGTCGACCAGAAGAACGGGCCGCACGACCTGGTGACGGACGCCGACCGCAAGGCCGAGCAGTACCTCACCGAGGCGCTCGGCGCCCTGCTGCCCGGCTCCGTCGTGGTCGGCGAGGAGGCGGTCCACGCCGACCCCGCGACCTACGACGCGATACGCGGCGACGCCCCCGTCTGGATCGTCGACCCCGTCGACGGCACCCGCCAGTTCGTGGCCGGGGACACCGGCTTCTGCACGCTGGTCGCGCTGGCCCGCGGTGGCG
Source organism: Streptomyces sp. NPDC000983 (assembly GCF_040299205.1). Lineage (NCBI taxonomy): Bacteria > Bacillati > Actinomycetota > Actinomycetes > Kitasatosporales > Streptomycetaceae > Streptomyces > Streptomyces sp. NPDC000983. Next base: position 175,287 of record NZ_JBEPBM010000006.1, on the reverse strand, counting down.
AACTCCTCGCCTCCTGGACCTACGCCCCGGCCCTGGACCTGCTCGCCACCGCGGTCCGCGGACAGGGCGCCTTCCTCGACGGCGAGCGCCTGAACTCCGGCGCCCCGGAACCCGGCCGGGACCTGCGCGTGGCCACCTCCCACCCCGACTACACCACCGAGGCGCAGAAGCGGGCCCTGCTCGGCCTGTGGACCGAGGGCGTGGCCCCGCGCCCCTGCGGCTCGGCCGGCCTGGAGTATCTCGCCGTCGCCCGGGGCGAGTCCGACGGCGTCGCCTTCAGCTGGGAGGCCGCCTGGGACCACGCGGCGGGCCTGCTGCTGGTCGAGGAGGCGGGCGGCGCCCATCTCACCCTCAGCGGCGAGCCGTTCGGGGTGACGGGCGGCAACGCCCTGCCGTTCACGGCCGCCCGCGACGCGGCGACCGCGCAACGGCTGCGCGCGCTGCTGGCACCGGCCACGGACTGACCGTCCGGTCCGGCCACGGACTGACCGTCCGGTCCGGCCACGGACTGACCGTCCGGTTCGTCCGCGGACCGACTGTCCGCACCGGCCACGGAGTGGTCGTCCGCGCCGGCCACGGACTGACCGGACGTCCGGGGGAGTGGGGCCGGGGCGACCGGGCCGGGCGTCACCGCCCCGCACCGGCTGTCGGTGCCCCGGCCTATCCTGATCCCGAGTGGCCATCGGCTGACGAAGGAGTCCGAAGGTGCCGTCGATGCTCGATGCGGTCGTGGTGGGGGCGGGGCCGAACGGGCTGACCGCCGCCGTGGAGCTGGCCCGGCGGGGATTCTCCGTGGCCCTCTTCGAGGCGCGTGACACCGTGGGCGGAGGCGCCCGCACCGAGGAACTCACCCTGCCCGGGTTCCGCCACGACCCGTGCTCGGCGGCGCACCCGCTGGGCGTCAACTCCCCGGCGTTCCGCGCCCTGCCGCTCGGGCGCTACGGACTGGAGTGGCTGCACCCCGAACTGCCCATGGCCCACCCGTTCCCCGACGGCACCGCCGCCGTGCTCTCCCGCTCGGTCGGGGAGACGGCGGCCTCCTTCGGCGCCCGGGACGCCGGCGCGTACCGCAGGCTGGTCGAGCCCTTCCTACCCCGCTGGGACACCCTGGCGCGGGACTTCATGTCGCTGCCGCTGACCTCCCTGCCGCGCGACCCGGTCACCCTCGCCCGCTTCGGCCTGGCCGGACTGCCCCCGTCCACCTGGCTGACCCGCCGCTTCCAGGGCGAGCGCGCCAAGACCCTCTTCGCCGGCCTGGTGGCCCATGTCATGGCGCCGCTGAACGGCCTCGCCACCGGCGCCGTGGGCCTGGTCTTCGCCCTCTCCGCGCACGCCCGGGGCTGGCCCGTGGCCCGGGGCGGCTCCCAGGCGATCTCGGACGCGCTCGCCGCGTACCTGCGCGACCTCGGCGGCACGATCCACACCGACTACGAGGTCAAGCGCCTCGACGACCTGCCGCCGGCCCGGTCGTACATCTTCGACACCTCACCGACCGCGCTGGCCCGGATCGCCGGGTTCGGGCGGTACTACGAGCGCTACCGGTACGGCGCCGGAGTCTTCAAGATCGACTACGCGCTGGACGGACCGGTCCCGTGGACCGCCCCGGAGGCCCGGCGCGCCGGCACGGTCCAGCTCGGCGCCGGCAGCGCGGAGATCGGCGCGGCCCTTCGCGCCGCCGCCCGGGAGGGGCGGGCACCCGACCGGCCGTTCATGATCACGGTCCAGCCCGGAGTCGTCGACCCGGACCGGGCCCCCGCCGGGAAGCAGGTCTTCTGGGCGTACGCCCATGTCCCCAACGGCTGGACCGGCGACCTCACGGACGCGATGGAACGCCAACTGGAGCGCCACGCACCGGGGTTCCGGGACCTGGTGCTCGCCCGCGCCACCGCCGGACCGGCCGAACTCGCCGCCCGCAACGCCAACTACGTCGGCGGCGACATCGGCTCCGGCGCGGCCTCGGGACTGCAGCTCATGCTGCGGCCGAAGCTGTCGCTGTCCCCCTACGGCACCCCGCATCCGGCGGTCTTCATCTGCTCCTCGGCCACCCCGCCCGGGCCCGGGGTGCACGGAATGTCGGGGCACAACGCGGCGAAGGCCGTCTGGAGAAGGTTGAGGCAGACATGACCACGATCACGCTCGTCCAGGGCGACATCACCCGGGAGAGCGCCGACGCCATCGTCAACGCCGCCAACTCCTCGCTGCTCGGCGGCGGCGGGGTCGACGGCGCCATCCACCGCCGCGGCGGCCCCGAGATCCTCGCCGAGTGCCGGGCACTGCGCGCGTCCCGGTACGGCAAGGGCCTGCGGACCGGGCAGGCGGTCGCCACCACGGCCGGGGAACTCGACGCGCGGTGGGTGATCCACACCGTCGGCCCCGTCCACAGCGACAGCGAGGACCGCTCGGACCTGCTCGCCTCCTGCTACCGCGAGTCCCTGCGCGTCGCCGACGAACTGGGCGCCCGCACGGTCGCCTTCCCGGCCGTCTCCACCGGCGTCTACCGCTGGCCCATGCGAGACGCGGCCCGCATCGCGGTGGAAACGGTGCGCGCCGCGCGGACGGACGTCGAGGAGGCACGCTTCGTCCTCTTCGACGACCGGGCGTACGAGGCGTTCACGGAACAGCTCCGCTGACGGACAAGACGGAGGGGCCGTACAGCACAACGACGCCGTTCCCGAGCGGCCCTGCTTCCGCGCGGCCGGAGAACGAAACTGGTCGGCACATCCGCATCGTCCACGCGCCGGTGGTCTGACCACGGAAACCAGGTGAGGGTGCCCGGATGTCAGGGTGCGCCCCTCTTGCACCAGCCCTGCAGGGATCCGGTCGAGAATCATCGTGGCTCGCACATGACGCCGACCGAACAGCGGAAACTCAACCATCACCCGCCACGCCCGCGCGCCCCGCGCGTACACCGCCCGCTGCGGTGGTCACCCGTTTTCTGCCGCCGCGGGCGTGCGCCTTCGCTCACCCGTCCGGCCCGTCGAGGTCGCCGCCCTCCGCTCCCCGGGTTCTGCTGAGCCCAGCGGAGCAGGAGGGAGAACGGCATGGCGAGCGACGGCGATGCCTCGGGTGCCTCTCAGGAGGAGCTGGAGCGGCTGCGGGCGCGGGTCGCCGCGCTGGAGGAGGAGCGGGCCGGGCGGCCGAAGCGGCATGTGGGCCGGGCGGTGCTGGCCACCGTGCTCATCGTCCTCGGCTGCATCCTCGCCCCGCTGGGCGCGGTCGCGGCCTGGACCGCCGACCTCGCCGGCGACACGGATCGCTATGTCGACACGGTCGAGCCGCTCGCCGGTGACAAGGACGTCCAGAACGCCGTGGCCACCCGGGTCACCGACGCCCTGATGTCCCGCCTCGACCTGGCCGCCCTGCTCCAGCAGACGGAGGCCGCGGACCGGCCGCTGGTGGAGAAGGCGCTGGGCAAGCTGGGCGACTCCCTCCAGGACGCGGTCAGCAGCTTCGTGCACGACAAGGCGCAGGCCGTCGTCGCCTCCGACGCCTTCGAGACGATCTGGACCGAGGCCAACCGGCGGGCCCACGACGCCGTCGTCAAGGCGCTCACCGGCCAGGGCGGCGGCGCGGTCCAGCTCAAGGACGACGCCGTCACGATCGACCTCGGGCCGGTCGTCGACCGGGTCAAGCAGCGGCTCGTCGACGAGGGCATGACGGTGGCCGGGAACATCCCCGAGATCCACACCGACATCACCGTCGTGCAGTCGCAGGACATCGGCAAGGTCCGCACCGGGTTCCGGCTGCTCCAGATCGTCGGTTTCTGGCTGCCCGTGGTGTCGGTCCTGCTCGTCGCGGCCGGCGTGGCGGTGGCCGTGCGCCGGCGCCGGGCCCTGGTCGCCGGCGCGCTCGGCTTCGCCTTCGCCGTCGGGCTGCTCGGCATCGCGCTGTCCGTCTTCCGGGTGGTCTACCTCGACGCCCTGCCCCCGGGTGTCTCCCAGGCGGCCGCCGAGTCGGTGTACGACACGCTCATCCGCTATCTGCGGGTCGCCGTCCGGGTGGGCGTCGTCCTGGGCGTGGTGGTCGCCCTCGCCGCCTGGCTCACCGGACCCGGGCGCCGGGCCGGATTCGTCCGGCAGCTGTGGCACAACGGCATCGGCGCGGTCCGGTCCACCGCGGACCGGGCGGGCCTGCGCACCGGGCGGGTCGGGCACTTCCTGTACCGGCACCGCACCTGGATCTCCTGGCTGCTGGTGGCCGCGGCGGCGGTGGCCTTCGTCCTGTGGCCGTACCCGACCGGCGCGGTCGTCGTCGGCCTGGCCCTCACCCTGCTCTTCGCCCTGGCGGTGGTGGAGTTCGTCGCGGAGGACGAGACCGGGCGGCCGACCCACGACAAGACCGCGGCCTAGCCCTGTCGGCCCTCACTCCGCCGTGTCGCTGAGCCCCAGCCGCAGATGTTCCACATGGTAGACGGCCTGGTCGAGGAGTTCGGCGACATGGTGGTCGTGCAGCGCGTACACCACCGACCGGCCGCGCCGCTCGCCCACCACCAGCCCCAGATTGCGCAGCAGCCGCAGCTGGTGCGAGCAGGCCGACTGCTCCATGCCCACCTCGGCCGCCAACTCGGTCGCCGGCAGCGGGCCTTCGCGCAGCCGCGCCAGGATCAGCAGCCGGGAGGGGGTGGACAGGGCCTGGAGGGTGGTCGCCACCTTCGCGACGTTGTCCGCGTCCAGACGTACCCGCTCGTCGTCGGTGGTGGTGACGGCTCCATGACCCATGCGCGTATCCTACCCATCACGCATGAACAGATGAATGAGTCTTCATGTGTTCCTGTATGGTGGCCCGCGTGTCCACCGCACTCGCCCCCGCCCATGCCCCCGCGACCGCCCCGGCCGCCCCCCGCCGCCGCACCCGGGTCCTCGCCCTGCCCGAGGCCCGCTGGGCGCTCGCCGCCACCGTCGCCTTCCTGCTGGGCCTCGCCCTCGACCTTGCCGGCGCCCCCGCCTGGACCTGGGCCCCGCTCTACGCCGCCGCCTACGCCACCGGAGGCTGGGAGCCCGCCCTGGAAGGGCTGCGCGCCCTGCGCGAGAAGACCCTCGACGTCGACCTGCTGATGATCGTCGCGGCGCTGGGCGCGGCCTCGATCGGACAGGTCTGCGACGGCGCCCTGCTGATCGTCATCTTCGCCACCTCCGGCGCCCTGGAGGCCCTGGCCACCGCCCGCACCGCCGACTCCGTACGCGGACTGCTCGACCTCGCGCCGAGCACCGCCACCCGCGTCACCGACGCGGGCGAGGAGACCGTGCCGGCCGCCGCGCTCGGCGTGGGCGACCTGCTGCTGATCCGGCCGGGCGAGCGCATCGGCGCCGACGGACACGTCCTGGACGGCACCAGCGAGGCGGACGAGGCCACCATCACCGGCGAGCCGCTGCCCGTCGTCAAGCGCCCCGGCGACGAGGTCTTCGCCGGCACCCTCAACGGCGCCGGCGCCCTGCGCGTCCGCGTCGCCCGCGACCCCGCCGACTCCGTGATCGCCCGGATCGTCACCCTGGTCGAGGAGGCGTCCCGCACCAAGGCGCCGACCCAGCTCTTCATCGAGAAGGTCGAACAGCGCTACGCCGCCGGCCTCGTCGTCGCCACCCTCGCCGTCTTCGGCGTGCCCCTGGCGTTCGGCGCCGAACTCACCGACGCCCTGCTGCGCGCGATGACCTTCATGATCGTCGCCTCCCCGTGCGCGGTCGTCCTCGCCACGATGCCGCCCCTGCTCTGCGCCATCGCCAACGCCGGCCGGCACGGCGTGCTGGTCAAGTCGGCCGTGGCGATGGAACGCCTCGGCGAGATCGACCTCGCCGCCCTCGACAAGACCGGCACCCTCACCGAGGGCGCCCCCGAGGTGACCGCCGTACGCCCGGCGGCCGGCACCGGCCTCGACGAGGACGCGCTGCTCGCGCTCGCCGCCTCCGCCGAGCACCCCGGCGAACACCCGCTGGCCCGGGCGATCGTCGCCGCCGCCCGCACCCGCGGCCTGCGGCTCGCGCCCGCCGAGGACTTCACCGCCCACCCCGGCCGGGGCGTCACCGCCACCGTCGCCGGACACGAGGTGAGCGTCGGCCGGGCCGACGCCGACGGCGACGCCACCGTCGTGGCCGTCACCCGCGACGGCGAGCCGGTCGGCACCCTCGCCCTCACCGACCGGCTGCGCGCCGAGGCCCCCGCCACCACGGCCGCCCTCACCGCGCTGACCGGCACCGCCCCCGTCCTGCTCACCGGCGACCACCCCGGCGCCGCCGCCCGGGTCGCCGCCGCGACCGGCCTCACCGACGTCCGCGCCGGACTGCTCCCCGAGGACAAGGTCGGCGCCGTACGCGCCCTCCAGGACGGCGGCCGCAAGGTGCTCTTCGTCGGCGACGGCGTCAACGACGCGCCCGCCCTGGCCGCCGCCCACTCCGGCATCGCCCTCGGCCGGGCCGGCTCCGACCTGGCGCTGGAGACCGCGGACGCGGTGATCGTGCGCGACGAGCTGACGACCGTGCCGGCCGTGGTGCGGCTCTCCCGCTCCGCCCGCCGCCTGGTCGTGCAGAACCTCGTGATCGCGGGAGTCTTCATCACCGGACTCGTCCTGTGGGACCTGCTCGGCCACCTCCCGCTCCCGCTCGGTGTCGCCGGACACGAGGGCTCGACCGTGCTGGTCGGCCTCAACGGACTCAGGCTGCTGCGTGAATCGGCATGGGTCCAGGACAGCCGAGGTTGATGTCGGATTCTCGCCAGCCTTCGCGTTCCGGGTCCTCGATGCTTGAGCCATGCGAACGGGGATGCACACCGAGACCGAGACCTGCGTGCGGGCCGTGCAGGCCAAGGACGCGCGCTTCGACGGCTGGTTCTACACGGCCGTCCTGACCACCGGGATCTACTGCCGGCCGAGCTGCCCGGTGGTCGCGCCCAAGCCGGAGAACATGGTGTTCCACCCGAGCGCGGCCGCCTGCCAGCAGGCCGGGTTCCGGGCCTGCAAACGCTGCCGCCCGGACGCCAGCCCCGGCTCCCCGGAGTGGAACCGGCGCGCCGACCTGGTGGCCCGCGCCATGCGGCTGATCGCCGACGGGGTGGTCGACCGCGAGGGCGTGCCGGGGCTCGCCGGCCGCCTCGGCTACAGCGCCCGCCAGGTGGAACGCCAGCTCCTCGCCGAACTGGGCGCCGGCCCGCTCGCCCTGGCCCGCGCCCAGCGCGCCCAGACCGCCCGGCTGCTGATCGAGACGACCCCGCTGCCGATGGCGCAGATCGCCTTCGCCGCCGGGTTCTCCTCGATCCGCGCCTTCAACGACACCGTCCGCGAGGTCTTCGCCCTCGCCCCGAGCGAACTGCGGGCCCGCGCCCCCCGCCCCGGCCGGACCTCCGGAGCACTCACCCTGCGCCTGCCGTTCCGCGCCCCGCTCAACCCCGACAACCTCTTCGGCCACCTCGCCGCGACCGCCGTCCCCGGCGTGGAGGAGTGGCGCGACGGCGCCTACCGCCGCACCCTGCGCCTGCCCCACGCCCACGGCGTCGTCGCCCTCACCCCGCGGCCCGACCACATCGCCTGCCGGCTCACCCTCGGCGACCTGCGCGACCTGACCGTCGCCATCAGCCGCTGCCGCCGGCTCCTCGACCTCGACGCCGACCCGGTCGCCGTCGACGAACAGCTCGCCACCGACCCCCTGCTCGCCCCGCTGGTCGCCAAGGCACCCGGCCGACGGGTGCCGCGCACCGTCGACGAGGCGGAGTTCGCCGTCCGGGCCGTCCTCGGCCAGCAGGTCTCCACCGCCGCCGCCCGCACCCACGCCGCCCGCCTGGTCACCGCGCACGGCGAACCCGTCGACGACCCCGAGGGCGGCCTCACCGACCTGTTCCCGGCGCCCGCGGCCCTGGCCGCCCTGGACCCGGAGACCCTCGCCATGCCGCGCAGCCGCCGGCGCACCTTCACCACCCTGGTGGAACGGCTCGCCGACGGCGGCCTCCGGCTCGGCGTGGAGAGCGACTGGGAGGAGGCGCGCGCCCGCCTGCTAGAACTGCCCGGCTTCGGGCCCTGGACCGTCGAGGTCATCGCCATGCGCGCCCTCGGCGACCCCGACGCCTTCCTCCCCACCGACCTGGGCATCCGCCGCGCGGCCGGCGAACTGGGCCTGCCCTCCACCCCCGCCGCCCTCACGGCCCGCGCCGCCGCCTGGCGGCCCTGGCGGGCGTACGCCGTCCAGTACCTCTGGGCGACCGACAGCCACCCGATCAACTTCCTCCCGGTCTAAGGACGTTCCATGCGCCGACACAGCGTGACCGACAGCCCCTACGGCCCCCTCACCCTCGTCGCCGACGACGGGGTCCTGTGCGGGCTCTACATGACCGAGCAGCGCCACCGCCCCGCCGAGGAGACCTTCGGCGCCCGCGACGACACCCTCTTCGCCGACGCCGAGGAACAGCTGGAGGGCTACTTCGCGGGCGAGTTGACCGAGTTCACCCTCGAACTCCGCCTGCACGGAACCCCGTTCCAGCGCACGGTCTGGGAGCAGCTGCGCCGCATCCCGTACGGCGAGACCCGCAGCTACGGCCAACTCGCCGACGCCCTCGGCAAACCCGCCGCCTCCCGGGCGGTCGGACTCGCCAACGGCAAGAACCCGATCGGCATCATCGTCCCCTGCCACCGGGTGGTCGGGGCGGACGGCGGCCTCACCGGCTACGGCGGCGGCCTGGACCGCAAGCGCCGCCTGCTGGACCTCGAAAGGGCGGCAGGGATGCTCTAGTCCGTGCGCTCCGCCGCGCTGCGCTCCACGCAGAACTCGTTGCCCTCCGGATCGGCCAGGACCGCCCAGCCCAGGCCGTCCGGGGTGCGGCGGTCGTCGACCAGGGTGGCGCCGAGCGCCAGGATCCGCTCGACCTCCTCGTCCCGGGTGCGGTCCTGCGGCTGGAGGTCCAGATGGATCCGGTTCTTGACGGTCTTGGGCTCCGGGACCGTCACGAACAGCAGCCCCGCCCCCTCGATCAGCGCCTCCCCGGCGCCCGGCTCGTCGTCCTCGTGCAGCGGCAGGCCCAGCACCCCGGACCAGAAGGAGGCGAGGCCGTAGGCGTCGGCGCTGTCGATCGTCGTGTGGCGGATGGCAGAGGTCATGGAAGCGATTGTGATCTACGCGGCCAGTCCGCGCAGCAGCTCCGGCAGCGCCGTGCCGATGGGCTCCCGGATCACCTCGTCGGCGAGCTCGTCGTACGGCGTCGGCTCGGCGTTGACGATCACGAGCCGCGCCCCGTGGTCGGCGGCCACGCCCGCGAGGCCCGCCGCGGGCTGCACCTGGAGCGTCGTACCGACCGCGACGAACACCTGGCAGGCCTTGGCGATCGCGACGGCCTCGCCCAGCACCACCGGGTCGAGTCGCTCCCCGAACATCACCGTGGCCGACTTCAGGATCCCTCCGCACTCCCGGCACGGCGGATCCGCCTCACCGGCCTCCACCCGGGCCAGGGCCTCCGCCATGGGGCCGCGCGCATGGCACCCGGTGCACACCACCTGGTGTGCGGTGCCGTGCAGTTCGAGCACCTTGCGGGCGGGCATCCCGGCCCGCTGGTGCAGCCCGTCGACGTTCTGGGTGATCACCCTGACCGGCACCCCGGAGCGCTCCAGCGCCGCCACCGCGTGGTGCGCGGCGTTCGGCTCCACCGTGAGCGCCTGGGTGGCGCGCCGCATCTGCCAGGAGCGCCGGCGGATCTCCGGATCGCCCATGTAGTACGTGTACGTGACGAGCTTCTCGGCCTCCGGGTCCCGCCGCCACAGGCCGTTCGGCCCGCGGTAGTCGGGGATCCCGGAGTCCGTGCTGACACCGGCGCCGCTGAGCAGGGCGACGAGGGGCTTGGTCATGTCACCGAGCGTAGGCGCGGGCCGCGACCGGGGCGAACGGATATTCGGGTGCGAGGGCGTGAGGGTGCGGGGACGCGGGCCTGCCGGTCAGCCGGCCCGGTGCCCGTTCTCCAGTTCCACCGTGCCGCCGCCGTCCGTGAGCACGTCCAGCGCGGCCAGCACCCGGCGGCCCAGGGCGCCCGGCAGCAGCCCGGTGAGCTCCTCGCGCGGGACCAGGCGCCAGGACAGCAGCTCCGTCTCCTGGAGCCGGATCGCCTTGAAGTCGTCCTCGCCGAGGACCCCGCCGTCGTACAGGTAGGCGACCAGCGGCGGCCGGTTCGTGCCGTGCACCCAGTCCACCGCCAGCAGCGGACCGAGCGGCAGGTCGAGCCCGATCTCCTCGGCCGTCTCCCGGCGCGCGCCCTGGCGCGGCGTCTCACCGGTGTCGGACTCGACCGTGCCGCCCGGAAGCGCCCAGCCCTCGCGGTAGTTGGGCTCCACCAGCAGCACCCGCCCCGCCGCGTCCCGGAACAGGGCGGCGGCACCGGCGAGGACACGGGGGAGTCCCGCGATGTACGTGGCGAAGTCCTGAGTGGTCATCCTGACAGGGTAACGACGGCGCCGTCACCCGCCGTTCGCCACCGCCACCGTGCGCCGGGCCAGTTCGCTGATCCGCACCCCGTCGAAGCCGAACACCGCGCTGCGCACCGTGTCCTCCAGCGGGTCCCGCCACTGCGCGGGGATGGCCCCGCCCCCGGTCCGCACCCCGGCCACCGAGCCGGCGGTCGCCCCGTTGGAGTCGGTGTCCAGGCCGCCCCGCACGGTGAGCGCGATGGTCCGGGTGAAGTCGCCGTCGCCGTAGAGCAGTCCGGCGGTCAGGACGGCTGCGTTCGGCACCGTGTGGATCCAGCCGAGGCCCGCGGTCTCCTCGGACACCGTCGTCAGGGTGTCCTCCCACGGCAGCCGGGCGTCGTGCAGGGAGATCACCCGGCGGACGGTCCGGGCGAGCCGGCTCGACGCCGGGATCACGGTGAGCGCCTCGCCCAGCGCCGCGCGCACGGTCGGCGCGGTGAACGCCGCCGAGATCAGCGCCGCCGCCCACATCGCCCCGTACACGCCGTTCCCGGTGTGCGACAGCACCGCGTCCCTGCGGGCCAGCGACGCGGCCCGGCGCGGGTCGCCCGGGCAGGTCCAGCCGAAGACGTCCGCCCGGATCAGGGCGCCGATCCACTCCTGGTAGGGGTTGTCGTAGGTGGCGGTCAGGGGCGGTTTCAGCCCGCCGGCGAGGTTGCGGTAGGCGGCCCGCTCGGCGGTGAACGTCTGCAGGTACGGCAGCCGCAGCAGCCACAGGTCGCCGACCTGCTCGGTGCTGAAGGAGAAGCCGTGCGTCTCCAGCAGGTGCAGGCCGAGGATGGCGTAGTCGACGTCGTCGTCCCGGCAGCTGCCGTGGATCCGGCCGCGCACACAGCTGCGCCACTCGGGGCGCAGCTCGAAGACCTCGCCGTCGCCGGGCGGCGGCTCCGGCAGGTAGTCGGTGAGCGGCAGCGCCGCCGCCCGCCGCAGATAGCGGTCGATCCGGTCCCGCGTCCACAGGTCGCCCTGCTCGACCGGCTTGCCCAGCATGTTGCCGGCGATCCGGCCCAGCCAGCCCCCGAGGACGCGGTCGGTGAACTCGTGCTCGGTGCCCACAGGGTTCATGACTTCGGTCTACCCGATTCCGCGCGCCCCGCACGGCGCGGCGGCGGGCCGTCCAGTCACCGGGCGGGGCATGACGGCGGAGGTGTCCTGCGGTTAAGGTCGCAGCGGCGCGACCGGCCCGCTGCGCGCGGGCCCGGAGAGCAAGGGGATCACAGGTGACACAGCGCGTGCTCATCGCCGCGGACAAGTTCAAGGGATCGCTGACGGCCGTGCAGGTCGCCGAGCGCGTGACGGCGGGGCTCCGCTCGGTCGCACCCGAGGTCGAGGTCGAGGCGCTGCCGGTGGCCGACGGCGGGGACGGCACCGTCGACGCGGCCGTCGCCGCCGGGTTCGAGCGCCGCGAGAGGCGGGTCGCCGGGCCGCTGGGCGACGAGGTGACCGCGGCGTTCGCGCTGCGCGGGGACACGGCCGTCGTGGAGATGGCGGAGGCCAGCGGTCTGCAACGGCTCCCGGCGGGCGTCCTCGCGCCCCTGACGGCCTCCACCCACGGCTCCGGGCAGCTCCTGCTCGCCGCGCTGGACGCGGGCGCCAGGACCATCGTCTTCGGCGTCGGCGGCAGCGCCACCACCGACGGCGGGGCCGGCATGCTCACCGCCCTCGGCGCGCGGTTCCTCGACGCGGACGGCGAGCCGGTGGCGCCCGGCGGGGGCGGGCTCGGCGCCCTGGCCTCCGCGGACCTCTCCGGCCTGGACCCGCGGCTGTCCTCCGTCGACCTGGTGCTCGCGAGCGACGTCGACAACCCGCTGACCGGGCCCAAGGGCGCCCCGGCGGTCTACGGGCCGCAGAAGGGCGCCTCCGCGGACGACGTGGCCGCGCTGGACGCTGCGCTGGCCCACTTCGCGAAGGTGCTGGAGTCGGCCGTGGGCCCGCGGGCGGCCGAGTACGCCGTCTCGCCCGGTGCGGGCGCGGCCGGCGGGATCGGCTACGGCGCCCTCCTGCTCGGGGCGCGTTTCCGGCCCGGGATCGAGGTCATGCTGGACGTGCTGGGCTTCGCGCCGGCGCTGGAGCGGGCGGAGCTGGTGATCACCGGGGAGGGGTCCCTGGACGAGCAGACCCTCCACGGCAAGGCCCCCGCGGGCGTTGCCGCGGCCGCCCGGGCGGCCGGCAAGGAGGTCGTGGCGGTCTGCGGCCGCCTGGCCCTCCCCCCGGAGGCCCTGGGCCGAGCCGGCATCCGCCGCGCGTATCCCCTGACGGCCACGGAACCGGACGTGGCCCGCTGCATCGCGGAAGCCGGCCCCATCCTGGAACGCACGGCGTCCCAAATCGCCCAGGACTTCCTGACCTGACCCCACGACGCACCATCGGCCGCGGCACCGTCGTGGCTGGTCGCGCAGTTCCCCGCGCCCCTGGGTGGGTGGGGCCGCGTCGTGTTTTCCGGCCGCGGCACTGTCGTGGCTGGTCGCGCAGTTCCCCGCGCCCCTGGGTGGGTGGGGGTTGGGTGGCTGTTCAGGTCAGGGAGTCATGGCTTGGCGGGGTGCGGTTCGAGGGGGCCCGGGGGTTTTTGGCCGGTCCTTTGGAGCGCCGGGAACTGTGCAGCCGCCGAGCTGCCACCTCCCCAGGGGCGCGGGGAACTGCGCGATCAGCCACAGTGGCGCCGCACCCAGCAGCGGGCAGAAGAACCCCGGGCCCCTCGAAGCACGCCCAGCTGCCACCTCCCCAGGGGCGCGGGGAACTGCGCGACCGGCCACGACGGCGCTGCAGTCGAAGACACGAAGAGGGGCCCCGGGTGGAAACCCGGGGCCCTCGAAAGCAATGTCGGCGGAGCGTTACGGGAGCTGTGCTGCCCGGGCCTCGCGGCGGTTGTCGCGGAAGTTGTTCACCCGGCGAGCCGTCGCGAACAGCGGAATGACCGCGCCCATGACCAGCTGCAACGCGCACCCGGTCTGCAGCAGCAACTGCCCGCTCGGCGCGTCGAACGCCCACGCCGCCAGCAGCCCCATGCTCAGCACGATCCAGCCGAGCATCGCCACCGCGAGGCGCCCCCGCGGCTTGGGGTACTCCACCCGGCTCACCATCAGCCACGCGGTCCCGAGGATCGCCAGCAGCGTCGCCACGAACGGCAGCTCCAGCAGCACGATCGAGACGACCGTCAGCGCGCCGAACGGCGAGGGCATGCCCTGGAACATGCCGTTCGGCGGCGTCACGCACGAGAACCGCGCGAGGCGCAGCACCACGGCCAGCAGCACCACGATCGCTCCGACCGCGGCCACCTTCTGGTGCGCGTCGTCCGCGACCATGCCGTAGACCAGGACGAAGTACGCCGGCGCGAGGCCGAAGCTGATGAGGTCGGAGAGGTTGTCCAGCTCGGCGCCCATGGGGGACGAGCGGAGCTTCCTCGCGACCAGGCCGTCGAACAGGTCGAAGACCGCCGCGCAGAGCATCAGGATGACGGCGGTGGCCGCGCTGTGGCGGGCCATGCCGGATTCCTGGCTGCCGGTGAGGTGCGGGATCAGGATGCCGGTGGTGGTGAAGTACACCGCCATGAAGCCGCAGGTCGCGTTGCCGAGCGTGAGGGTGTCCGCTATCGACAGGCGAAGAGAGAGGGGCATCTCCTCTTCTTCGTCCACCCCGTCGGCCTCGGGCACCCAGCCCGCCTGTGTCTCCGGATCAATCACGGTCAATGCGAGTCACCCCAGCCACGGTCTTCTGCCCGACCTCGACCGCGACCTCCACGCCCTCGGGCAGGTAGATGTCGACCCGGGAGCCGAAACGGATCAGACCGATCCGCTCGCCCTGCTCGACCTTCGTCCCCTGCGGGATGTAGGGCACGATGCGGCGGGCGACCGCGCCGGCGATCTGGATCATCTCGATGTCACCGAGCTCGGTGTCGAAGTGCCAGACGACGCGTTCGTTGTTCTCGCTCTCCTTGTTGAACGCCGGGACGAAACCGCCGGGGACGTGCTCCACGGAGGTCACCGTGCCGGAGAGCGGCGCGCGGTTGACGTGGACGTTCAGCGGGCTCATGAAGATCGCGACGCGGGTGCGTCCGTCCTTCCACGGCATGATGCTCTGCACCACACCGTCGGCGGGCGAGATGACGCGGCCCTGGGCGATCTCACGCTCGGGGTCGCGGAAGAACCACAGCATGCCCGCCGCGAGGGCGGTGGCGGGCACTGCGACGGCCTTGGCGGCGCCGGAGCGACGGGCCTTGACGAGGCTGAGGGCTGCCGTGGCGACGGTCGGGAGGAGCCACGGCGATGCTCCGCGTGCCAGGCGTACGCCGGCCAGGCTGTCGCGAGGTGCAGAGGTTTGGCTGTGGGGCATGGATGACCTTCGTAGCGGATGGAGCCGCGCATTGAGGGGGACGGCGGCTTTCCGGGATCGTACCGGTCGCGGGCCGCAACTGGGCAAGCCAGGAAGCCGAGTCGGCAGCCGAGGAGCGTTGACGGGGTGTGATCTTCTTCTCCAAGAAAACACCCCGTATCCGGACAATCAGCCCTGGAATCGATACTCTTCGAGCAGCCTGCGACCGATGATCATTTTCTGGATCTCGGCGGTACCTTCGCCGATCAGCAGCATCGGAGCCTCCCGGTAGAGGCGCTCGATCTCGTACTCCTTGGAGAAGCCGTAGCCGCCGTGGATCCGGAAGGCATCTTCCACGACCTCCTTGCAGTACTCGGAGGCGAGGTACTTCGCCATCCCAGCCTCAAGGTCGTTTCGCTCCCCGGAGTCCTTTTTGCGTGCCGCGTTCACCATCATCGCATGGGCGGCCTCGACCTTGGTAGCCATCTCGGCCAGCTTGAACTGGATCGCCTGGTGCTGGGCGATCGCCTTGCCGAAAGTGTGACGCTGCTGGGCGTACCGGACACCGAGTTCGAAGGCACGCTGAGCGACACCGCAGCCACGCGCCGCGACGTTGACGCGGCCCACCTCGACGCCGTCCATCATTTGGTAAAAACCTCGGCCGGTGACCCCGCCGAGCACCCGGTCGGCGGGAACTCGCAGGCCATCCATGATGAGTTCGGTGGTGTCGACCCCCTTGTACCCCATCTTGTCGATCTTGCCCGGAATGGTCAGGCCGGGGCGGACCTCACCGAAGCCGGGCTCCTTCTCGACGAGGAAGGTCGTCATCGACTTGTGGGGCGCCGTGCCCTCGGGGTGTCCTTCGTCACTTCGCACCAGAACGGCGACCAGAGAGGACGTTCCGCCGTTCGTCAGCCACATCTTCTGGCCGTTGAGGACGTACTCCTCGCCGTCCTTCACCGCCTTCGACGTGATGGCCGACACGTCCGAGCCGAGGGCCGGCTCCGACATGGAGAAGGCGCCGCGGATGTCACCGGCCGCCATGCGCGGCAGGAAGTGGTCCTTCTGCTCCTGCGTGCCGTGCTGCTTGAGCATGTACGCCACGATGAAGTGGGTGTTGATGATGCCGGACACCGACATCCAGCCGCGCGCGATCTCCTCGACGCACAGCGCGTACGTCAGGAGCGACTCGCCCAGGCCGCCGTACTCCTCCGGGATCATCAGGCCGAACAGGCCCAACTCCTTGAGGCCGTCGACGATCGCCTGCGGATACTCGTCGCGGTGCTCCAGCTCGGTGGCGACCGGGATGATCTCCTTGTCCACGAAGTCGCGGACGGTGGACAGGATCTCCTGCTGGATGTCGGTCAGACCGGCGGTCTGGGCGAGTCGCGCCATGACTACTTCCCCTGTTCCTGAAGCTCGGGGCGGCCCGGCTGCTCGCCGCCGCGCTCCTTGATGTACGTCTCGGTCGGCACCATCACCTTGCGGCGGAACACGCAGACCAGGGTGCCGTCCTGCTTGTAGCCCTTGGTCTCGACGTAGACGATGCCGCGGTCGTTCTTCGACTTGGAGGGCGTCTTGTCGAGGACCGTGGTCTCGCCGTAGATCGTGTCGCCGTGGAAGGTCGGTGCCACATGCCGCAGCGACTCGATCTCCAGGTTCGCGATCGCCTTGCCCGACACGTCCGGCACGGACATGCCCAGCAGCAGCGAGTAGATGTAGTTCCCCACGACGACGTTCCTGCCGAAGTCCGTCGTGTTCTCCGCATAGTTGGTGTCCATGTGGAGGGGGTGGTGGTTCATGGTGAGGAGACAGAACAGGTGGTCGTCGTACTCCGTGACCGTCTTTCCCGGCCAGTGCTTGTACGTCGCCCCGACCTCGAACTCCTCGTAGGTGCGTCCGAACTGCATGGCCCTACGCCTCCGGGATCTCGAACTTGCTGGTGCGCTGCATGCCGGCCGCGCGGCCCTTGCCGGAGACGACCAGAGCCATCTTGCGGCTGGCCTCGTCGATCATCTCGTCGCCGAGCATCGCCGAGCCCTTCTTGCCGCCCGCCTCCGACGTGTAGTAGTCGTACGCGTCCAGGATCAGCTCGGCGTGGTCGAAGTCCTCCTGCGAGGGCGAGAAGATCTCGTTCGACGCGTCGACCTGCCCGGGGTGCAGCACCCACTTGCCGTCGAAGCCGAGCGCGGCGGCACGCCGTGCCACCTCGCGGTAGCCGTCGACGTTGCGGATCTGGAGGTAGGGGCCGTCGATCGCCTGGAGGTTGTTGGCGCGGGCGGCCATCAGGATCTTCATCAGGATGTAGTGGTAGGCGTCCGCCGGGTAGCCGGGCGGCTGCTCGCCCACGACCAGGGACTTCATGTTGATCGACGCCATGAAGTCGGCCGGGCCGAAGATGATGGTCTCCACGCGCGGCGAGGCCTGCGCGATGGCGTTGACGTTGTTCAGGCCCTGCGCGTTCTCGATCTGCGCCTCGATGCCGATCTTGCCGACCTCGAAGCCCATCGTCTTCTCGATCTGCGTCAGCAGCAGGTCCAGCGCGACGACCTGCTCGGCCGTCTGCACCTTCGGCAGCATGATGCAGTCGAGGTTCTGCCCGGCGCCCTCGACGACGGTCACGACGTCGCGGTAGGTCCACTCGGTCGTCCAGTCGTTGACCCGCACGACACGCGTCTTGCCGGTCCAGTCGCCCTCGTTGAGGAACTTGACGATGGTGTGGCGCGCCTCGGGCTTGGCGAGCGGGGCGCAGGCGTCCTCCAGGTCCAGGAAGACCTGGTCCGCCGGCAGACCCTGGGCCTTCTCCAGGAAGCGGGGGTTGCTTCCCGGCACCGCGAGACACGAGCGGCGGGGACGCAGACGGTTGACGGTCATGCGGGGACCTCCAGGGGGTCGAGCTTGTTCGCTTTCCGGATCTCGTCGACGATGCGGCCGATGATTCCGGTGATGTCGAAGTCCTTCGGGGTGAAGACCGCGGCCACTCCGGCGGCCCGGAGCTGCTCGGCATCACCATTCGGGATGATGCCACCGGCGATCACCGGGATATCTGTGGCACCGGCCACACGGAGCCGTTCCAGGACGTCCGGGACGAGCCGGGCGTGCGAGCCGGAGAGGATGGACAGGCCCACCGCGTGCACGTCCTCGGCGAGGGCCGCGTCCACGATCTGCTCCGGGGTGAGCCGGATGCCCTGGTAGACCACCTCGAAGCCGGCGTCACGGGCCCGGACGGCGATCTGCTCGGCGCCGTTGGAGTGCCCGTCCAGGCCCGGCTTGCCGACCAGGAAGCGCAGCTTGCCGACGCCCATGTCGCGCGCCGTCAGCTCCACCTTGCGGCGCACCTCGGCCAGCGCCGTGCCCTCCGCCGCGGAGACCGCGACGGGCGCGGAGGAGACCCCGGTGGGCGCCCGGAACTCGCCGAACACCTCCCGCAGCGCCCCGGCCCACTCACCGGTCGTGACCCCGGCACGGGCGCACTCCAGGGTGGCCTCCATCAGGTTGCCGGTGCCCTTCGCGGCCTCCTTCAGCCGCTCCAGCGCCTTGCACGGGCGCGGGTGGTTGAAGGGCGGCTGGTACCGGGTGTCCCGCCAGTTCACCAGCGAGGCGATGACGCGCTCCTCGACCGCGGGGTCCACCGTCTGGATGGCCGTGTCGAGGTCGGCGGTGAGCGGGTTGGGCTCGGTCGTCTCGAAGACGTTGACGCCGACGATCTTCTCCTGGCCGGACTCGATCCGGGCCCGCCGCTCGGCGTGCGAGGCCACCAGCTGCGCCTTGAGGTAGCCCGACTCGACGGCGGCCATGGCGCCGCCCATCTCCTCGATCCGCCCGATCTCCGCGAGGCACTCGGTGACCAGGGCGTCGACCTTGGCCTCGACCACCTTCGAACCCTCGAACAGGTCCTCGTACTCCAGCAGGTCGCTCTCATGGGCGAGGACCTGCTGGATCCGCAGCGACCACTGCTGGTCCCAGGGCCGGGGCAGGCCCAGCGCCTCGTTCCAGGCCGGCAGCTGGACGGCACGCGCGCGGGCGTCCTTGGAGAGGGTGACGGCCAGCATCTCCAGCACGATCCGCTGGACGTTGTTCTCCGGCTGCGCCTCCGTCAGGCCCAGGGAGTTGACCTGGACGCCGTAGCGGAAGCGGCGCTGCTTGGGGTCCTGGATGCCGTAGCGCTCGGAGGTGATCCGGTCCCAGATGCGGCCGAAGGCGCGCATCTTGCACATCTCCTCGACGAAGCGGACGCCCGCGTTCACGAAGAAGGAGATCCGGGCGACGACGTCGCCCATGCGCTCCTCGGGGACCTGGCCGCTGTCGCGCACCGCGTCCAGGACCGCGATCGCCGTGGACATCGCGTAGGCGATCTCCTGGACCGGGGTGGCGCCCGCCTCCTGCAGGTGGTAGCTGCAGATGTTGATCGGGTTCCACTTCGGGATGTGGGAGACCGTGTACGCGATCATGTCCGTCGTCAGCCGGAGGCTCGGCCCGGGCGGGAAGACGTGCGTGCCGCGGGACAGGTACTCCTTGACGATGTCGTTCTGGGTCGTGCCCTGGAGCTTGGTGATGTCCGCACCCTGCTCCTCCGCGACGACCTGATAGAGCGCCAGCAGCCACATGGCGGTGGCGTTGATGGTCATCGAGGTGTTCATCTGCTCCAGGGGGATGTCCTGGAACAGCCGGCGCATGTCACCGACGTGCGAGACGGGCACGCCGACCCGGCCGACCTCGCCGCGGGCGAGGATGTGGTCGGGGTCGTAGCCGGTCTGCGTCGGCAGGTCGAACGCGACGGACAGACCTGTCTGGCCCTTGGCGAGATTGCGCCGGTACAGCTCGTTGGACGCCTCGGCCGTGGAGTGGCCGGCATAGGTCCGCATCAACCACGGCCGGTCCCTTTCTCGATGCGCCTGCGGCGCAGGGCGCTCCGTGCCGGTGTCGACGTTCCTCAGTCCGCGGTCGCTGCGCTCCCTTGCCTTCGTCTCTTTCGACACCGGCGCGCCCTGCGCCGCAGGCGGGGTCTGACGCTCGCTCATATGTGCTGCCCTCAGATGTTGCGGAAGCGGTTGATGGCGTCGATGTGCTTGGCGCGCATCTCCTGGTCGCGCACGCCGAGGCCCTCCTCGGGGGCGAGGCACAGCACGCCGACCTTGCCCTGGTGGAGGTTGCGGTGCACGTCGAAGGCGGCCTGGCCGGTCTCCTCCAGGGAGTACGTCTTCGACAGCGTCGGGTGGATCTTGCCCTTCGCGATCAGACGGTTGGCCTCCCACGCCTCGCGGTAGTTCGCGAAGTGCGAGCCGATGATCCGCTTCAGCGACATCCACAGGTAGCGGTTGTCGTACTCGTGCATGTAGCCCGAGGTCGACGCGCAGGTGGTGATGGTGCCGCCCTTGCGGGTGACGAAGACCGAGGCGCCGAAGGTCTCGCGGCCCGGGTGCTCGAAGACGATGTCGATGTCCTCACCGCCGGTCAGCTCGCGGATGCGCTTGCCGAAGCGCTTCCACTCCCTGGGGTCCTGGGTGTTCTCGTCCTTCCAGAACTTGTAGCCCTCGGCGTTGCGGTCGATGATCGCCTCGGCGCCCATCGCGCGGCAGATGTCCGCCTTCTGGTCGCTGGAGACGACACAGATCGGGTTGGCGCCGCCGGCCAGCGCGAACTGGGTGGCGTAGGAGCCGAGTCCGCCGCTCGCGCCCCAGATCAGGACGTTGTCGCCCTGCTTCATGGCGGCGCCGTTGCTGGAGACCAGCTGGCGGTAGGCGGTGGAGTTGACCAGACCCGGCGCGGCGGCCTCCTCCCAGCTGAGGTGGCCCGGCTTGGGCATCAGCTGGTTGGACTTGACCAGGGCGATCTCGGCGAGGCCGCCGAAGTTGGTCTCGAAGCCCCAGATCCGCTGCTCGGGGTCGAGCATGGTGTCGTTGTGGCCGTCCGAGGACTCCAGCTCGACCGAGAGACAGTGCGCGACGACCTCGTCACCGGGCCGCCAGGCGTTGACGCCGGGGCCGGTGCGCAGGACGACGCCCGCGAGGTCGGAGCCGATGATGTGGTACGGCAGGTCGTGGCGCTTGGCCAGGTCGTTGGTGCGGCCGTAGCGCTCCAGGAAGCCGAAGGTGGACAGCGGCTCGAAGATCGAGGTCCACACCGAGTTGTAGTTGACCGAGGAGGCCATCACGGCGACCAGGGCCTCGCCCGGGCCCAGTTCGGGCAGCGGCACGTCGTCCAGGTGGATCGACTTGCGCGGGTCCTTGTCGCGGGACTCCAGCCCCGCGAACATCTCGGTCTCGTCCTTGTGCACGGTGATCGCGCGGTACGACTCGGGGAGCGGGATGGCGGCGAAGTCTTCCGACGTGGCGTCGGTCGACTGGATCGCGTCCAGGATGTCCTTCACGGTCACGGTGATGCCTCCGGCGGTGAGCGTCTGAGGGGGACGCTGAGGGTTACGTCGGTGCTGCTGAGGGTGGATCGGGGGTGCCGTCGGTTCGGCGGACGGTGCTGATCGGCAGCGCTTTGTGGCGCGGGAGGGTGCCTGTGACGCAGGCGTCCGGGCGCGCGGCCCATGAGGCTGCGGGGACAGCCGGCGTACGCATGGTCTCTGCACGCCGGCCGCCCGGACCTCTTCAACGTATGACACCGCGTGTCACGCCGCAAGGCACTGAGTGCCAGGGATTGCTCTCAGATGAAATCTTTACGTAACAGATGAGCGATGATCGATCGAATCGGCTCCGGAAGCCGTCGGAAAACCTGCCCTGACATGCCAAAACGGCCACCCCGAGGGGTGGCCGTCATCACAGGGGCGAAGAGTTCCGCAGGGGCGCCTCAGCGTTCCTTGAGGGCTTCTTCGATGGTCCGCATCACCTGCTCCAGCGGCGCGTCCGTCCGCGCCACCGTCACCAGCACCTCGCCGTGGGTGGAGACCGTCGCGGCGGCCGGCTGGGGCTGGGCGGAGCGGCCGGCCCCGATGCCGGAGCCGAAGGTCTTGCGGACGATCGCGAAGGCGTGGTCCAGCTGCGCCTCCACATCGCCCTGGCCGCCCGCCCGCAGCCAGCGCCGCAGTACGTGGTTGTGCGCGGTGACCACGGCGGACGCCGCCACCTCGGCCAGCAGCGGGTCGTCGTTGGCGTCGTCGTCGTGGGCGTGCTCGTCGAAGTGGCCCAGGAGGTAGCGGGTGAAGAGGCGTTCGTAACGGGCCACCGAGGCGATCTCCGCCTCGCGCAGGGTGGGCACCTCGCGCGTGAGCTTGTAGCGGGCGACCGAGATCTCCGGGCGGGCCGCGTACATCCGCATGACCTCCTTGATGCCGCGGCACACCGTGTCGAGCGGATGCTCGTGCGCGGGGGCGGCGTTGAGCACCGCCTCGGCCCGGATCAGGGTGTCGTCGTGATCGGGGAAGATCGCCTCTTCCTTGGAGCGGAAGTGACGGAAGAAGGTACGGCGGGCGACCCCGGCCTGGGCCGCGATCTCGTCGACGGTGGTCGCCTCGTACCCCTTGGTGGCGAACAGCTCCATCGCCGCCGCCGCCAGCTCCCGGCGCATCTTGAGCCGCTGGGCGGCCGCGCGACTGCCCGCGGCACTCTCCGGCGCGTCGGGCGTGGCTGGTGTACGTGAGGACCTGGCGGGCTGGGACATGACCCGAACGTACTGCATCTGCGCAGCCCGGTGCGCGTGTCCCGGGGTTCCCCCGCTCCTGGGGAGCGGGGGAGAGTCCGCGGGGTCGAGCAGTCCGCCCCAGTCCTCGCCGCCGGTGAACCAGTCGCCCGGACGGTCAGCGCCGGGCATATTCGCGGAATCCCCGGCCCGTCTTGCGGCCGAGGCAGCCCGCGGCCACCAGGTGCTCCAGCAGGGGCGCCGGGGCCAGGCCCGGGTCGCGGAACTCGCGGTGCAGGACCTTCTCGATGGCCAGCGAGACATCGAGCCCGACGACGTCCAGCAGTTCGAACGGGCCCATCGGGTAGCCGCCGCCCAGCTTCATCGCCGCGTCGATGTCGTCGAGGGTGGCGTAGTGCTCCTGCACCATCTTGATCGCGTTGTTCAGGTACGGGAAGAGCAGCGCGTTCACGATGAAGCCGGCCCGGTCGCCGCAGTCCACCGCGTGCTTCCTGATCCGCCCGCAGACCTCGCGCACGGTGGCGTGGACGTCGTCGGCGGTGAGCACCGTCCGCACGACCTCGACCAGCTTCATCGCCGGCGCGGGGTTGAAGAAGTGCATGCCGATCACGTCCTGCGGACGCGAGGTGGCCCGCGCGCAGGCGACCACGGGCAGCGAGGAGGTCGTGGTGGCCAGCACCGCGCCCGGCTTGCAGACCTTGTCCAGCGTCGCGAACAGCTGCTGCTTGATCTCCAGGTCCTCGGCGACCGCCTCGACGGCCAGGTCGACCTCGGCGAAGGCGTCGTAGGAGCCCGCCGGGGTGATCAGGTCCAGGGTCCGCGCCGCGGCCTCCGCGGTCATCCGGCCCTTGTCCACCGAGCGGGCCAGGGACTTGCCGATCCGGGCCTTGGCGACCGCCGCCTTCTCCTCGCTGCGGGCGGCGAGGACGACCTCGTAGCCCGCCTTGGCGAAGACCTCGGCGATGCCGGAGGCCATGGTGCCGGAACCGGCGACGCCGACCGAGCGGACCTCACGGCCCGGGACCTGCACCGAGCCCTCCAGCGGGGTCAGCGCGTCCCGCACGACGACCGCGCTGCCCGGCGCCTCGTAACTGTAGAAGCCACGGCCCGACTTACGGCCCGTCAGGCCCGCCTCGCTGAGCTGCTTGAGGATCGGGGCCGGGGCGTGCAGCCGGTCGTGGGACTCGGCGTACATGGCGTCCAGGACCGTGCGCGCGGTGTCGATGCCGATGAGGTCCAGCAGTGCGAGCGGGCCCATGGGCAGTCCGCAGCCCAGCCGCATCGCGGCGTCGATGTCCTCGCGGGAGGCGTACTTGGCCTCGTACATCGCGGCGGCCTGGTTGAGATAGCCGAACAGCAGCCCGTCGGCGACGAATCCGGGCCGGTCGCCCACCGCGACGGGCTCCTTGCCGAGGTCCAGGGCCAGGTTGGTGACGGCGGTGACCGCGGCCGGCGCGGTCAGCACCGAGGAGACCACCTCGACCAGCCGCATCGCCGGCGCCGGGTTGAAGAAGTGCAGGCCCAGCACCCGCTCGGGGCGCGCCGAGTCGGCGGCGAGCCGGGTGACGGACAGCGCGTTGGTGCCGGTGGCCAGGATCGTCTCCGGCCGCACGATCGAGTCCAGCGCGCGGAAGATCTGCTGCTTGATCTCGTACGACTCCGGTGCCACCTCGATCACCAGGTCGGCGCCGGCCGCGGCGGTGAGGTCGCTGCCGGTGCGGATCCGGGCGAGTGCGTCGGCGCGCTCCTGCTCGGTGAGCTTGCCGCGCTCCACGGCACGGGCGGTCGAGGCGGCGATCGCGGTGACCGACTGGACGGCCGCGGCCTCGCTGACGTCGATGCCGACGACCTCGCGGCCGGCCTTGGCGAGCACTTCGGCGATACCGGTGC
Organism: Streptomyces sp. NPDC000983; assembly: GCF_040299205.1. Taxonomy (NCBI): domain Bacteria; kingdom Bacillati; phylum Actinomycetota; class Actinomycetes; order Kitasatosporales; family Streptomycetaceae; genus Streptomyces; species Streptomyces sp. NPDC000983. The sequence goes on along the minus strand of NZ_JBEPBM010000006.1, from coordinate 151,076 downwards.
CCATCGTGCCGAGGCCGACGACGGCGACGGTCCGGATCGGGGACTGGGAGGTGTCGGACAGGGGAGTGGCCATCGCGGGACTCCAGGAATGAGGGTGACGACTGGGAACGCGACCCGGTGCGCCGAAACGGCGCCACGGGTGCGGAAGGAAAGCGGGATGCGGGTGTTGGTCCCGGGCTTACGAGCGGGCCGCGCGGTCAGCGCCCTGGAGGGGTGGAGACCTGCGTGACCAGCCACGACGGCATGTCGTGGCCCTCCAAGCGGAGCGCTCACGCACACGCCCGGTGCCGTCGCCGTGGACGTGCACACGTCCGGCGAACGGTGAGGCCGACCGGCCCTGTCCCGTGGCCGAGTCGTACTGCGGTACCTGGGGCACCGAACCGACTGCTCCCACGGCGGCTGCGTCACCAGGCCACCGCGGGTCGAAAACGAGAGGGTGTCTCGCTCGTCTGAGCTTAACCCGCCGGTAACGAGCGCGCCAGCCCCTCTCCTTGACCGTCTTTGTGATGTAGGTCCCGCGCCGGTGGGGGCACCCCTAGGGTCGGACCATGGACGAAGAGTTGCGATCACTCACGGAGCGCTTACGGCGGGAGTCCGGCGGCGGTGCCGGCTTCGAGCGGCTGGCGGCCACCGAGGACGTCGACGAACTGGCCGAGGTGCTGGTCGCGCCGGGGCACGCGCTGTGGGCCCGGGAGCTGGCCGCGTTCCGGCTGGGACTCGCGGGGGACCGGCGGGCGTTCGAGGCGCTCGTCCTGCTGCTCAACCACCGCGACCCCGAGCGCTGCCGGTCCGCGGCCCACGCCCTGGCCCGGCTCGGCGATCCCCGCACCGCCCGGGCGGCCGCCGCCCTCGCCACGAACGAACTGCGGGTCGCCTACGCGCTGCACCCGGTCCGGCTGCTGGTCGTACTGCGCGCCCCCGAGGCCGTCCCCGCGCTGATCACCACCCTGAAGCGGCGGCTGCGCCCGCACGACCCCTACCGCCGGGTCGCGCTGGCCTGCGTCGACGGGCTGGGCGACCTGGGCGACACCCGCGCCCGGCCCGTACTGGACGAGGCGCTGGCCCACCCCGCGCTCGCCGAGGCCGCGGTACGGGCGCTGGCCCGCATCCCGGCACAGCGGTGAGCGGGACCGCGTCGCGCGCCCCGACCGGCGGTGAGGGTCAGGGCGCCGTCAACTCCCGTGCGTAGCGCAGCTCGGGGACCGGGACGCCGTCCGCCTCGAAGGTCTCCTCGGCGCCGTCGGGGCGGAAGCCCGCCCGCTCGTAGAAGCGCCGGGCGCGGGCGTTGTCCTTGAGGACCCACAGCAGCATCCGGGGGTGCCCGGCGGCGGCGCACCGGCGCAGGGACTCCGCCAGCAGGGCCCGGCCGGCCCCGGAGCCGTACAGGGCGGGGTCGACGTAGACGGCGTACAGCTCGGCGTCGGGGGTGCGCAGGTCGCCCGCGCGGTAGGGACCGTGGCAGGACCAGCCGACGGCCCGGCCGTCCCGCTCGGCGATCAGGTTCACCGTGGTGCCGTCGGCCCGGGCGAAGCGGGCCCGGTGCCGGTCGGCGTCCTCGGGGACGCTGAGGGCGTCCAGATGGGACTGCGGCATCATGCCGCGGTAGGCGGTGCGCCAGCCGCCGACGCGGATCTCGGCGACGCGGTCGCAGTCGGCGTACGTCATCTCCCGTATGCGCAGCTGCGCTTCCGCGCCGCCGGGGGCGGGCGTCCTGGTGGGCTCGGTCATGGGTCCATCGTGGACCACCGGCCGCCGACGCCCGCCCCCGGCGGGTGGATTCAGCCGCGGAAGCCCAGCAGCCCGTGGAGCGTCGAGCCCCGGGAGGTGCTCGCCGACCTCGCGGCGGCCGGCTCCGGGTCGGGCAGCGCCTCGCAGACCGCGTCGGCCTCACCGCTGCCGCGCGGCACCGTGCCGTCGGTGAGATAGCGCGCCAGGTGCCCGTCCAGGCAGGCGTTGCCGCTCAGTGAGACGCCGTGGTTCTGGCCGCCCTCCTCCACCACCAGGCTGGAGCCGCGCAGCAGCCGGTTGGCCATCACGGCGCCCTCGTACGGCGTGGCCGCGTCCCCGGTCGCCTGGAGCAGCAGCGCGGGCGGCAGTTCGGCGTTGGCGACGTTCACCGGCTTGAGGGACTCGGTCGGCCAGAACGCGCACGGCGCGTTGTACCAGGCGTTGCTCCACGCCATGAACGGCGCCTTGCGGTAGACCGCCCAGTTGTCCGCACGCCACTGCCGCCAGTCGCGCGGCCACTTCGCGTCACGGCACTGCACCGCGGTGTAGACGCTGTAGCCGTTGTCGCCCGAGGCGTCCACGGCGGCGAAGTTGTCGTACGTCTCCACCAGCGCCTCGGTGTCGCCGTCGTTCGTGTACGCGGCGAACGCCTCGGCGAGATAGGGCCAGTAGCCGTTGTAGTAGCCGCCGGGCAGGAAGGTCTCCTCCAGTTCGGCGGGGCCCACCCGGCCGCCGGCCGGGTCCTTCGCCAGCTCGGCCCGCATCGCGTACCAGCGCTTCTCGATCTTCGCCGGGTCGGTGCCCAGCCGGTAGGTCGCGTCGTGCCGGGCGACCCAGGCCATGAAGGCGAGGTGACGGTCGTTGAAGGCGTAGTCCTGGGCGAGGTTGTTCCGGTACCAGACGCCGGTCGGGTCCACCACGGAGTCCAGCACCAGGCGCCGCACCCGCTCGGGGAAGAGCCGGGCGTAGACCGCGCCGAGGTAGGTGCCGTACGAGTAGCCGAAGTAGTTGATCCGCTCGGCGCCCACCGCCCGCCGGATCCGGTCCATGTCCCGCACGGCGCTGACCGTGTCGATGTACGGCAGCACGTCCGCGTGCTTGTCGCCGCACGCCTTCGCGAACGTCTGCGCGCGGGTGAGGTTGGCCCGTTCCAGCGCCGGGGTGCTCGGCACCGAGTCGGGGCGGACCGGGTCGAAGTGGCCGGGCAGACAGTCCAGCGCGGGCTCGCTCCTGCCGACCCCGCGCGGGTCGAAGCCGATGACGTCGTACTGCGCGGCCACCGACTCGGGCAGCGAGTTCGCCACGAAACCGGCGAGCGTCAGCCCGCTGCCGCCGGGGCCGCCGGGGTTGACCAGCAGCGGGCCCTGGTACTTCTTCGCGGTGTGCGGGACCCGGGAGAGCGCCAGCGTGATCTTCCGCCCCCGCGGATTCGCGTGGTCCAGCGGTACTTCGAGGGACGCGCACTGCAGGGTCGGGTAGGAGGCGGTGCCGCAGTCCTTCCAGGAGAGCTGTGCGGCGGTGGTGGCGCCCCGGTCGTCCGCCTCGGCGGGGACGGCCGTCAGCGTCCCGGCCACGACGACGGCCGCACCGCACAGCAGGGCTGCGCTTCTTCTCATCGAGTCCTCCCAGGACGGCGGGTGTTCGGACCGCGAGGGTCACGGTCCACGCCGCATCGTCCCGGAAAGCCCGGCCGGACGAACGTCTTCTGCCGATACTTGACCCGATTGGGCCGTGCGTTGCCTCCGGATGCGCTCAGATCAGGGTGAGTTGGACCGGTTCGACCGGCCGCTCCTCGGCCGCCGGGGGCTCGGGGAGCCGGCGGGGCATGCCCGCGCGGTTCGGGCCGATGCCGTACTCCTCGGCCAGCTCGTGCACCTGACGGGTGATCCGGCGCTGGTACCACTTCGGGGCGTAGGCGCCGTCCGCGTACAGCCGTTCGTAACGGCGCACCAGGTACGGGTGGTGGCGTTCGAGCCAGGCCATGAACCACTCGCGGGCGCCGGGGCGCAGATGGAGCACCAGCGGGGTCACCGAGGTGGCGCCCGCGGCGGCGATCGCCCGCACGGTGGCCCGCAGCCGGTCCGGACCGTCCCCGAGGAAGGGGATCACCGGCGCCATCAGCACCCCGCACCCGATGCCGCGCCCGCTCAGGGTGCGCACCACCTCCAGGCGCCGCTCGGGGGCGGGCGTGCCCGGCTCCACGGTGCGCCACAGCTCGGTGTCGAGGAAGCCGACCGAGACGGAGATCCCGACGTCCGTCACCGCGGCGGCCTGTTCGAGCAGGTCCAGGTCGCGCAGGATGAGGGTGCCCTTGGTGAGGATCGAGAAGGGGTTGGCGTGGTCGCGCAGGGCGCCGAGGATGCCCGGCATCAGCCGGTAGCGGCCCTCGGCCCGCTGGTAGCAGTCGACGTTGGTGCCCATCGCGATGTGGTCGCCGGTCCAGCGCTGCGAGCCGAGCTGACGGGCCAGCAGCTCCGGGGCGTTCACCTTGACCACGATCTGGGAGTCGAAGCCGAGCCCGGTGTCGAGGTCCAGATAGCCGTGGGTGGAGCGCGCGAAGCAGTAGACGCACGCGTGCGTACAGCCCCGGTAGGGGTTGACGGTCCATTCGAAGGGCATGCGGGAGGCCCCCGGCACCCGGTTGATGATCGAGCGGGCCCGGATCTCGTGGAAGGTGATGCCACGGAACTCTGGGCTGTCGAAGGTTCTGGTGGTCACCGCGTCGGCGCCGAACAGCGCGGCGTCGGCCCGGCCGTGACCGGACTCCACCCGGCCGTGCCCGGACTCCAGGGCGAGGTTCTCCCAGCGCATGAGGCCTCCTCGGTAGCACTGCCCACAGAATAGAACACATGTTCCCTTGATCGTGCGACCCCGATTTGGGCGGCCGGGTCACGGGGTGGTTGGCTTGACCTCACCCCCCACAGGCCCTGGCACAACACCCCTGGAGGAAGTCAATGGCGCAGGTCGAGGCCACTACGGAGCGGATCGTCGCGGCGGACGCGGAGAAGGTGTTCGACGCCCTCGCCGACTACGAGGGCACCCGCCGGAAGGTCCTGCCCGAACACTTCAGCGAGTACGAGGTGCGGGAGGGCGGCGACGGCGAGGGCACCCTCGTGCACTGGAAGCTCCAGGCCACCAGCAAGCGCGTCCGCGACTGCCTGCTGGAGGTCACCGAGCCCAGCGACGGCGAACTGGTCGAGAAGGACCGCAACTCCTCCATGGTCACCACCTGGCGGGTCACCCCGGCCGGCGAGGGCAAGTCCCGGGTCGTGGTGACCACCGTCTGGCAGGGCGCGGGCGGCATCGGCGGCTTCTTCGAGAAGACCTTCGCCCCCAAGGGCCTCGGCCGTATCTACGACGACCTGCTCGACAGGCTCGCCGCCGAGGTCGAGAAGTAGGACGGCTCCTCAACGGGGCCGCTCCCGGCGGTCGTTGGCCGCCTCACCGAATCGGGTGGATCTTCCGCCCGGCCCGGCGTCCGCCGTAACCCGTCGCGCCCGCCGACCGTTGCCGCCTTCGAGCGGGAACCGTGCGGTGGCGCGACGAGGGGAGCGGACGTGGGCGGGATCACTCCGGCGCGGGACGAGGCGTCCGCCGCACCCCCCGTGCCGCCGCACCCCCGACCGGCCGAACTCGGCCCGCGCCAGGTGCGGTTGGTCTTCCTCGCCCTGATGCTCGCGCTGCTGCTGGCCGCGCTGGAGCAGATGATCGTGGCCACCGCGCTGCCGAGGATCGTCGGCGAACTGCACGGCCTGGACCGGATGTCCTGGGCGATCACCGCCTACCTGCTCACCTCCACAGTGGGCCTGCCCGTCTACGGCAAACTCGGCGACCTCCTCGGCCGCAAGGGCGTCTTCCAGTTCGCCATCGTCGTCTTCGTCATCGGCTCCGCCCTCGCCGGGCGCGCCGGGACCATGGACCAGCTCATCGCCTTCCGCGCCGTGCAGGGCGTCGGCGCCGGCGGACTCCTGATCGGCGTGCAGGCGATCATCGCCGACATCGTGCCGCCCCGGGAGCGCGGCCGGTACATGGGCCTGATCGGCGCCGCCTTCGGCCTCGCCTCCGTCGCCGGACCGCTGCTCGGCGGCTACTTCACCGACCACCTCTCCTGGCGCTGGTGCTTCTACTTCAACGTCCCCTTCGGCCTCCTCACCCTCGCCGTCGTCACCGCCGTGCTGAAGCTGCCCCGCCCGCGGACCGGGGCCCGGCTCGACGTCCTCGGCGCGCTGCTGCTCACCGCCGCCTCCACCTGCCTGGTCCTGCTGACCAGTTGGGGCGGGACCGAACACGCCTGGGGCTCGCGGACGATCCTCGGCCTCGGCGCGGGCGCCGCCGTGTCCGGCGCGCTCTTCCTCCTCGCCGAGCGCCACGCCGCCGAACCGCTCATCCCCCTACGGCTGTTCAGGGACTCCGTCTTCAACATCACCGGCCTGATCGGCCTGGTGGTGGGCGTCGCCCTGTTCGGGGCCGCCAGCTATCTGCCGACCTTCCTGCAGATGGTCGACGGGGCCTCCGCCACCGAGTCCGGGCTGCTGATGCTGCCCATGCTGGGCGGGATCGTCGGCGCCTCCGTCGTCGCCGGACAGCTCATCAGCCACACCGGCCGCTACAAGGTCCACCCCGTCCTCGGCGGCGCCCTCTCGGCGGCCGGTATGTGGCTGCTGTCCGGCCTCGACGCCGACACGCCCCGGCTGCACTACAGCCTCTGGATGGCCGTCCTCGGCGCCGGCATCGGGATGGTCATGCCCGTCCTGGTCCTCGCCGTGCAGAACTCCGTGCGCCCCGCCGACCTCGGCACCGCCACCAGCGCCAACAACTACTTCCGGCAGATCGGCGGCAGCGTCGGCGCCGCGGTCTTCGGCACCCTCTTCGCCGACCGGCTCACCGACGCCCTGGCCGGCCGGCTGCCCGCCGCGCCGGGCGCCGGGCTGCCCGACCCCGCGTCGATCACCCCGCAGGCCGTCCACGCGCTGCCCCCGCACCTGCGCGACGTCTACGTCCAGGCCTACGCCGACGCCATGCCGAGGATCTTCCTCTACCTCGTGCCGGTCCTCCTGCTCGGCCTGGTCCTCGCCTTCTTCCTCAAGGAGAAACCCCTGGTGGCCCACGACACCCCCGCGGCCGACACCCGGGTCCCGCCGGCCCGTTCGGAGCGTGCCGACGGCGTGCCCGTCCGCGGCGCCGTACGCCACCCCGACGGAACGGCCGTACCGGGCGCGGCACTCACCCTCATCGACGCCGGAGGCGAGCAGACCGGGCGCGGCGGCAGCGGCGCGGACGGACGGTACGCGCTGTCCGCACCCGGGCCGGGGGCGTACGTCCTGATCGCCGCCGCCGGCGGACACCAGCCGCAGGCCGTCGCGGTGACCGTCGGCGAACGCCCGGTCGACCTCGACGTCCTGCTCGGCGGCGCGGGGCGTGTCGCCGGCACCGTGCGCACCCCCGACGGCGGCGCCGTGCCGGAGGCGACCGTCACCCTCACCGACGTGGACGGCCGGGTCGTCGCCACCACCCGCTCCGGCCCCCTGGGCGACTTCGCCGTCACCGAACTCCCCGCGGGCGAGTACACCCTCGCCGCCGGCGCGCCGGACTTCCGCCCGGCCGCCCTGCCCGTCTCGGTGCGCGCCGCCCGGGAGACCGTCCAGGACATCGAACTCGCCGGGGGAGCCGTCCTGCGCGGCACCGTCCGCGCCGGCGGCGGACGGCCCGCCGAGGACGCCCGGGTGACCCTGCTGGACGCGGCGGGCAACGTCGCCGACACCCTCACCACCGGCCCGGACGGGACCTTCCGGTTCGTCGATCTGTCGTCCGGCGAGTACACCGTGATCGCCACGGGCTATCCGCCGGTCGCCAGCGTGCTCCGGGTGGCCGGCGGCGGGCGCACGGAACGCGATCTTCAGCTGGGGCACGAGGGCTGAGGGGTACCTGCCGGTAGCCGGGAGCGTGCGCCGGGGCGGACGGACCCGTCAATTACCCCGTTGCCCCACATCACCACCGGCTCGCGCCGTACGGTGGTGTCGGCGGGACAGATCTTGCCAAGCCGTGGGGAGAGAGGCCTTGGCCATGGACCGTGGCACCGAGCGGGACGCACCTCCCGGCCGCGGAGCCGGTGACGGCGCACCGGAACACGCCGCCGGCGGACGTGTTCCGCTGGCCGTCGTCGTGGTGGACCGGGAGGGCCTGGTCTCCCACTGGAGCAGCGGCGCACGGCGGCTGTTCGGCGCGGCCAAGGACGAGGCGATCGGACGGCCCGCCGCCGACCTGCTCCCCGTCTCCGGCGCCCTCCCCGACGAACCGGACACCGCCCCGTACGGCATGTACACGGCCTACGACGCCCTCGGGCCCGATCTGGAGTCCTCCCTCGACGGACGGCTCAACTTCCCCGCCGCCGGCCGCGCCCGCCTCGCCCTGCCCGGCACCGACCGCTCCGACGTGCTGTGGTGGGCGTACCCCCTGGTCGGCCCCGGCAGCGAGCGGCTGCTGGTGCTGGCGGCCGACGCGGACGGACTGAGCCGCCAGGACCCCGACCACCCGGACGGCGAGCGCATCGCCCCCGGGTTCGCCCTGCACACCGACTTCCCCGGCGCCGAACAACTCGCGCGCCGGCTGCCCGAGATCCTGCCCAGCATGAGCGTCGGCGAGAGCACCCGCATCGTCGCCCAGATCCTCGAACTGGGCTATCCCGTGCTGGAGTTCAGCCAGAACGACCGGGTGCCCGTCACCCCGGACTGGGGTGTGCCGCGGCGCGCCGAGCGCAGGGCCCGCCGGGAACGCGCGGCCCGGGCCGCGGCGCTCGGACTGCCCGCGCCGGAGCCGGCCGCGGAGGACGCCGAGGACCTGGAGTACGCCGCGGTCCGCGAGCGTCTGGAGTTCCTCAACGAGGTCAGCGGCCGCATCGGCACCTCCCTGGACCTGTCCCGGACCATCACCGAGGTCAGCCGGGCCGTCGTGCCCCGCTTCACCGATGTCGCCGGCACCTACCTGCGCGAACAGGTCGTCGCCGGCGAGGGGTTCGCCGACGGCGTGCCGGACACCACCACCCTGTGGCACCGGGTCGCCGTCGAGCACACCGACGAACCCGGCCGCTGGGACGACGTCGTGCCGGTCGGCGAGGCGATGCCCTTCCCCGCGCACACCCCGTTCTTCCAGTGCATGACCACCGGGGAACCCGTGCTGGTGCCGCGGATCAGCGAGCAGATGGGCCACGCCATCGCCTCGCAGTTCGAGAAGCGCGACATCCGGCCGCTGATCACCAACCGCTCCATGCTGGTCGTACCGCTCAAGGCCCGCAACGTCGTCCTCGGGTTCATGATCCTGCTGCGCCACCCCGAGCGCCCCGTCTTCAACGACATGGACCGGGTCACCGGCGCCGAACTCGCCGCCCGCGCCGGGCTCGTGCTCGACAACGCGCGCATGTACACCTTCCAGGAGAACGTCGCCGAGACGCTCCAGGACAGCATGCTGCCGCACATCCCGGCCCGCATGGCCGGCTGCGACATCGCCACCCGCTATCTGCCGGGCACCCTCCTCGGCCGGATCGGCGGCGACTGGTTCGACTCGGTCAAACTCCCCGGCGCGCGCACCGCCCTCGTCGTCGGCGACGTGATGGGCCACGGCCTCAACTCCGCCGCGATGATGGGCCAGTTGAGGACGGCCGTACAGACCATGGCCGCGCTGGACCTGCCGCCCGCGCAACTCCTGCGCAACCTCGACGACCTCGCCCAGCGCCTCGGTGACACCTACCTCGCGACCTGCCTCTACGCCGTCTACGACCCGATCGCCGGCGAACTCACCCTCGCCAACGCGGGCCACATCCCGCCCGTGCTGGTGCGCGCCGAGGACGGCCGCAGCGAACTGCTCGACCTTCCGACGGGGGCGCCCATAGGAGTCGGCGGCGTGCCCTTCGAGTCGGTGCGGGTGCCGGTGGCGCCCGGGGACCGGCTGGTGATGTGCACCGACGGGCTGGTCGAGGTCCGCGGTGAGGACATCGGCGTGGGACTGGCCACCCTGTGCGAGTCCGCCGCCCACCCGGCGGCCTCCATGGACGACGCCTGCGACACCATCATCCGCGCCCTCAACACCCGCGGCGGCCGCAAGGACGACGTGGCGCTGCTGATGGCCAGGCTGGCCGGCATCGGGCCCGAGGACGTCGCCGAATGGCGGATCGCCCGCGACCCCGCCCAGGTCGGCCGGGCCCGTGCGGCGGTCCGGGAGCAGCTGCACGACTGGGGGCTCGCCCGGCTCGCCGACGTCGCCGCGCTGCTCGCCGGCGAACTGGTCACCAACGCGCTGCGGCACTCGCACGGCCGCCCGGTCGAGGTGCGCCTGGTCCGCGGCGACACCCTGCTGTGCGAGGTGGACGACGACGACCACGAGCTGCCGACCCTGAGAAACGCCGGTCCCCTCGACGAGTTCGGCCGCGGGCTGCGGCTGGTGAGCACCCTCGCACGCGAGTGGGGCGCCAGCCGCACGCGGTCCGGGAAGAGCGTCTGGTTCGAGCTGACGCTGCCGAGGCGCTGACCCCGGCAAGCCGGGTCCGGTCGAGGCGCACGCGGCCGGTCGGGCGTACGCGGATCGAATGCGGCGTGAAGGAACGTGTGACGCGCTTGTAGCCCCGCGCGGGGCGCGATAGACCGTACTTCGCCCCGCCCGGCCGTGGCGGGATGCCTTCGCACCCTGGGGAGTTGGGCATGAGCGTGACGAGTCGGTACCGGGACGCCTGGGAGGGTTTCTGGCGGGAGGCGCCCGAGGAGGAGGGCGCGGTGTTCTGGGACGCGGAGCCGACGGTGACCGTCGGACCCCAACTGGCCCTGTTCGAACCGCTCCTGGTCGCGCCGACCCTGCCGCTGGTGGACGTGGGCTGCGGCAACGGCACCCAGACCCGGTTCCTCGCCGGCCGTTTCCCGCATGTCGTCGGGGTGGACCTGGCCGCCGCCGCGGTCGACCACGCCCGCCGGTCCGACCCCGCGGGCCTGGCCGGCTACCGGGTCCTGGACGCCGGGGAGAAGGACGAGACGCAGACGCTGCACGCCGAACTCGGCGACTCCAACGTCTATATGAGGGGCGTGCTGCACCAGGCGGAGCCCGAGGCCCGGCAGGCGCTGGTGGACGGCATCGCCACTCTGGTCGGCACCCGCGGCCGGGCCTTCCTGGTCGAGCTGGCCGAGGCGGCCAAGCCCGTCCTGATGGGCCTCGCCCAGGGCCCCTCGGGCCCGCCGGCCAAGCTCGCCCCCGTCTTCCGGCACGGCATCGCCCCCGGCGAGGTCGCCGACGACGCCGTGGCGGAGTACCTGCGGGCGGCCGGTCTCACCGTGGTGGCCTCCGGAGAGATGCCCCTGACCACCACCGAGCAGGGCCCGGACGGCACCCTCATCGAACTGCCGTCGAGATGGTTCGTCGTGGGCCGGCCGGACTGACACCCGCGTTCGCCCTCCCGGAGGGGCGCCGGGAGGGCGAACGCGCGCTCAGCCGGCCGTACGGCCGCGGCGGTACGCCACCCAGCCCGTCGCCGTCAGGGCCCCCGCCAGCGCGGCCAGCGAGACGACCGTGACGCCGGTGGAGGCCAGGCTGCCGCCGCTGCCCGCGGTGCCGATGCCGGAACCGCCGGTCGTGCCCCCCGTGGTGCCGGAGGCGCCGCCCGTGCCGGAGCCGCCGGTGCTCCCGCCCGTGCCGCCGGTGGAGCCCGAGCCGCCGCCGTCCCCGGTGCCGTCGCCGTCGCCGTCGCCGTCGTCGGTGTCGACGGGGTCCTGCCCGACGAAGCTCACCGGCACCTTCACGTCCTGGCCGCGGTCCCCGGAGAGGGTGTGGTCGGCGCGGGTGGCCAGCACGCACTTGGCCTTGAAGCAGTCCGTGAACTCGTCCTTGGCGTCCACGGTCAGCTCCACCGCGAAGCTGCCGCCCGGGCCGTAGGGGACGGCGAGGTCCTCGCCGTAGTCCGGCGGGTTGGAGGAGATCCACGCGGAGGAGTGGGAGGCGCCGCTCATGTCGACACCGCCGACGCAGGGCGTGGGCAGCTCGCCGGGGCCGTTGTCGACGCACAGGGCGACGTAGACGCCCTTGTCGACGTCGTAGCCGGAGCCGGTGACCTTCAGGGTCTGGTCCTCGGTGGCGAGGTGGTTGACCGGGGTGACGGTGAGCTTCTGGCCGTCGGGGCCGGTGACGGTCCGGGAGCCGGAGGGCTTCTCGGGGGTCTCACCGCCGTCACCGTCACCGTCACCGTCGCCTTCGTCGGCCTTCTTCACGGTCAGGGTGATCGGCGCGGTGCGGGTGGTGCCGGCCGGGTTGGCGAACTCGGCCCGGTACCGGTAGCCGTCCTGCGCCGCCCGCGCGGTGAAGGAGTAGGCGTTGTCGTCCGCGCCCTCGACGGCAGACCAGGTCTGGCCGCCGTCCGGGCTGACCTGCCAGCGCACCGTCGGCTCCGGGGCGCCCTCGGCCGCCGCGACGAACGTGACCTCGTCGCCCGCCTCGGCGGACCGGTCGGTGGGCGCCTGGGTCACCTTCGGCGACATGCGCAGGTCGTACTTGACGACCTTGCTCTCGGCCGACCTGGTCAGGTAGACGGACGTGGCGCCCGGCGCGACCGCGACACTCGCGTAGGTGCCGGTGCGGACACTGCCGGGCAGCGCGACCGCCTCGGCGACCGGACCGAATGTGGTGCTGTCGACGATCTGTAGCGACCCGGCGTTGTCGGTGGTGCCGTCGGAGAGGTCCTCGCGCAGTAGGAAGGCGCGTCCGGTGGTCCGGTCGAAGGCCGCGGCCATCGCCCGGTCCTCGCCGGTGAGGGTGGTCAGCAGGGTGCCGTCCGCCGAGAAGACGAGGACGGAAGGGCCGTTGCCGACCCAGACGTTGCCGGTCGCGGGGTCCGGCTCGACGAAGGTGACGACATCGGCGGTGAACGCGGTCGTGGCCGTGACCTGGAAGGTCCTGGTGTCCACCCGGCGCAGCACCGTCCCGTTCGCGTCGGTGCCGACCGACCAGGCCGCGTCCCGGGCGGCGTCCACGCCGAGTTCGCCGCCGCCCTCCAGGGCGAGGGTGGCGCGTACCTCGCCGGTGGCGAGGTCGGTCCGGCGCAGCTCGCCGCCCGCCGCGACCAGCACGGTGGAGGTGTCGGAGTCCTGGCCGACACCGGTGAAGGAGGCGCCGTTGAACCACAGGCCCCGCGCCACGGTGTCGCCGTCCTTCGCGGCCCCGATGCCGCGCAGCGGGTAGTGGAAGACCACCCCGTCGCCGGGGAGCGGGGCGACGATCCGGCGGACCACCCGGGCGGCGAGGGTGCCGTTGGGACCGGGAGCCTGCGCGATGTGGGACAGCGGCTTGCCGTCCCCGGCGTCCAGGGCGTACAGGCCCTGTTCGGCGACGTCCGCGGTGTCGGGGATGTTGTCCGAACCGACGTACAGCTTCCCCGAGTCGGGGTGGAGCAGCAGGTCCAGGGGGCGCCCCGCGGTGGTGAACTCGGCGGCCCCGGTGTAGCTCACGGTGCCCGGGGGGACGTCCACGCCGTCCCCGCCGCCGGTTCCGTCACCGGGGTCCTGGCCCTCGAAGGTGATCGGGATCCGGACGTCCTGGGAGCGGTCGCCGGCGGCGTTGTGGTCGACGCGGGTGACGACCGAGCAGGCCACCTCGGAGCAGTCCAGTCCGCTGTCCTTCGCCCGCACGCCCAGCCGGACGTCGAAGGTGCCGCCCTCGCCCCAGCGTTCGGCGACGGTGCCCGCGCCCTCGTCCGAGGCGTCCCTGGGGATGATCCATTTGGAGGCGCCGCTGTCGCCGCCCTGGTCGGCGCCGCCGAGACAGGGGGTGGGGATGCGGTTGTCGCCGTTGTCCTTGCACACGGCGACGTAGATGCCCTTGGTGTCGTCGTAGCCGGAGCCGGTGACGCGCAGGGTCTCGCCCTCGGGGTCCAGGTTCGCGGAGGCGGAGACGGTGAGTTTCTGGCCGTCCTTGCCGAGCGCCGTCCTGGGGGTGTCGGCCGCCTGTGCGGACGGGCCGGCGGCGGCGGAGGCGGCCACCAGCGCGGCGGCGCCGACGAACGCCGCCGGGCGTCTGAGATGCATCGGAGTTCCTCACATGTCGGGTGCGCCGGGGGGCGGGCCGGGCCCTCGGAGGGTGAGGGCCCGGCCTGGCGGTGCCTACTGGAAGGTGATGGGGACGTGCACGTCGTACTTGCGGTCGTTGGTGTCGAAGTGGTCGGCGCGGGTGACGATCGCGCAGTCGACGTCCTGGCCGCAGACGCTGCCGTCGTCGAGGGTGGCCTTGACGAAGATGTTCACGTTGAAGGTGCCGCCGGTGCCGAACCTGGAGCTGTTGGCGAACATGCCGCCGAAGATGTTGTTGACCCAGTGCGAGGCGCCGGTGGAGCCGCTCTCGTCCTGGCCGCCCAGGCACGGCGTCGGCTTGGAGGCACCCGGATTGCCCTCGACGACGCAGAGGCCGACGTAGATGCCCTGTCCGGTGTTGAAGCCCGAGCCGGTGACGTTGATGACCTGGCCGGCCGCCGACGCGGTGTTCGGGGCGGTCACCGAGAGGTTGTAGGTGGTGCTGCCGTCGACGATCGTGCGGGTCGAGGTGGCGGCGGAGGCCGAGGTGGCCAGGCCCAGGGTGAGCGCGGAGGCGGCGGCGACGGCGAGGGCGGCGCGGGAGGCGGTGACGACTCTCATGGGGGCAGGACCCTTCTGGGGAAGTGGAAGGCCGATGCGGAACCGATCGGACTTAGGTAAGGCAAACCTAAGTTGAGCTGGCGGGTGCTTGTCAATGGAAGGCAAAAAGTCGCAACGGGCTTGGTTCGCAAGGGATGTGGGCATGCCGAGGAGCGGACCGAGTGCGGTCCGCTCCTCGACGGCACGGCTCTACGGCGTGCGCACGGTGAAGTCCGCGGCGGCGCGCCGGTCACCGGTGACGGAGCGCAGCTCGACCGTGTGCGCTCCCTCGGTCGCGGTGGCGTACACGGGGAACGCCCTTGAGGCGCGGCCCTGTTCGTCCGCTGTCACCTGGTAGCGGGTGTCCTGGTCGATCGCGACGAGCATCACCTCGCCGGGCTCGAACCCCTCGCCGGTGACGGTCTGTCGGGAGCCCGCCGCCAGCTCCGTCGCCGCGACCGAGGCGCTCGGGGCGGTGGCGGGCGTGCTCGGGGCCGGGGCGGGTGCGGTCGGGTCCGCGGCGGGCGCCGAAGGCCCGGTCGACGGCTCGGCCGGGGGAGTGGTGGCCGGGGGTGCGGCGGTCCCGGTGCCCACCGTCACGTCGAACCGGCCCAGTCCGTCCCCGGCGTCGAACTCCAGCCCGCTCCACCGCGCGAGCAGCGCCGCGCCCTCCTCGGTGAGTGTGGCCTCCAGTCCGGTCCAGGTCGCTCCGCCGGCGCGGACGACGGGGGTGCCGGGTTTCACCTCGGCCAGGGCGAGTTCGTGCGCCTCGCCGTCGACGGCGGTACGGGCGCGCAGGGCCCCGGAGTCGCCGTCCAGGCTCAGGCGCAGGTCCGCCAGGGGCAGCGGCGGGGCCGTCCCGGCGGGCGGGGTGAGCCCGGCCGTGCCGCCGAGTTCCAGGGTGAGGGCGCCGGTCGCGGGGTCGGCCGTACCGCCGGTGGCCGGGAGCCAGGCCGGGCGGGCCGAGCCGCCGAGGGTCAGCCCGCCGGAGTCCAGCGTCCAGCCGGCGTAGCCGCCCGACACCTCCCGCTCCTGTGCTGTCGCGGCGCCCTGCCCCAGTAGGGCGAGCAGTGCGCCGCCCGCCACCGCGGCGGCACCGGGTCTCATGGCCATCGTCAAGTCTCCTGTGGGGTCACGGGATTGAGGAAACGTCAGTCGGTGTCGGGGCGGCGCCTGCGGGCCCACAGCCAGGTCCAGGCGCCGGCCCCGACCAGTGCCGCCGCGGTCAGCCCCACGGGCAGGGCGACCGAACCGGTGCTGGCCAGCGGGCCCTTGGGGTCGTCGGAGTCCGGGGAGCCGGAGCCGGACCCGGTGCCGGCGGGGGCGGACGCCGGGGCGGACGCGGTCGGGGTGGGCGACGCGGTGTCCGCGCCGTCGTCGTCCGTGCCGCCGAAGGCCACCGGGATCCTGACCGTCTGGCTCTGGTCCCCGCCCCGCGTGTGGTCGTTGCGGGTGATGACGGCACAGGTCACTCCGGAGGCGGTGCAGTCGGTGTTGGCGTCCTTCGCCCGCACCTTGACCCGCACGCTGAACGAGCCCTTGTGGCCGCCGCCCTCGTACGGCTTCGCCAGGCCCTCGCCGTAGGAGGGCGGGTTGGAGGAGACCCAGACCGACGCGCCGGACTCCCCGGACATGTCGACGCCGCCCACACAGGGTGTCGGGGTCTTCCCGGCGCCGTTGTCCACGCAGAAGGCGACGTAGATGCCCTTCTCGGTGTTGTAGCCGGAGCCGGTGACGGTCACCGTCTCGCCCGCCGGGTCGAGACCGGAGGACTTCGACACGCTGAGTTTCTGGCCCTCGGGGCCGCTCGCCGAGCCCCCCGCGGCGGACGCGGGAGCGGCCAGGGCGAGAACGGCGGCCAGGGCCGCCGGCCCGGCCGTACGGGCAACTCGCCTATGGGCCAGGCCAGTTGGTGATGTCACAGCGCACCCCCACGACGGAGTAATAAGGTAAACCTAACCTAAGCTATTGATCAACTGTGGTGAAGTCGGGGCCTGGAGGGGACAGCGATGAGAATGACCGGAAGACCACCTCGGCTCGCCCTGCCCCTGGTGCTCGCCGTGGCGCTGCTCACCGGCGCCTGCGGGAGCGGCGGCACGGCGGCCGGCGGGCCGGACCCCGCCCCGGCCTCGGCGGGCGAGCGCGCCGCGGCGGCCGGGAAGCGGCTCGCGGACAACACCCTCGTCCCGCTGGAGGGCGAGGCGCCCACCCCCCGGCTGCCGGTCACCGTCGACTCCTCCGACGGCCGGAAAGTGACCGTCGAGGACGCCTCGCGCATCCTCCCGCTCAACGGCGGGGTCGCGGAGATCGTGTTCACCCTCGGCCTCGGCGACCGGGTCGTCGGCCGGGACATCACCGCCACCTTCGCCGAGGCCGAGGACCTGCCCCAGGTCACCAAGGCGCACGACGTCAGCGCCGAGAGCGTGCTCTCGCTCGAACCGACCGTGGTGCTCGCCGACACCGACACCGGACCGAGCGAGGCCATCGAGCAGATCCGGGCCGCCGGGGTCCCCGTCGTCGTCCTCGACCCGGCCACCGAACTCGCCGACGTCACCACCCGCACCACCCGGGTCGCCGAGGCCCTCGGGGTCCCCGACGCGGGCAAGGCCCTCAACCGGCGGATGAACGGTGAACTCGCGGCCGCCCGCGCCGCCGTTCCCGAGGGCAGCAGGCCCAGGGTCGCCTTCCTCTACCTGCGCGGCAGCGCGGCCGTCTACCTGATCGGCGGCGAGGGCTCCGGCGCCGACTCGCTGATCGAGGCCGCGGGCGCCGTCGACGCCGGGAAGGAGGCCGGGTTCGACCGGCCGTTCACCCCCATCACCAGCGAGGCCCTGGTCCGCGCCCAGCCGGACGTCATCCTCATGATGACCAAGGGGCTGGAGTCCGTCGGCGGTGTCGACGGCCTGGTCGCCATCCCGGGAATCGCCCAGACCCCGGCCGGCATGAACCGCCGGGTCGTCGACCTGGAGGACGGCGTCCTGCTCGGCTACGGCCCGCGCACCCCGCTCGTCATCGACATCCTGGTCGACCGGCTGCACCGGGCCTGAGGACCCTTCCTGGCCGGGCCGTCCGAGGGCGCGTAACGTGACGGGTCATGAAGATCCTCATCAGCGCCGACATGGAAGGCGCCACCGGGGTGACCTGGCCGGCCGACGTGCTGCCGGGCACACCGCAGTGGGAGCGCTGCCGCTCCATGTTCACCTCCGACGTCAACGCCGCCGTCCTCGGCTTCTTCGACGGCGGCGCCGACGAGGTGCTGATCAACGAGGCGCACTGGACCATGCGCAACCTCCTGCTGGAGCGCCTCGACGACCGGGCCGAGATGCTCACCGGACGGCACAAGTCCCTCTCCATGGTGGAGGGCGTGCAGCACGGCGACGTCGACGGCATCGCCTTCATCGGCTACCACACCGGCGCCGGCATGGAGGGCGTCCTCGCCCACACCTACCTCGCCAACTCCATCACCGGCGTGTGGGTGAACGACGTACGGGCCAGCGAGGGGCTGCTCAACGCCCATGTCGTGGCCGAGTACGGGGTGCCCGTCGTCCTGGTCACCGGCGACGACCTGGCCTGCGAGGACGCGCTCGGCTACGCGCCCGGGGCGCTGAAGGTCGCGGTCAAGGACCACGTCTCGCGCTACGCAGCCGTCTGCCGCACCCCGAACCGCACCTCCGCCGACATCCGGGCCGCCGCCGAGGAGGCCGCCGCGCTGGCGGTGCGGTACCAGCCCGTCCAGGCGGGACCCTTCACCGTCGCCGTGGAATTCGACGCCGAGCACTTGTCGACGGCCGCGACCGTGGTACCCGGCGTGGAGCGGATCGGGGAGCGGAAGGTGGCCTACACCAGCGCCACCATGTACGAGGGCATCCGGACCTTCAAGGCGGTCACCACGATCGTCTCGGCAGCGGTGGAGGAGCAGTATGGCTGACCAGCAGGCACTGGAGGAGGTCGTCACGTTCACGTCCGACCTCATCCGCATCGACACCACCAACCGCGGCGGCGGCGACTGCCGGGAACGGCCCGCCGCCGAGTACGCCGCCGCCCGGCTCGCCGAGGCGGGCATCGAGCCGACCCTGCTGGAGCGCACCGAGGGCCGCACCAACGTCGTCGCCCGGATCGAGGGCAGCGACCCCTCCGCCGACGCGCTGCTGCTCCACGGCCACCTCGACGTGGTCCCCGCCGAGGCCCGCGACTGGACCGTGCACCCCTTCTCCGGGGAGATCCGCGACGGGGTCGTGTGGGGGCGCGGGGCCGTCGACATGAAGAACATGGACGCGATGATCCTCGCCGTCGCCCGCTCCTGGGCCCGCGAGGGCATCAGGCCCCGCCGCGACATCGTGATCGCGTTCACCGCGGACGAGGAGGCCAGCGCCGAGGACGGCTCCGGATTCCTCGCCGACCGGCACGCCGCGCTCTTCGAGGGCTGCACCGAGGGCGTCAGCGAGTCCGGCGCGTTCACCTTCCACGACGGCTCCGGCCGCGAGCTGTACCCCATCGCCGCCGGCGAGCGGGGCACCGCCTGGCTGAAGCTGACCGCGCGCGGCCGGGCCGGCCACGGCTCCAAGGTCAACCGCGACAACGCCGTCACCCGGCTCGCCGCCGCCGTCGCCCGGATCGGCGAGCACACCTGGCCGCTGCGGCTCACCCCGACCGTGCGCGCCGCGCTCACCGAACTCGCCGCCGTGTACGGCGTGGAGCCCGACCTCGACGACGTCGACGCACTGCTGAGGAAGCTCGGCCCGGCCGCCTCGCTGGTGGAGGCCACCGTCCGCAACAGCGCCAACCCGACGATGCTGGACGCCGGTTACAAGGTCAACGTCATCCCGGGCGAGGCCGTCGCCCATGTCGACGGACGGTATCTGCCGGGCACCGAGGAGGAGTTCCGCGCCACCCTCGACCGGCTCACCGGACCCGACGTGGACTGGGAGTTCCACCACCGCGAGGTCGCCCTCCAGGCACCCGTGGACTCCCCGACCTTCGCCCGGATGCGCGCCGCCGTCGAGGAGTTCGCACCCGGGGGCCGGACCGTGCCGTACTGCATGTCCGGTGGCACCGACGCCAAGCAGTTCTCCCGCCTCGGCATCACCGGCTACGGGTTCGCCCCGCTGAGGCTGCCGGAGGGCTTCGACTACCAGGCCCTCTTCCACGGCGTCGACGAACGGGTCCCCGTCGACGCCCTGCACTTCGGTGTCCGGGTCCTGGACCGCTTCCTTCGGGCGGCGTGAGCGAGTTGGGGGAGAACGTGCAGACCCTGCCCTACGGTTCCTGGCCCTCGCCCATCGACGCGGCCCTCGCCGCCGCGCACGACGGGCACCCCGAGTACGTCGGCTTCGTCGGCGACGAGACCTGGTGGACCGAGCCCCGCCCCACCGAGGGCGGCCGCCGCACCCTGGTCCGCCGCCGGGCCGACGGCACCCAGGAGCCTGTCCTGCCCGCGCCGTGGAACGTGCGCAGCCGCGTCATCGAGTACGGCGGCCTGCCCTGGGCCGGCGCCGAGGCCGACGGCGAACCCCTCGTGGTCTTCGTGAACTTCGCCGACCAGCGGCTGCACCGGTTCCGGCCCGGCGAGGAGCCGGTCCCGCTGACCCCGCTCTCCGCCATCGGTGGCGGACTGCGCTGGGCGGACCCGCAGTTGCTGGTGGAGCGCGGCGAAGTCTGGTGCCTGCTGGAGGAGTTCACCGGCGACGGGCCGAGTGACGTGCGGCGCGTCCTGGCCGCCGTACCGCTGGACGGGTCCGCGGCGGACGACCGGACGGCCGTGCGCGAACTCAGCGACGGGGCACACCGGTTCGTCACCGGGCCGCGGCTGTCGCCGGACGGGCGGCGGGCGGCCTGGCTCGGCTGGGACCACCCGCGCATGCCGTGGGACGGGACCGAACTCGTCGTCGCCGACGTCGGTGACACCCTCACCGGCGCGCGGACCGTCGCGGGCGGCCCCGAGGAGTCCGTCGCCCAGGCCGACTGGGCGCCCGACGGCTCCCTGCTGTACGCGAGCGACCGCAGCGGCTGGTGGAACCTCTACCGCGACGGCGTCGCCCTGTGCCCGCGCGAGGAGGAGTTCGGCGGGCCGCTGTGGAAGATCGGCCACCGCTGGTTCGCCCCCCTGGACAGCGGGCTCATCGCCGTGGTGCACGGACGCGGCGCCACCGCGCTCGGCGTGCTCGACCCCACCAGCGGCGAGGTCGTCGACGCCGCCGGGCCCTGGACCGAGTTCGCGCCCACCCTCGCGGTCCACGGCACCCGGGTCGTCGCCGTCGGGGCCAGCCCGCGCAGCGCCTACGAGGTCGTCGAACTGGACACCGGCACCGGCCACGCCCGGGTCGTCGGCGCCGCGCACGACGACCCCGTCGACCCCGCCCACTACCCCGAGCCGCAGATCCGCACCTTCACCGGACCGGCCGGACGGGAGATCCACGCCCACGTCTACCCGCCGCACAACCCCGGCTGCGTCGCCCCCGGCGGCCGCCCCGCACCGTACGTCGTGTGGGCGCACGGCGGCCCGACCGGCCGGTCACCGCTCGTACTCGACCTGGAGATCGCCTACTTCACCTCGCGCGGCATCGGTGTCGCCGAGGTCAACTACGGCGGCTCCACCGGCTACGGGCGCGCCTACCGGGACCGGCTGCGCGAGAACTGGGGTCTGGTCGACGTCGAGGACTGCGCGGCCGTCGCCCTCGCCCTCGCCGACGAGGGCACCGCCGACCGCGACCGGCTCGCCGTGCGCGGCGGCAGCGCCGGCGGCTGGACCGCGGCCGTCTCCCTGGCCACCACCGACGTCTACGCCTGCGGCACCGTCATCTACCCCATCCTCGACCTCGCCGCCTGGGCCGACGGCGAGACCCACGACTTCGAGTCCCGGTACCTGGAGACCCTGGTCGGACCGCTCGCCGAGGTGCCCGCCCGGTACGCCGAACGCTCCCCGACCGAGCACGCCGAGCGGATCACCGCGCCGTTCCTGCTGCTCCAGGGCCTGGACGACGTGATCTGCCCGCCCGCGCAGTGCGAACGGTTCCTGGCCCGGATGGCCGGGCGGGGGGTACCGCACGCCTACCTCGCCTTCGAGGGGGAGGGGCACGGCTTCCGGCGGGCCGAGACCATGGTGCGGGCGCTGGAGGCCGAGCTGTCCCTCTACGCTCAGGTCTTCGGGCTCAACCCGCCCGACGTCCCGACCCTGGAGCTCGACCGGTGAAACCCCTCGTCCGCCCGAACCGACTCGCCCCCGGCGCCCGCGTCGCCGTCGTCGCCACCAGCGGCCCGGTGCCCGAGGAACGGCTCCAGGCCGGACTCGACGTACTGCGCGGCTGGGACCTCGACCCGGTGGTGGCACCGCACGTCCTGGACCGCCACCCCGACTTCGGCTACCTGGCCGGCACGGACGCCGACCGGGCCGCCGACCTCCAGAACGCCTGGTGCGACCCGTCCGTCGACGCCGTGCTCTGCGCCCGCGGCGGCTACGGCGTGCAGCGCCTGACCGGCCTGCTGGACTGGGAGGCGATGCGGGCGGCCGGACCGAAGGTGTTCGTCGGGTTCAGCGACCTCACCGCGCTGCACGAGGCGTTCGCCGTCCGGCTCGGCCTGGCCACCCTCCACGGGCCCATGGCGGCCGGCGTCGACTTCATCAAGAGCGAACGCGCCCAGCGGCACCTCAGAGCCACGCTGTTCGCCCCGGAGACGGTCCGCGAGATCGCCTCCGGCGGCCGCACCATGGTGCCGGGGCGGGCCCGCGGGATCACCCTCGGCGGCTGTCTGAGCCTGCTCGCCTCCGACCTCGGCACCCCGCACGCCCGGCCCTCCGCGCGCGGCGGGCTGCTCTGCCTGGAGGACGTGGGCGAGGAGACGTACCGCGTGGACCGGTACCTCACCCAACTCCTGCGCGCGGGCTGGCTCGACGGGGTGAGCGGGCTGCTGCTCGGCTCGTGGCAGGAGTGCGACCCCTACGAGCGGCTGCGCCCCCTGCTGCTCGACCGGCTCGGCGGCCTCGGCGTCCCGGTGGTGGAGGAGTTCGGCTTCGGGCACGGCCCGGACGCGCTCACCGTCCCCTTCGGGGTGACGGCCGAGCTGGACGCCGACACGGGCACCCTGACCCTGGACGAACCCGCGCTGCGCTGAACCACCCCGGGCACCGGCCCCACCATGCGTGACGAGGTCTTCGGGCGCACCCTTGAGGTATGAGCCCGAAGACCTCCGAGAACGGTGGCACGACCGGCGCGAAGACCTCCGGCAAGAACCCGGCGTTCACCCCGGCGCGGATCGCCGTGCTGGCGCTGGCCGTCCTCACCCTGATCTTCATCTTCGAGAACACCGCCGACGTCGAGATCCGTCTGCTGATCCCCGTGGTCACCGTGCCGCTGTGGGCGGCACTGCTCGTCTGCACCCTCATCGGCGCCCTGTGCGGGGCGTACTTCATGCGCCGCCGCAGGTAGCGGCCCGCGACCACGAAGGGCCGTCCGCCGTAGGCTGGCCGGATGCCGCACGTCGCACCGCGCTATGTCGCCGAGGGACCGCAGGTCGGGATACGCCACTTCACCCACGAGGACAGTGCCGAGTTCACCTCGCGGGCCCGGGAGAGCAAGGAACTGCACCAGCCATGGCTGTTCCCGCCGGACAACCCCTCCTCCTACGCGCGCTACGCCTCGACCCTGATCGAGGACCCGGCCAAGGCGGGCTTCCTGGTGTGCGAGAAGGACGACGGCGGCTCGATCGCCGGCTTCATCAACATCAACAACATCGTCCGGGGCGCCTTCCAGTCCGGGGCCCTCGGCTACGGCGCCTTCGCGCACGCCGCCGGACGCGGGCTGATGCGCCAGGCGCTGGGGCTCGTGGTGGACCACGCCTTCGGCCCGCTGGGCCTGCACCGCCTGGAGATCAACGTGCAGCCCGCCAACGCCGCCTCGATCGCCCTGGCCCGCGGCTGCGGATTCCGGCTGGAGGGCTTCTCCCCGGCGATGCTGCACGTCGGCGGGGCCTGGCGCGACCACGAGCGCTGGGCGCTCACCGCCGAGATGCGCGTACCCGCGGGTCAGGACTGACGGTCCACGTACTCGTACACCGTGCCGTCGGGGTGCATCGCGACCAGGCTGCGGCCCGCCGGGGTGGCCAGCGGCCCGGCGACCACATGGGCGCCCAGCTCCACCAGCACGTCCCGGGTCTCGGCGACGTCCTTCACGGCGATCGTCGCGGCGACCTTGCGCAGCACCTCCAGCTCCTCCTCCGGGCCGCTCATCAGCAGGAAGCAGCCGACCGCCGCCACCTCCACCCCGCCCCGCCCGAAGCGCTGCGCCCGGCCGCCGGCCAGCCGCTCGTAGAAGGGGACCGCGGCCTCCAGGTCCTCGACGCAGACACGCAGCGTGGCTCCCAGAATCTCCATGGCCCGAGCCTAGCCAGGGCGCGGCCCCCGAGGAGATCGTTCCGGCCGATCTCCACAGGGCCTCCCGACTCCCGCGCGCCGACGTTTGACCGGCCCCGCGCGGGGGACGCGGAGGGTTCCCGAGGTACGCGACAGCGAGTGAGGCACGCCGTGAGCCGGTCCCGCAGCGTGAGTGTCCGCCGACGGCGTTCCACCGGCCCCGGCCGGCCGCGCCCGGTGCCCGTCCCGCCGCCCAGCGACACACGGAGGACCCGATGAACAAGTCCGTCCGCAACCGGCCCGGCGGCGAGCCCGCGAAGCGAAGGACCGGCGGGGAACCGGCCGGGCAGCGCCGCGACGACCGGCACACCGAGCCGCCCGGGCCCGTCAAGCGGGCCGACATCCCACCCGACCCGAGCCCCGGCCCCGGTCAGCGCGAGGAAGGAGACGCATGAACACCGCCGAACACGACGAACTCGTCGCCCTCGGACAGCAACTGCGGGTGGACAGCGTACGGGCCTGCGACGCGGCGGGGTCCGGGCACGCGACCTCGTCCCTGTCCGCCGCCGACCTGGTGGCCGTCCTCCTCGCCCGCCACCTCCACTACGACTTCGACCACCCCGCCCACCCCGGCAACGACCGCCTCGTGCTGTCCAAGGGACACGCGACCCCGCTGCTGTACTCCGCGTTCAAGGCGGCCGGCGCGGTCGACGACGGCCAACTGCTCACCTTCCGCAAGCTGGGCAGCCTCCTCGAAGGACACCCCACGCCCCGCAGGCTGCCCTGGGTCGAGACGGCCACCGGGTCGCTCGGACAGGGGCTCCCCGTCGGTGTCGGCCTCGCCCTGTCGGGCAAGCGCCTGGAGCACACCGGCTACCGCGTGTGGGTGCTGTGCGGGGACGGTGAGATGGCCGAGGGCTCCGTCTGGGAGGCGGCCGAGCACGCCGCGTACGAACGGCTCGACAACCTCACCGCCGTCGTCGACGTCAACCGGCTCGGCCAGCGCGGCCCGACCCGGCACGGCCACGACCTCGACGCCTACGCCCGGCGCTTCGCCGCCTTCGGCTGGCACACCGTCGAGATCGACGGCCACGACGTCGACGCCGTCGACCGCGCCTACGCCGAGGCCGCCTCCACGACCGGGCAGCCCACGGCGATCCTCGCCCGCACCCTCAAGGGCAAGGGCGTCCAGGCCGCCGAGGACCGCGAGGGCCTGCACGGCAAGCCGCTGAAGGACGCCGAGGCGGCCGTCGCCGAACTCGGCGGCCGGCGCGAGGCCCGCGTCCGGGTGCAGGAACCGACCGCCGCCCGGATGCTGCACTCCGTACCCACCGGCGACCTCGAACTGCCCCGCTACGCCGTCGGCGAGCGGGCCGCCACCCGGGACGCCTACGGCCGGGGGCTCGCCGCGCTCGGCACCGCCCGCGACGACGTCGTCGCCCTGGACGGCGAGGTCGGCGACTCCACCCGGGGGGAGCTGTTCGCCAAGGAGCACCCCGGGCGCTACTTCGAGTGCTACATCGCCGAACAGCTGATGGTCGGCGTCGCGGTCGGGCTCGCCGCCCGCGGCTGGACCCCGTACGCCGCCACCTTCGCGGCCTTCCTCACCCGCGCCCACGACTTCGTGCGGATGGCGGCCGTCGGGGGCGCCGGGATCAACCTCGTCGGCTCGCACGCGGGCGTCGCCATCGGCCAGGACGGGCCCTCGCAGATGGGCCTGGAGGATCTGGCGATGATGCGGTCGGTGCACGGCTCGACCGTGCTGTACCCGTGCGACGCCAACCAGACCACCCGGCTCGTCGCCACCATGGCGAGCCTGGACGGCGTCCGCTACCTGCGCACCTCGCGCGGTGACTCCCCGGTGATCTACGGCCCCGACGAGGAGTTCCCGGTGGGCGGCAGCAAGGTGCTGCGGGCCTCCGGCGCGGACCGGCTGACGTTCGTCGCCGCCGGCGTCACCGTGCACGAGGCGCTGGCCGCCGCCGACGCGCTCGGGCGCGAGGGCATCCCGGTCAGGGTGATCGACCTGTACTCGGTCAAGCCCGTCGACCGGGCGACGCTGCGCCGGGCCGCCGAGGACACCGGCCTCCTGGTCACGGTGGAGGACCACCACGAGGAGGGCGGCCTCGGCGACGCCGTCCTGGACGCCTTCCTCGACGGCCGCCCGGTGCCGCGCCTGGTGCGGCTCGCGGTCCGTACGATGCCCGGCTCGGCCGCCCCGGACGAACAGCTGCACTCCGCCGGCATCGACGCCGAGTCGATCGCGGCGGCCGGACAGCTGCTGGTCGGCGAGGCGATCGCACCGTGAGCGGAACCGGCGGGGCGACCGCCCGGGACGACACCCCGCCGCGCGCGGGAGGAGGCACGATGCCCGCACCGCGTTATGTGTACGCCGTCTGCCGGCCCTTCCAGCAGCCCCTCCAGGCCCAGCTCACCGGGGTCGCCGGACAGCCGCCCCGGCAGCTGACGCACCACGGTCTGGTCGCCCTCTACAGCGTCGTACCGGCGGCCGAGTTCGCCGAGGAGGAACTGCCCGGCCACCTCCGCGACCGGGCGTGGCGCGCCGAGACGGCCCGCGCCCACCAGGGCGTCGTCGACGCGCTGACCGCCGTCACCACCCCGCTGCCCCTGGCGCTCGCCACCGTCTTCCGGGACGACAGCGCACTGCGCACGATGATGGAGGCCCGCGAGGAGCACTTCCGGCGCACCCTGGACCGGCTCCAGGGGCGGGCCGAGTGGGAGGTCAGGGCGTACGCGGGCCCCGGCACCGGCGGCGACGAGGACTTCGCGGGGCGCCTGCACACGACGCTCGCCGCCTACGCGGAGGACTCCCGGCTGCGTGATCCGCACGGCACGGCCCCGCCCGGTCCGTCGGAGCGGACCGTGCTCGACGCGGCCTATCTGGTGCCGCGTGCGGCCTGCGAGGAATTCGTGGAACTCGTGAAGCGGTCCGAGGGAATGAACGGAGGAATTCCGGGAACAAGGGTCGAGCTCTCCGGCCCCTGGGCCGCGTATTCCTTCACCGGCGAGGAAATTCCCCGGCCGTGAACTAGGCCGAGTGAGCCGGGCGAGTGAGCCGGGCTGAAAGGGCGGTGGCCCGAAGCCGGATTTCCGGCTTCGGGCCACCAGGACCAGTACTTCCCCGGAGTTCAGGGGGCAATTCACCACCTGTACCAGCGGCCCCGGCCCCCGCCCGCCGTGGTGCCACGCATCACGAATCCGAGCAACCACAGGACGAGCACCGCCACGGCGACCCACCAGAGAAGCTTCACCGCGAATCCGGCACCGAACAGAAGCAGCACAAGAAGCAGAACCAGCAGAACAGGAACCATTGTTATTACCTCCTGTTCGAGCGGGTGTCCGGAAATCCTGACTTCATCCTTCCTTCCGGCACAGAATTTCTCCGTGCAGGACGGAGAACCAGCCGTCCTCGCGCCCGCCCCACTCCCGCCAGGCCGCCGCGACCTCCCGCAGCCGCTCCACGGTGGCGTGTCCGCCCTCGACGGCCCGGTCCGCGTAGGCCGAGGCCAGCGTGCGGTCCGCCCACAGTCCGCTCCACCAGGCCCGCTCCTCGGCGGTGGCGAAGGTCCAGGTCGCGGAGGTGGCGGTGATGTCGGTCAGACCCGCCCGCAGCGCCCAGGACTTCAGCCGCCGCCCGGCGTCCGGCTCGCCCCCGTTGGCGCGGGCCACCCGGTGGTACAGGTCCAGCCAGTCGTCCATGCCCGGGGACGCCGGGTACCAGGTCATGGCCGCGTAGTCCGAGTCGCGGACCGCGATCAGGCCGCCCGGCCGGGTCACCCGGCGCATCTCGCTCAGCGCCCGCACCGGGTCGCCGACGTGCTGGAGCACCTGGTGCGCGTGGACCACGCAGAAGGTGTCGTCCGGGTAGTCCAGCGCGTGCACGTCGACCACCGCGAAGTCGACGTTGTCCAGGCCCCGTTCGGCGGCCGTGGCGCGCGCCCGGTCCAGGATGTCCGGGGCCCGGTCGACGCCGGTGACCCGGCCGTCCGGGACCAGGGCGGCCAGGTCGGCGGTGATGGTGCCCGGACCGCAGCCGATGTCCAGCACCCGCATGTGCGGCTTGAGCGAATCCAGCAGGTAGGCCGCCGAGTTGGCGGCGGTGCGCCAGGTGTGCGAGCGCAGCACCGACTCGTGGTGCCCATGGGTGTACACGGCGGTCTCACGCGGCTTCGGCATGGCGTTCCCCTCGTCCGGTCGTCGTGGCGTCACCGTACGCCCGCCCGCCGAATAGTGAGACCCGCGTTTTGAATGGTGGACTGACGGACCGTCAGTGAGAGGGCAGCGGCCGGTACACCGTCAGGGCCTCCGCCTGCTTCTCCAGCGTCACCTCGCCCTCCACCTCGATGACTTCACCGTCGTACGCGAGCAGCGCGCCCGGCGCGACATCGGTCACCAGCAACCGGCCGACCTGCACCGCCGCGTGGACGGGGGAGCGGGTCAGCGGGCCCGCCAAGGCCGCCGCGAGCAGCCGGACCGCGGGACGGCGGCCGCCGTGCACCACCCGCACGTCCAGCACTCCGTCCGCGAGGTCGACCCGGCGGCCCGGGGCCAGCCCCATCCGGTGGTAGGTGCCGTTCCCGGCGAACAGCAGCCACAACGGCCGGGTGGAACGGCCGATCCGGGCCTGGAGGGGATGCCGGTCGGTGCGCAGGACGCGCAGCGTGGCGAGCACCCCGGCCGGCCAGCCGCCGATCCGGTGCGCCCAGCGGTCCCGTTCGCGCACCAGCTCCGGATACACGCCCAGACTGCAGGTGTTGAGGAACACCCCCCGCCGCTCGCCCGAGCGGAACCGGCCCACGTCCACCCGCACCGCGTGACCGTGCGTCAGCGCCCGGGCCAGATCCCGCGCGTCCTCCACCCCCAGGTCGTACGCGAAGTGATTGAGCGTGCCGCCCGGCAGGACCGCCAGCGGCAGCCCGTGCCGCAGCGCCGCCTCGGCCGCCGCGTTCACCGTGCCGTCGCCGCCGCACACCCCGAGCACCCGGGCCCGCCCCGCCGCGCTCTCCAGCTCCCGCCGCAGCTCGCCGGGACCGCACTCCACCAGCTCCGCCGCCGGCAGCTCGTCCAGCAGGGCACCCGCCCGGGCCGCCGAGCCCGAGGAGGTGTTCACCACCAGCACCAGACCCTCGCCCGTGGGCAGCAGCGGGACCTCCGCGCGCGGCCGGGGCGGCGGGGTCAGCTGGGCCCGGGTGGGCACCAGACCGCGCACCGCGAACGCGGCACCCGCGCCGAAGGCCGCGCCCACCAGCACGTCGCTCGGGAAGTGCACCCCCGTGTAGACCCGGGACAGCGCCACGGACCAGGCCACCGGCGCCACCACCGCCCCCCAGGCCGGCGACTCCAGCGCGACCCCCGCCGCGAACGCCGCCGCCGACGCGGAGTGCCCCGACGGGAACGAGGTGGTGATCGGCTGCCGCTTCAGCTGCCGCGCCAGCGGCACCGGGTCCAGCACCGGCCGCGGCCGGCGCACCGAACGCTTGCCGAGGGTGTTGATGGTCAGCGAGGCCAGACCGAGCGAGGCCAGCCCGCGCGCGGCGGCCCGGCGGGCCCGCGGTGTACGGCTCGCCGCGATCACCGCGCCGGCCGCGAACCACAGCACCCCGTGGTTGGCGCTCCGGCTCAGCCGGGGCAGCACCCGCTCGGCGCCGGGCCAGTGCCGCTCGGCGGCGAACTCGAACAGCCGGGAGTCGAGGGCGAGCAGCCGGTCGCGCAGCACATGGCGGCCTGGTGTGGGCAGAGTGAGATCGACATCTGGGCTCATGGGGTCATGAGTACCCTGAAGTGGCCGCTCCTTGTCCGGTCCCGTCCCCCGGAGGGCCCTGTATGCGCCTGCTCCTCGTCCGCCACGGCCAGACCCCCACGAACCTCGACTACCTGCTGGACACCGCCGTCCCGGGTCCGGGTCTGACCGAGCTCGGCGAGGCGCAGGCGGCCGCGCTGCCCGAGGCCCTCGCCGACGAGGACATCGAGGCGATCTACGTCTCCACCCTGCTGCGCACCCGGCTCACCGCCGCCCCGCTGGCCGCCGCCCGCGGACTGGACATGCTGGTCCGCGACGGCATCCGGGAGATCACCGCGGGCGACCTGGAGATGCTCCCCGGCGACTCCCCGCGGGGCGAGCTGTACATGCGGACCGCCTTCTCCTGGGCGGCCGGCGAGACGGGGCTGCGGATGCCCGGCGGGGAGAACGGCGAGGAGGTGCTCGGCCGGTTCGACGAGGTGGTCGCGGAGGCCGCCCGCAGCGGCGCCCGCACCGTCGTGATGGTCAGCCACGGCGCCGTGATCCGGACCTGGACCGCGGCCCGCGCCGACAACGTGGACATCGCCTTCGCCGCCGGGCACCGGCTGGCCAACACCGGGGTGGTGGTCCTGGAGGGCTCTCCGGCCGACGGATTCAAGGCGCTGTCGTGGGCGGGCGCGAGCGTGGCGCCCGCGGGCGGCAGCGGTCCGGCGGGCGAACCGCTTCAGCGGCCCGAATAACGGTTTGGCCGCGGCGCCCGGCGGACCGCAGAATGCCGTTCCATGGGACATCTGGAAGCAGCACACCTCGAGTACTACCTCCCCGACGGCAGGGCGCTGCTCGGTGATGTCTCCTTCCGGGTGGGCGAGGGGTCCGTGATGGCCCTGGTCGGCCCCAACGGCGCCGGCAAGACGACCCTGCTGCGGCTGATCTCCGGCGAGCTGAAACCGCACGGCGGCTCGGTCACCGTGACCGGCGGCCTCGGGGTGATGCGCCAGTTCGTGGGGTCGGTACGGGACGAGACGACCGTACGGGACCTGCTGGTCTCCGTCGCGCCGCCCCGCATCCAGGAGGCGGCCCGAGCGGTCGACACCGCCGAGCACGCGATGATGACGGTCGACGACGAGGCCGCCCAGCTGAAGTACGCGCAGGCGCTCGCCGACTGGGCCGAGGTGCGCGGGTACGAGGCCGAGACCCTGTGGGACATGTGCACCACGGCCGCGCTGGGCGTGTCCTACGAGAAGGCGCAGTGGCGGAAGGTGAGCACCCTGTCCGGCGGTGAGCAGAAGCGGCTGGTCCTGGAGGCCCTGCTGCGCGGCACCGACCAGGTGCTGCTCCTCGACGAGCCGGACAACTACCTCGACGTGCCCGGCAAGCGCTGGCTGGAGGAGCGGCTGCGGGAGACCCGCAAGACGGTCCTGTTCGTCTCCCACGACCGGGAGCTCCTCGCCCGCGCCGCGCAGAAGATCGTCTCCGTGGAGCCCTCGCCGACCGGGGCGGACGCCTGGGTGCACGGCGGCGGCTTCGCCACCTACCACGAGGCCCGCCGGGAGCGCTTCGCCCGCTTCGAGGAGCTGCGGCGCCGCTGGGACGAGAAGCACGCGCAGCTGAAGAAGCTGGTCCTCAACCTCCGCCAGGCGGCCGCGGTCAGCCACGAGATGGCGTCCCGCTACGCCGCCGCCCAGACCCGCCTGCGCAAGTTCGAGGAGGCCGGCCCGCCGCCCGAGCCGCCGCGCGAGCAGGACATCCGGATGCGCCTGAAGGGCGGCCGGACCGGCGTCCGCGCGGTCACCTGCGCCGACCTGGAGCTGACCGGCCTGATGAAGCCGTTCTCGCTGGAGGTCTTCTACGGCGAACGGGTCGCCGTGCTCGGCTCCAACGGCTCGGGCAAGTCGCACTTCCTCCGACTGCTCGCCGGGGAGGACGTGGCCCACACCGGCCAGTGGAAGCTGGGCGCCCGGGTCGTCCCCGGACACTTCGCGCAGACCCACGCGCACCCCGAGCTGACCGGCCGCACCCTGCTGGACATCCTGTGGACGGAGCACTCCCAGGACCGGGGCGCCGCGATGTCCCGGCTGCGCCGCTACGAGCTGACCCAGCAGGCCGAACAGACCTTCGACCGGCTCTCCGGCGGCCAGCAGGCCCGCTTCCAGATCCTGCTGCTGGAGCTGGAGGGCGTGACGGCCCTGCTGCTCGACGAGCCCACGGACAACCTCGACCTGGAGTCGGCCGAGGCACTCCAGGAGGGCCTGGAGGCCTTCGAGGGCACGGTCCTCGCCGTGACCCACGACCGCTGGTTCGCTCGCGCGTTCGACCGCTATCTGGTCTTCGGCTCCGACGGCCGGGTCCGGGAGACCCCGGAGCCGGTCTGGGACGAGCGCCGCGTGGAACGGGCCCGATAGCGCGGGGGTCCATGGTGCGGGGCCCGAAAGGGCCCGTCCGGCGGGATGTTCGTACAGTGGAGGCAGAGGCGTAGGCCGCGGCCCTCCCGGGCGGCGCACGGGGCGCCGCCCGGCCCGGACCGCGCGCACGGACACGACGAGCGGGGCACCACCATGACCGGAGTCGACCCCAGCCGGCTGGACGACCAGCAGCTCATGAAGGAGCTGGAGACCATCCACCGCACGCGTCACGACGCGCTCCTGTACGGCTCGAACGACGCCCTGCGAGCGCACAACGAACGCATGGCCCGGCTGGAGGGCGAGTACCTCCGCCGCAATCCGCGCCGACTCGTCTCCGCGGGCCGCACCCGCGACGGGGCCCGGGAACGGGGCTGCGGTCCGGCCCCGGACGCCTGAGTCACTGGGCTGCGGTCCGGCCCCGGACGCCCGAGCGCGGGAACCGCCGCACCCCGGGCGGGGTGCGGCGGGCCCGGGCCACTCCTCTCGGCTACCGGCGCCGGTTGCGTTCGGTGACGTCCTCGGCGAGTTCCTGCACGGTGCTGTAGCGCGCCGACCGGGGCAGCCGCTCCACGGACTCCACCAGGCCGTCCGGCGCGTACCCACGGCGCATCGTGCCCGCCAGCTCGCTCGGGCCCGCCGGGAACCGGCCGCGGCCCAGGAACCGGGAGAGCGCCTGCCGCACCGCCGGCAGGGAGGCCGCGGCCGTCCCCGGCGCCACCGGACCGCCCGCCACCGGCGGGTCGTCGTCGGCGGTCGGCTCGGGGTCGTGCCACTCCTCGGTCCGCGTCGGGTGACCGGACCTGAGCAGGCCCTGGAGTTCGTGCTTCATCTCGTCGTCGCGCCGGACGTTCAGCCGGTCACTGCCTCGCTGCATGACTCCCTCCAGATCTTCGCGGGTGCGCACCGCGTACCCGGACGGCGGCGGACGACACGGTGTTTGCCCCACGGGACCCGGGGCAGGCGCACTGTCAGTGCTTCGGACAGGAGGCACGTCCGTGGGAGCGGCGTCACGCCGCCACGGCCGCGCTCCGTCCGGCCCCGGCACGTCCTCCCACGGTGACCGCCCCACCCGAGCACCGAACCGAGGGAGCTGCGACGCAATGCCCACCCGAGTGAGCGCGAAGCACCACCCGCACGACGACGCCCCCGACACCGCCGAGGCGTTCCGCAGGCTCGCCGCCCTGCCCCCCGGGCAGGAGCGGGACACCCTGCGCGACCAGGTCGTCGAGGCCTGGCTGCCCATGGCCGACCGGCTCGCGGGACGATTCCGCAGCCGCGGCGAGAGCCTGGAGGACCTCCGGCAGGTCGCGGCCCTCGGCCTGGTCAAGGCCGTCGACCGCTACGACCCCGACCTCGGCAACGCCTTCGAGAGCTACGCCGTGCCCACCATCACCGGTGAGATCAAGCGGCACTTCCGCGACCACATGTGGACCCTGCACGTCCCGCGCCGGGTCCAGGACCTGCGCAACCGCGTACGGTTCGCCCTCCAGGACCTCCAGAGCGTCTCGGGCCGCCGGCCCACGAACGCGGAGATCGCCGAGCACGCCGCCATGAGCGAGGCCGACGTCAAGGCCGGCCTGGAGGCGCTGGAGAGCTTCACCGCGCTGTCCCTGGACGCCGAACTGCCCGGCAGCGAGGACGGCTACTCCCTGAGCGACGCCCTGGGCTCCGCCGACCCCGCGCTGGACACCGTCGTGGACCGGGAGGCCGTCAGGGCCCGGCTGGCCGCGCTGCCCGAGCGCGAGCGGGCCATCCTCTACATGCGGTTCTTCGGCGACATGACGCAGAGCCGGATCGCCGAGCAGCTCGGCATCTCGCAGATGCACGTGTCCCGGCTCATCAGCCGCTGCTGCGGCCGAGTCCGCGAACAGGTCCTCCGGGACGCCGCGTAGCGGCACGGGGCCTGCGCGCGAAGGTGCCGACCGGGGTGCCGGGCCGCCGTGTGGCCGTGCGGGCCGGGGTGCCGGAACTCCGTACGGCCGTGCGGGCCGCGGTGCTGGACCTGCGTGCGGCCGTACGGGCCGGGGTGCCGGATTTCTGCGCGGTCGTACGGACCGGGGGCCGGACCTCCGTGTGGTCGTACCGGCCGCGGTGCCGGAACTCCGTGTGGCTGTGCGGGGCGGTGTGCCTGGTCTCCGTGCGGCCGTACGGGGACGGGTGCCGGGCCTCCGGCCCGCCTGCCGACCGGGTCGCCGGACCTCCGTGCGGCCGTGCGGGCCGGAGTGCCGGGCCGCCGTGCGGCCGTACCGGCCCGCGGGGGCGAACCTCCGCCGCGCGGGGTTTCACTCGCACGGGCGGCTTTCGTGCCGCCAATGGTGTCCGGCCGCGCGCGGCCGGGGCCGGGGCGGGCTGTGATGGCTGCGGGGCGCGCGTCGGCGCGTCCGGCAGCCGTCGGCCGAAGGAGCCGCGCCATGCACCGCAGCGTCCGTGTCCTGTCCGCCCTCGCCCTGGGCGGCGCCGCCGTCGGCTTCGCCGGATCGGCGGCCTTCGCGGAACCGGCCGCCGAGGTCAGCCCCGCGTCCGTGCACCCGGGCGCGAGCGTCACCGTGTCGGTCACCTGCGACCCCCTCGGCGGCGCCGCGCCCGCCACCATGGACGCCACCTCGCAGGCCTTCGAGGAGGGCACCGTCGCCCTGCACAGCACCGGCGACGACGAGAACCCCACCTACCGGGGCACCGCCCGGATCGCGGCCGCCGCCGAACTGGAGGTCGCCGACTCGCTGGGGCCCGACACCGCCTGGACCGTCGACGGGACCTGCCCCGCCGCACCCGGCGGCCAGGGCAGGCCGTGGAGCGCCACCCTCACCGTCACCAAGGGCGGCGGCTCCACCGCGCGGCCCTGCACCGCCGAGGAACACCGGGAGTCCTGCCCGAGCGCGGTCGTCCAGCGCGGCGTCCACGCCGGGCAGGGCGGCACGTTCGCCGACTCGGTGCCCGCGCTGGTGGCCGGCGGCCTGCTCGTCGCGGGCGCGCTCGGTGGCGCCGTGTACCGGCTGTGGCGCAGGTCCCCGGCCGGGTAGGGCCCGCGCGGGCCCGTGTCGATTCGACCGTACGCACCAGCGGAGGGAGTCAGGGTGGCGCGCAGGGTTCCCGAGAGCCACGGCCCCGTCCGGTACGGGCCACCGCTGCCCGGGGACGGGCTGCCCGTACTGCCCGCACTGGCCGCCGTGCTCGCCGCCGCGGCCGACCGGGCCGAGAGCGAACCCGTCGGTGGCGGGCCGGCCCTGCTCGACGCGGCCCGCGGCCACTGGGAGCGGCGCGGACTGCCCGCGGCGCCCGATCGGGTGGTCGCCGCCCCCGGCGCCCCCGCCCTGCTGCTCGCGCTGACCGCCGCGCTCGGCGGCGACGTCCTGGTGCCCCGGCCCTGCGCGGCCTGGTGGGGGCCGTACGCGCGCCTGTTGGGAAGACCCGTCTTCCACGTCGGCACCCCGGCCGAGTGCGGCGGGGTGCCGGACCCGTACGCCCTGCTGGAGACCGTGCGACGGGTCCGCGCCGAGGGCGGCGACCCACGCCTGCTGGTGCTGTCCGTCGCCGACGACCCCACCGCCACCGTGGCGCCCCCCGAACTGCTGCACGAGACCGTCGAGGCCGCCGCGGCCGAGGGGCTGCACCTGGTCAGCGACGAGACCTGGCGCGACACCCGGCACGCCGCCCACGACTCCGTGCTGCTCAGCCCCGCCGAGATGCTCCCCGAGCACGTCACCGTCGTCACCGACCTGGCCGGCGCCCTGCTGCCGCCGGGCTGGCCGGCCGCCGTAGCGAGGTTCCCCGCCGGCGAGGCCGGACAGGGCCTGTACGCGCGCGTTCTGGACGTGCTCACCGCACTCGGCGCCCGCGTCGCCGGCCCGGTCGCCTCCGCCGCCGGGTACGCCCTCTCCGAACCCGAGCCGGTCACCACCCGCCGGGCCGCCGCCGTCGGCCTGCACGCGCGCATGGCCGCCGCCCTGCACGCGGCCGTCGTCGACGCGGGCGCCCTCGCCCGCCCGCCGCGGGCCGGCCGCCACCTCTACGTGGACCTCGCACCCCTGCGCGACCCGCTCGCCGCGCACGGCGTCGGCGACGCCCAGGACCTGGAGGATTTCCTCACCGCCCGGCTCGGCATGCCCGCCCCCGGCGGCCACCGCTTCGGCGACGACCTCGCCGCACCCCGCGTACGGCTGTCCACCGGGGACATGCTGGGCGGCACCGACGAGGACCGGGCCGCCGCCCTCTACGCCCCCGCACCACTGGAACTTCCCCATGTGCAGGCCGCGTTGACCCGCGTGCGCTCGGTCTTCGGCGAACTCCGCGACGACGCCCGGCGAGGGGAGCCCCCGAGGTGACGCAGCAGTCCGAGTCGCGGGCGACGGGAGTCGGCCGCCCGGGACCCGAGACGCCGTCCCCACCGCTCGCCGAACCCCGTCCGCTCGGCGAACACCGGGTGTGGCCGCGGACGTTCCACGACCGGCTCACCGCACCCCTGCCCGGACTCAAGGCCATCGCCCGGTTCGCCCGCGAGGGTTCCGTACGCCCCGGCCCCGGCGGTCTCGCCGACATCCCGCTGGTGCCCTACGAACCCGCCCCGCCGCCCCGCGTCGACGCCCGGACCGTCGCCGTCTCCTGGGCGGGACACGCCAGTTGGGTCATCGCCCTCGGCGGGCTCACCGTCCTGACCGACCCCGTCTGGTCCCGTCGGATCATCGGCACACCCGCGCGGATCACCCCCGTCGGCATCGACTGGGCGGCCCTCCCGCCGGTGGACGCGGTCGTCATCAGCCACAACCACTACGACCACCTCGACGCCCCCACCCTGCGCCTGCTCCCGCGCGACACACCGGTGTTCGTCCCGGCCGGCCTCGCCCACTGGTTCCGTCGCCGCCGGTTCACCACCGTCACCGAACTCGACTGGTGGGAGGCGGCCGAACTGCGCGGCGTCCGCCTCGACTTCGTCCCCGCCCACCACTGGTCCCGGCGCGGCCTCACCGACACCTGCCGCAGCCTGTGGGGCGGTTGGGTCCTCACGGCCCCCGACGGGCGCCGCGTCCACTTCGCCGGCGACACCGGATACGGCCACTGGTTCGCCCGCATCGGCCGCCGCCACCCCGGGATCGACCTCACCCTGATGCCGGTCGGCGCCTACGACCCCCGCTGGTGGCTGAGCGACGTGCACTGCGACCCGGAGGAGGCGGTCCGAGCCGTACGCGACCTGGGCGCGCGCCGGATGGCCCCCATGCACTGGGGCACCTTCGTCCTGTCGGCGGAGCCGGTCCTGGAACCCCTCATCAGGGTGCGGGCGGCCTGGAAGCGGGCGGGACTGGACCGCGCCGACCTGTGGGACCTGCCGGTGGGGGGCTCCAGGATCCTGGAGCCGGCCTACGACCGGCGCTGACCCGCCCCGCGGGTCGGGCGCGCCTGTCGGGTGGGTTGCGCCCCGGACCTCACCTGGCGGTGCGGATCCGCCGCCACAGGCCGGGCACCACGCTGAGCAGCAGCGTCAGCGCCACCGCCGCGACCACGCCCTCCCACGGCTCCGGGAACAGCGAACCGCCCAGGATCCCGATCAGCTGGTAGGTGACCGCCCAGGCCAGGCACGCGGGCAGGTTGCCGCGCGCGAACCGCCGCAGCGGCCACTCGGCCAGCAGACACGCCAGCATCACCGGCAGCCGGCCTGCCGGCACCAGCCGGGACAGCACCAGCACCGCCACCTCGTGCTCGGCGAGCTTGCCCTGGGCCTGCTCCAGCCGCTCCTCGGGCGCCCGGGACCGGATCGCCCCCAGCCACCGCGACCCGTTCTTCGACCGCAGGCCCCGGCGCCCCAGCCAGTACAGGGTGATGTCCCCGAGGAACGCCGCCACCGACGCCGTCACGAACACCATCGCCAGCGCGAACGGCGCCGTCTGATGGAAGGCCACCACCGCCGCCGTACTCACCAGCGCACCCGTCGGCACCACCGGCACCAGCGCCCCGACCAGCACCAGCACGAACAGCGTCGGATAACCGATCGCCTGCTGCGCGGACTCGGTCGGCGCCGTCGTCGAGGCGGCGGCCAGCCAGCTCACGCGGTCACCTCCAGCCGGACGCTCTCCCCGTGCCCGAGCCGGTGCACGGCGACACCGGGCGCGCGCTCCGCGGCCAGCCGCACGAACTCGTGGCCGGGGGCGTGGAACTCGTGCGGGCGCACCGCGTCCATCCCGATCGGCCAGTACGTGCCGTAGTGCACCGGCACCGCGCTGCGCGGTGCCAGCCGGGCCAGCGCCTCCGCCGCGCGCCCCGCGTCCAGATGCCCCTCGCCGAGGTACGGCCCCCAGCCGCCCACCGGCAGCAGCGCCACGTCGACCGGGCCGACCTCCCGGGCCATCTCGTCGAACAGCCCGGTGTCCCCGGCGAAGTACGTACGGGCCTGCCCCTCGACGACATAGCCGAGCGCGGGGGAGCGGTGCGGTCCCACCGGCAGCCGGCGCCCGTCGTGGCGCGCGTGCACCACGCGCACCCGCAGTGCGCCCACCCGCGTCACATCGCCGGGCCGGACCTCGGTGACCCGCAGACCCGTGAGCCGGCGCAACCCCGGCACGGCACGGAGTGCGCCCCGGGGCACGAGCAGGCGCGTGCCCTGCGCGAGCCGCGCCAGCGAGGGAACGTGCAGGTGGTCGGCGTGCAGATGGGAGACGAGCGCGACGTCCGCACGCCAGGCGTCCGGCGGGGGGAGCTCGCCCCGGCGCCTGCGCAGGTGCGCGAGCCGGCGTGCGAACAGGGGATCGGTGAGCACGCGCACGTTTGAGTCGGTGACCGTGCAGGAGGCGTGTCCCCACCAGGTGATCTCCACGGACACCTCTTTGCCTCCTTCGTGCGACTCCCCCGAAGCCTACGGGCAGGAGTAGTGTCGGCGCCTGAAACCCGGAGGTGAGGGGGACCCCATGGGACCGGTGCGGGTCACGGCGATCGCGAGTCTGACGCCGTTGGAGGAACTGGACGCCGAGCCCTTTCTGGTGGACTCCCGCAGCCAGCACGCGATCTGTGCGCGGTGGGCGGCGGAGCGGGGGTACACGGTCAGCCGGGAGCTGCTGGTGCGGGGGCTTCGGACCGATCACAACGCCCTGTGGGACGGGGTTCGGGCCGGGGTCGATCTGTTCGTGGTGCCGAGTCGGCGGGTGCTGGAGAGTGCGGTGTCCTCCGTGGAGGAGTTCGCGGCGGAGTGTGTGCGGCGGGGGGTGCGGGTGGAGACGGTGGGGTGTGAGGAGCCGCGGTACGACTCGCAGATGAAGGCTCGGGTGCATCGGAGGTTGTCGTTGCCGACGGCGGGGTACGACGGGCGCTGAACCGGGGGTTCTTCTGGGGCCCTGTTGTTCGGGTGCCGGCCGGTGGGGGTTGGTCGCGCGGTTCCCCGCGCCCCTTGAGGGGTTGTTGGTCGGGTGCCGGCCGGTGGGGGCTGGTCGCGCGGTTCCTCGCGCCCCCTAGCGCGGGTGCCGCGCCGTTGGGGCTGGTCGCGCAGTTCCTCGCGCCCCTGGGTGGGTTGGGCGTGCCGTCGGTTGGTGCAGGGGCGGGGGGTCTGGGGTGTGTGACAGGGTGGGGGGAGGTCCGGCTGGGTGTCGGGCCGGGACGTGAGGTGTGCGGGGCGTGCTGGGGCGGCGTTGGCGGCGGGTCGCCAGTCAGGTCGGGCGCAGCGTCACGGTGTGGGCGGTGTCCACGCTCACCATGCTGGTGCTCGCCGGGATCCTGCCGGACTTCCAGCTCCAGTCCCCCGACGGGGACAGCGCCACCCGCATCGCGGTCACCGCCGCGTTCGGCGCCGGCGCCTTCGGTGTGCTGTCGGCCCTCGTCTGGCCCCTGCTGGTGCGGCTGCTGCTCCTGGTGCCCGCGCTCGTCCTCGGCCTGCTGGTCTTCTTCCTCAACGGCGCCCTCCTCCTGGTCGCCCTGCGGCTGAACCCCGCCGAACGCGGCGGCGCCGCCTGGGAGACGGCCGTGGTGGTCGCCGCCGTGATGTCGGCGGTCGCCTCCGCCACCGGCGCCGCCCTCGCCGTACGCGACGACGACGCCTACCGGCGAAGGCTGTACCGCCTCGCCGACCGCAGACGGGGTGCCGGGCCGGCCTGTCCGTCCACCCCGGGCACCGTCTTCCTTCAGCTCGACGGCGTCGGGCACGATCTGCTGCGGGACGCCGTCGCCACCGGGCTGATGCCCACCCTGGCCCGCTGGACCGACCCCGAGCGCCCCACCCACCGCCTCACCCCGTGGCGCACCGACTGGTCCAGCCAGACCGGCGCAAGCCAGCTCGGCATCCTGCACGGCAGCAACCACGACGTACCCGCCTTCCGCTGGTACGAGAAGGACAGCCGGGAAGTGATGGTCTGCAACCGTCCCACCAGCGCCGCCGAACTCCAGCGCCGTGCCGTCGAGGCCCGAGGCGACGGCGGACTGCTCACCCTCGACGGCGCCAGCCGCGGCAACCTGTTCAGCGGCGGCGCCGACGAACAGGCCCTCGTGCTCTCCATCGCCACCCGCCGCCGCAGCCGCGAGAACCGCTCCCGGGCGGGCTACTTCGCCTACTTCTCCGACCCCGCGAACGCGGTCCGCACCGCCCTGTCGTTCTTCGCCGAGGTCGGCCGGGAACTCGGCCAGTCCACCCGCGCCCGGCTGCGCAAGGCCCGCCCCCGGGTCTCCCGCGGCGGCCTGTACCCCTTCGTCCGGGCCTTCGCGACCGTCGTCGAACGGGACGTCGTCGTCGCCGCGGTCATGGGCGACATGCTCGCCGGCCGCACCGCCGTCTACGCCGACCTCGTCGCCTACGACGAGGTCGCCCACCACTCCGGCCCGGCCAGCCGCGACGCCGAGAAGGTCCTCGAACGCCTGGACAGGGCGCTGCGGTTGATCGAGAAGGTCGCCGAACACGCCCCGCGCCCCTACCGGCTCGTCGTCCTGTCCGACCACGGGCAGAGCCCGGGGGAGACCTTCCGCACCCGCTACGGCCTCACCCTCGGCGACCTGGTGCGGGCCGGCTGCGGGCTGCCCGTGCCGCGCCGGGCCCGGCGCACCCACAGCGGGGCCGAGGCCCGCGCCGCCGTACGGGCCGCGCTGCGCATGCCCGGCGACTCGCGCGACGAGCGGCACCGCCCGGACCGCCACTCGGAGCCGATCGTCCTCGCCTCCGGCAACCTCGGCCTGATCTCCTTCCCCGACGTCCCGCACCGGATGACCAAGGAGGAGATCGACGCCCGCCACCCCGCGCTGCTGACCACCCTCGCCAACCACCCGGGCATCGGCTTCCTGCTGGTCCGCAGCGAGCGGCACGGCGGCGTCGTACTCGGCCCGTTCGGCACCGAGATCCCGCTGGACCGGCTCGACCGGGACCCGGGACCCCTCGCCCCCTTCGGCCCCGGTGCCGCCGACGCCGTCCGGCGCACCCACACCTTCCCGCACACCGCCGACATCATGGTCAACTCGATGTACGACCCCGCCGACGGCGAGGTCCTCGCCTTCGAGGAGCAGATCGGCTCCCACGGCGGACTCGGCGGCGCCCAGGGCCTGCCCTTCCTGCTGTCCCCGCTCGCCCTGTCCACGCCGGCCGAGGACGGCACGGAACTCGTCGGCGCCGAGCACGTCCACCGCGTACTGCGCCGCTGGCTGCGCGAGTCCGACGGCCCCCAGGTGCCGGTGGAGCCGACGGCGGAGGAGGAGCGGGCGGCCTGAAAACCGGGTGCGACGAGCGGGCGGTCCGCCCACACTGTTCGGCAGTCGAACTCGCTCGAACACCCTTGAAAGGCTCTGCGTTGCAGGCTGCCGTCACCGTCACCCCCGCCCGTCTGCCCGAACTTCTCCTCGGCCTGGCCACCGTGCGGCCGGTCTTCGTCTGGGGCGCCCCCGGCATCGGGAAGTCCTCCCTGGTGCGGGACTTCGCCGATTCGCTCGGTCTGGAGTGCGTCAGCCTGCTCGGCACCCAGCTCGCCCCCGAGGACCTCATCGGCGTGCCGCAGATCCGCGACGGCCGGTCGGTGTTCTGCCCGCCCGAGACCATCGCCCGCGACGAGCCGTACTGCCTCTTCCTCGACGAACTCAACGCGGCCACCCCGGATGTGCAGAAGGCGTTCTACTCGCTGATCCTCGACCGCCGGATCGGCTCCTACGAGCTGCCCGCGGGGTCCATCGTCATCGGCGCCGGGAACCGCGCCACCGACAACGCCCTCGCCCGGCCGATCGCCTCCGCGCTGGTCAACCGGCTCACCCATGTCCATCTGGAGGCGTCCCCCAAGGACTGGCTGGCCTGGGCGGGCGGCAACGGCATCCACCCCTGGGTGGTGGACCACCTCACCGACCGGCCCGACCACCTGTGGTCCAAGCCGCCCAAGACCGAGGAGCCGTTCTCCACGCCCCGCTCCTGGCACATGCTCTCCGACGCCCTGCACTCCTTCGGCCCCGGCCTGGACGAGGAGACCCTCAAGGTCCTCGCGCACGGCACGCTGACCCCCGCCCACGCGAGCGCCTTCTGCGGCTACGTCAAGATCGTCCGCAGCCGGTTCGGCATCGAGGCGATCATCAAGGGCGACGCCCGCTGGCCCGGCGGCCCGGCCGACCGCGACCTGCTCTACTACCTCGCCGACTCCTTCCGCGGCCGGCTGGTCAAGGAACTGCCCGCCAGCAAGGAGCACATGTCGGCGAACGGCCGCCAGACCGCCTACCGCGCCAAGTCGCTGCTGGTGCAGCTCGCCGAGGTCTCCGTCGAGGTCGCCCAGACCGTGATCGCCTCGGACGCCGACGGCAACCCCGTCCTGCCCGCCTGGTTCCTCGTCGAGGCGGCCCGGGACATGCCGCGGCTGGTGGAGGCCCGCCGGTGAGCCGCACCCGGTCCCGGAAGCGGGACCTCGCGGCGGAGGCGTTCGCCGAGGGCATGCGGCTGGTGCGGGCCAACCCCGCGCTGGCCGCGGTGGAGTTCGACGTCTGCCGCCAGGAGAGCTGCGAACTCGCCCCGCGCGAGGGCCTGGTGCGCGTCTGCTCCGACGCCACCCTGCACGTCCACCCCGACCGGACGGCCGATCCGGCCGCCTGGGCCTGGGCCCTCGCGCACGCCGTCCTCCACCTCGGCTTCGGCCACGTCCCCGCCGCCAAGGGCACCCGCGCCCAGCCGGACGCCTGCGACCTCGCCGCCCGCTGCGCCGTCGTCAA
Organism: Streptomyces sp. NPDC000983; assembly: GCF_040299205.1. Classification (NCBI taxonomy): domain Bacteria; kingdom Bacillati; phylum Actinomycetota; class Actinomycetes; order Kitasatosporales; family Streptomycetaceae; genus Streptomyces; species Streptomyces sp. NPDC000983. The sequence goes on along the minus strand of NZ_JBEPBM010000006.1, from coordinate 108,074 downwards.
CCGCTTCCTGCTCGGCTTCCCCATCGGCCGGACCCCCGAGGAGCTGCCCACCGCCTACCCCGACGGCGACGAGGAACAGCTCGCCGCGCGCTGGCGGCGCGACGGCGTCCCCGCCGCCTACGCCCGCTGCGGCACCGCCGGCGACGAACCCGACCTGCACCTGGTGGAGTGGCACGGCTGGTACGGCAGCCCGCCCGACCACCAGCTCGCCTTCGCCACCGCGCTCACCCGCACGGTGAGCGCGGCGATGGACATGGCCGGCGGCCGCCGCGACAGCCTGGACGGCGACATCGCCCCCAAGCGCCCCTGGCAGCGCGCCCTGAACTGGTTCCTCACCTCCTACCCGCTGCTCGCCGGCGTCGCGGCCGGCATCACCCTGGTCGCCGACGCCGAACTCGCCCGCGCCCACGGCGTCTCCGTCGCCGCCGTCAACGCCGAGGCGGGCGAGATCTACGTCAACCCGCTCGTCGTGCTGGACGACGAGGAGTGGCGGTTCGTCCTCGCCCACGAGATGCTGCACGCCGCCCTGCGCCACGGCGACCGCTGCGGCGGCCGCGACCCCTACCTCTTCAACGTCGCCTGCGACTACGTCATCAACGGCTGGCTGAACGAGATGGACGTCGGCACCATGCCCGAGGGCCTGCTGCACGACGCCTCGCTCGCCGGCCTGTCCGCCGAGGAGGTCTACGACCGCATCGCCGGCGACCTGCGCCGGATGCGGCGCCTGTCCACCCTGCGCGGCAAGGGCGTCGGCGACATCCTCGGCGCCCCGCTATGCCCGCCCGGCGACTACGTCGACCTCGACGAGTTCTACCGGCGCGGCCTGTACCAGGGCCTGGACCTGCACCAGTCGCAGGAACGCGGCTTCCTGCCCGGCGGCCTGGTCGAGGAGATCCGCGCGCTCAGCCACCCCCCGCTGCCCTGGGACGCCCGACTGGCCCGCTGGTTCGACGAGTTCGTGCCCCGGCCCGAGCCGGTGCGCAGCTACTCCCGCCCCGCGCGCCGCCAGGCGTCCACCCCCGACATCCCGCGCGCGGGACGGTACTTCCCGCCCGAGGAGATCGCCCGCTGCACCTTCGGCGTCGTCCTGGACACCTCCGGCTCCATGGACCGGGTCCTGCTCGGCAAGGCGCTCGGCGCCATCGCCTCCTACGCCGGGGCCCGTGACGTACCGGCGGCCCGGGTGGTGTTCTGCGACGCGGCCCCGCACGACGCGGGCTACGTACCGGTCACCGAGATCGCCGGGCGGGTCCGGGTGCACGGCCGCGGCGGCACCGTCCTCCAGCCGGGCATCGATCTCCTGCACCGCGCCGACGACTTCCCGCCCGGCGCACCCGTCCTGGTGATCACCGACGGCTGGTGCGACACCCTGCGGGTGCGGCGCGAGCACGCCTACCTGATCCCGCGCGGAGCACGGCTGCCCTTCAGCCCGCGTGGGCCGGTCTTCCGGGTGAGTTGAGCCGGAGTGTGATCGGATGTCCCCGTAACCCCGAAGCCGGGACACTCGAAAGGAATCACCGTGGCCACCACGCGCTCCGCACACACCGTCTGGGAAGGCAACCTTCTGGAGGGCAGCGGGACCGTCACCTTCGACTCCTCCGGCATCGGCCAGCAGGCGGTCTCGTGGCCGTCGCGCGCCGAGCAGGCGAACGGCAAGACCAGCCCCGAGGAGCTCATCGCCGCCGCCCACTCCAGCTGCTTCTCGATGGCGCTCTCGCACGGACTGGCCGGCGCCGGAACCCCGCCCACCAAGCTCGTCACCTCGGCCGACGTCACCTTCCAGCCGGGTGAGGGCATCACCGGCATCCACCTCACCGTGGAGGGCGAGGTGCCCGGTCTCGACGAGAGCGGCTTCCTCGCCGCGGCCGAGAACGCCAAGGCCAACTGCCCGGTCAGCCAGGCCCTGAAGGCCGTTCCGATCACCCTGGACGCGAAGCTCGCCTGAGCTTCGCGGATCACGGCTCGCGCAGGTCGCCCACCCGGGGCGGCCTGCGCGAGGTCGGTTCGGGGTAGGAGACGGACGCCGATGACTCGGAAGGAACGCGATGGTGACGGGAACCGCCGGCAGTGCGCCGGTGCTTGACTCCGCTGCTCGGGAACTCACGCGCATACTGCTGCTGTTCAGCCTGGGCTGCCGGGTCCGGCCGCCCGGTGACGCGCCGGAGGGCCTGGTCGACCGGTTCCACTTCGGCCGCTTCGAACCCCATCTGGCCTCCGGCGGCGCCGTGTTGCCCGTACCCGTCCTGACCGAGCGCCCCGACCCTGCCGAACTGCGGCTGCCCGGCGACGGCGGCGGACTGGCCCTCGCCTCCGTCGACCTCCTCGTCGTGGCCACCCCGCGCGGCGACGCCACCCTCCTCCTGGACTGCGAGTTCACGGGCGAGACCGATGCCGCCGACGTGGCCGCCTGGCTGGCCACCACCTGCTTCGACCGGGAGCACCTGCGCCTGGGCGACCGCCCCCTGCTGGCGGTCGTGGGCGAACGCCTGGGGCTCGCCGAACCCCTCACCTTCGGCCTGAACGTCCACCAACTCGTCTACCCCGGTGGCCGGTTACGCGAGGAACTGCTCGCCCACGACGACGAACCCGCCCGGCGCGCCCAGCTGAACGGGATCATCTACCGCGGCAAGATGCCCGCCGCCGAGAGGCTCGCCGTCAGTGTGCCGCCCAACCTCAAGAACCAGGGCATCACCCTCTCCGCGCACGGCCGCGGCGTCTCCGTGCAGGCCGGCTGGGCCCCGCACGTCGAGAACGGCCTGGCCGTCGTCGCCCTCGGCATGATCTCCGCGCTGGCCGTGCTCCAGCGCACCCGGCTCGTGGCCTTCGCGATGATGAAGGAGAACGAGCAGGCCCTCATCGACTCGCCCTCCGAGGTCCGCACCCTGATCTCCCGGCTCTCCGACGGCGTCAACGAACTCCAACTGGACCTCGCCTTCGGGGTGGAGGCGTACGTCGACAGCCTGCTGATCCCGGAGATGCTCACCGAGGGCTTCCAGTCCTCGCTGCGCGACACCCTCGGCGTCCGCGACAGCCTGGACAACTCCGCCCGCATGGTGGAGCGGCTCACCTCCGTCATCAACGCCCGCTCCGCCGCCCTGGACGCGGCCCTCGCCGAACGCGACGAACGCCAGAACCGGATCGTCTCCGCGCTGGTCGCCGCGGCCACCCTGATAGCCCTGCCGCCGACCCTGCTGCTCGCCTTCTTCGGCGTCAACGCCACCGACGTCGACGGCGGCCGCTCCATCCTCGACCTCGGCCGGTACGGCACCGCGTACGCGCTGGCCTGGCTGCCCTTCGTCGTCCTCACCGCCACCGGATACCTGCTGCTGCGGAGGGTCGGCCGCCGCCCGGGCACCCTGCTCTCCGCGAACCCGCCGCCCGCACCGGTGCCCGCGCCCCGTACCTCATCAGGGAGTTGACCGCCCATGCCCCTACGACCCGCCGTCTCCGCCCACCGCGGCGGCTCCGAGAACTCCGGCGCCGCCACCTGGGAGGCGTACGAGGACGCACTGCTCAGCGGGGCCGAGTACGTCGAGTTCGACATCCGGCGGACGGCCGACGGGGTCCTCGTCGTCTACCACGACTCACGCGCCGGCCACACCGGACCACCGCTGTCGACGATCACCCATGCCGAGCTGAGCGAACGGGCCGGATACCCGGTGCCGGTCGTCGACGAGGTCATGGCGCTGATCGCGGGCAAGCTCATCGGCCACCTCGACCTCAAGGAGATCGGCCACGAGCGCGAGATCATCGACCGCGCGGTCGCCCTGCTCGGCACCGACGGGTTCGTCGCCACCACCCTGGAGGACCGTTCCGTCGCGGAGATCTCCCGCGCCTTCCCCGGGGTGCGCACCGCCCTGTCGCTGGGCCGCGACCGCGGCGAGATCGGCTGGGCCCGGCTGCCCGGAACCCGGCTCAGCGAGCTGCTGCCCCTGCGCCGGGTACGGGCCTGCGGAGCCGACGGGGTCGCGGTCAACCAGCGGCTCGCCCGCGCGAGCGTGCTGCGGGAGGCCACCCGGCACGGACTGTTCACCATGGTCTGGACCGTCAACGACGACACCCTGATGCGGACCTTCCTCGACCACCCCCGCGTCGACGTCCTGATCACCGACCGGCCCCGGCGCGCCGTGGCGCTGCGCGGCGAGCCCCGCGAGCCGGAGCGCGTGACCGGCTGAGCCCGCGCCCCCGCGCCGGACCCCCGCCCCATTGACAACGGCCCGCCCGGGTTGCGTGCTGGAGTCCGGGACGTGCCCGGGCGGAAGGGGACAGCGATGGGACGTGCGGTCGGTATCGATCTCGGAACCACGAACTCCGTGGTCGCCGTGCTGGAGGGCGGCGAGCCCACGGTCGTCGCCAACGCGGAGGGGGCGCGGACCACCCCGTCGGTGGTGGCGTTCGCCAAGAACGGCGAGGTGCTCGTCGGCGAGGTCGCCAAACGGCAGGCGGTCACCAACGTCGACCGCACCGCCCGCTCGGTCAAGCGCCACATGGGGGACACCGGCTGGCGCTTCCCGCCGGAGGGCTCGATCGACGGCACCCGCTACCGGGCCCAGGAACTCTCCGCCCGGGTGCTGCAGAAACTGAAGCGGGACGCCGAGGCCTACCTCGGCGAGGACGTCACCGACGCCGTGATCACCGTGCCCGCCTACTTCGACGACGCACAGCGGCAGGCCACCAAGGAGGCCGGGGAGATCGCCGGCCTGAACGTGCTGCGCATCGTCAACGAGCCGACCGCCGCCGCCCTCGCCTACGGACTGGACCGGGGCGAGGAGCAGACCGTGCTGGTCTTCGACCTCGGCGGCGGCACCTTCGACGTCTCCCTGCTGGAGATCGGCGACGGCGTCATCGAGGTCAAGGCCACCAACGGCGACACCCGTCTGGGCGGCGACGACTGGGACCAGCGGGTCGTGGAGCACCTGGTGCAGCGGTTCAGGGCGCGGCACGGCATCGACCTCGGCCGCGACCGGATGGCGCTGCAACGGCTGCGCGAGGGAGCCGAGAAGGCCAAGACCGAGCTGTCCGGCTCCTCGGAGACCACCGTCAACCTGCCCTACATCACCGCCTCCGCCGAGGGTCCGCTGCACCTCGACGAGACGCTGAGCCGGGCCCGCTTCCAGGAGCTGACCGCCGATCTGCTGGACCGCTGCACGACCCCCTTCCACCAGGCGGTCAGGGACGCCGGGATCGAACTCGCCGCGGTCGACCATGTGATCCTGGTCGGCGGCTCCACCCGGATGCCCGCCGTCACCGACCTGGTCAAACAGCTGACCGGCCGGGACCCGCACAAGGGGGTGAACCCCGACGAGGTGGTGGCCCTGGGCGCCGCCCTCCAGGCCGGCGTGATCCGTGGCGACGTCAAGGACGTGCTGCTCCTCGACGTCACCCCGCTGTCCCTCGGCATCGAGACCAAGGGCGGCGTGATGACCAGGCTCATCGAACGCAACACCACGATCCCCACCCGCCGTTCGGAGATCTTCACCACGGCCGCCGACAACCAGCGCTCGGTGGGCATCCAGGTCTTCCAGGGCGAGCGGGAGATCGCCGCCCACAACAGGAAGCTCGGCTCTTCGACCTCGCCGGGCTGCCGCCCGCGCCCCGGGGCGTCCCCCAGATCGAGGTCGCGTTCGACATCGACGCCGACGGCATCACCCACGTCTCCGCCAAGGACCTGGCCACCGGCCGGGAACAGCGGATGACCGTCACCGGAGGGTCCGCCCTGGCCAAGGACGACATCGACCGCATGGTCCGCGAGGCCGAACGGTACGCCGAGGAGGACCGGGGCCTGCGCGAGGCCGCCGAGACCCGCAACCGGGCCGAGCAACTCCTCTACCAGACCGAGAGGTTCCTCCGCGAGAACCCCGGCGTCGAGGACACCGTGCCCGATCAGACCCGGGCCGAGGTGGACGCCGCGATCACCGACCTGAAGGGGCTCCTGGAACGCAACGCCGCCACGGGCGAGTTGCGGGCCGGCGTCGAGCGGCTCGCCACCGTCAGCCAGAAGCTGGGGCAGGCCCTGTACGCCCGGGCCGGCCGGCCCCCGACGGAGGACGCCGGTGACCCGGCCGCGCCACCGGACGCCGACGGCGTGGTCGACGCGGAGATCGTCGACGACGGACCGGGCCGCGCGGACGGCGCCGCCTGACCCCTACCGGGGAGTCGACTCCCAGCCCCGGCGCTCCGGCCGAGGCCCCAACTGCCGCGGATCCCGGCTGCGGTAGACCACGTACGGGCGGAACAGGTACTGCACCGGCGCGCTGAACATGTGCACCAGCCGGGTGTACGGCACCAGCGCGATCAGCACCATGCCGATCACCGCGTGCACCTGGTACAGCACCGGGACGCCGCTCATCCGGTCGATGTCGGGGCTGAGGGTGAACAGACTGCGCGTCCAAGGGGCGATGGAGTCACGGTAGTCGTAACCGTCGCCCGAGGTGTGGGTCAGCTTGGCGACCATGCCCATCACGATCGCGGCGACCAGCACCAGGTACATCAGCTTGTCGTTGCGGGTGGTGGCCCGGAACACCGGCGACCGGGTGCGGCGGCGGTAGACCAGCAGGGCGATCCCGGCGACCGTGAGGACGCCGGCCGCGGTGCCGCCGTACAGGGAGAACAGGTGGTAGGTGTGCTCGCTCACGCCCAGGCCGCTCGTCCACGACTGAGGGACGAACAGCCCGACGACATGTCCGGCCAGCACGAAGAGGATGCCGTAGTGGAAGGCGGGCGAGGCGACGTTCAGCAGCCGCGACTCGTACAGCTGCGAGGAGCGGCTGGTCCAGCCGTACTTGTCGTAGCGGTGGCGCCAGATCAGGCCGGCCACCAGCAGGGTGATGACGACGTAGGGCAGGACACCCCACAGGAGTGTGGTCATCGGCGGGCCCCGGCGCGTGCGGGCGGCAGCGTGGCGCACACCGCGTCGAGGACGGACGCGTACGGCGTGCCGAAGTCGGTCAGCCGGGTGCGCAGTTGCTCCAGCGCGGCCCGGTGCTCCACCAGCAGCGCGGTGTCACCGGTGCGGGAGGTGAACTCCAGTACCGCGGGCAGGAAGTCGGGCAGTTCCTCCCCGCTGAACTCCAGTCCGTGCGCCCGGTAGAGGTCCTTGAAGCGGACCAGCGACATCCCGCGCCGCCGGGTGTCCCCGTCCTGCCACCAACTCAGGTACAGGCTGTGCCGGTTCTTGAAGTCGAAGACCTGCACATAGTGCGCCTGGAGCTCCCCGGCGTCGGTGGCCGCCGCGTGGTCGGTGAACTCCCGCAGCTGCGGGGCGGCTTCGCGCAGCAGCGGCAGCCGGGCGCGGAAGTCGTCGTCGGGATAGGTCAGGCAGAGCGCCGCCGCCTGGTAGAACACTGCATCCGAGGGCATCAGGTCTCCTCCGCGTCGTCCGTGGTCTGGCGTCTGCGCAGGGCGTGGAAGTTCTCCACCGACACCAGCGGCAGCCGTTTGCGCCCCGAGTCCTGGCCGAACGGGCCGTCGCCGCCCGCGCCGGGCCCGCCTTCGTAGTCGAGGCTGCACCCGTCGGGCAGCGCGGACTCCTCAAGGCGTCGCGCGTCGCCGACGGCGGCGGTCGGGATCACGTACCGGTCCTCGTACTTGGCGACGGCCAGCAGCCGGTACATCGCCTCGATCTCCCCGGGTGTCATCCCCACGGCCGCGGGGACCGAGGGATCGGGGCTCTCGCCCAGGTTGAGGGCGCGCATGTGCGCGCGCATCGCCGCGAGCTTCTCCAGCGAGGCCCGCACCGGGCCGACGTCACCGGCGGTGAACACCTCGGCGAGGTACTCCAGCGGGATGCGCAGGGTGTCGATCGCGCCGAACAGGTTGCCCGCGTCCTCGCCGTCGTGCCCGGTCCCGGTCAGCGCGTCCACCACCGGCGACAGCGGCGGGATGTACCAGACCATCGGCATCGTGCGGTACTCCGGATGCAGCGGCAGCGCCACCCGGTACCTGCTGATCAGCGCGTGCACCGGCGAGCGGCGGGCCGCCTCCACCCAGTCGTGCGGGATCCCCGCCGCCTCCGCGGCCCGCCGCACCTCGGCGTCCTCCGGATCGAGGAAGACCCCCAACTGCGCCTCGTACAGCGCCTTGTCGTCCTCGACGGAGGCCGCGGCCGTCACCCGGTCGGCGTCGTAGAGCACCACGCCGAGATAGCGCAGCCGCCCCACACAGGTCTCCGAGCACACCGTCGGCAGACCGACCTCGATCCGCGGATAGCACAGCGTGCACTTCTCCGCCTTGCCGGTGCGATGGTTGAAGTACACCTTCTTGTACGGGCATCCCGTCACACACATCCGCCAGCCCCGGCACCCGTCCTGGTCCACCAGGACGATGCCGTCCTCCGCCCGCTTGTACATCGCGCCCGAGGGACACGAGGCCACACAGGACGGGTTGAGGCAGTGCTCGCAGATGCGCGGCAGATAGAACATGAAGGTCTGCTCGAACTCGAACCGCACCGCGTCCGACGCCTGTCTGCGGGTGCGCTCCACCATCGGGTCGAGGTCGCCGTAGGCGGGGGCGCCCGCGAGGTTGTCGTCCCAGTTCGAGGACCACTCGATCTTCATCGGCTTGCCGTCGATCTGGGAGACCGGCCGGGCCACCGGATAGTCGTCGCCGAGCGGGGCGTCGGTGAGGTTGCGGTACTCGTACGTCCACGGCTCGTAGTAGTCCTTCAGCTCGGGCAGCCGGGGATTGGAGAAGATCCCCGCGAGCTTGCGCAGCCGTCCGCCCGACTTCAGTCTCAGCGCGCCCCGCCGGTTCAGCTCCCAGCCGCCGCGCCAGCGCTCCTGGTCCTCGTAGCGGCGCGGATAGCCCTGGCCGGGACGGGTCTCGACGTTGTTGAACCAGACGTACTCCATGCCCTGCCGGTTGGTCCACGCCTGTTTGCAGGTGACCGAACAGGTGTGGCAGCCGATGCACTTGTCGAGGTTCATCACCATGGCGATCTGGGCCATCGGACGCATCAGTACTCGACCTCCTGGGCGCGGCGGCGGATCACCGTCACCTCGTCGCGCTGGTTGCCCGTCGGGCCCAGGTAGTTGAACGCCCACGACAGCTGGGCGTAGCCGCCGATGAGATGGGACGGTTTGAGGATCAGCCGGGTCAGGGAGTTGTGGATGCCCCCGCGCATGCCCGTCGCCTCGGCCTTCGGCACGTTCACCGTGCGCTCCTGCGCGTGGTGCATGTACACGGTGCCGGCCGGCATCCGGTGCGAGACGACCGCGCGGGCCACGACCACACCGTTGCGGTTCACGGCCTCGACCCAGTCGTCGTCCCCGACGCCGATCGCCTCCGCGTCCACGGGCGACATCCAGATGTTCTGGCCGCCCCGGGAGAGCGCCAGCATGAACAGGTTGTCCTGGTACTCGGAGTGGATGGACCACTTGTTGTGCGGAGTGAGGTAACGGACCGTCACCTCCGCGCCCCCGTCCGGCCCGAGGCGCGGTTCGCCGAACAGCCGGTGCATGTCCAGCGGCGGCCGGTACACCGGCAGCGCCTCGCCCAGCTCGTGGATCCAGTCGTGGTCCAGGAAGAAGTGCTGGCGCCCGGTGAGGGTGTGCCAGGGCTTGAGCTGCTCGGTGTTGAGCGTGAACGCCGTGTAGCGGCGCCCGCCGGACTCGCTGCCCGACCACTCCGGCGAGGTGATCACCGGCTGCGGGGCCGCCTGGGTGTCGGCGTAGGTGACGCGCCGGCCCTCGTGCTCGGCGGCCAGATGCGCCATCTCCCGCCCGGTCCGCGCCTCCAGGGTGCGGAAACCCTGGGTGGCCAGGCGGCCGTTGGTGGTGCCGGAGAGGGCGAGGATCGTGTTGGCGGCCTTCACCGCCGTGTCCAGCAGCGGACGGCCCTCGGCGGAGGCGCCGTTGAGCCGGCGCAGGTGCTCCACCTCGTCGTCCGGCTTCAGCACGATGCCCTTGGCGGGCAGTCCCAGCTCCTCCACGAGGGGCCCGAGGGCCGAGAACTTCGCGCCGATCAGGGTGTAGTCGCGCTCCACCACGGTCAGGTTCGGCATCGTGGCGCCGGGCACGGGGTCGCACTCGCCGCGCCGCCAGTCCCGTACGACGCCGCCGGGCTGCGCGGTCTCGCCCGGGGTGTCGTGCTGGAGCGGGGTGGCCACCAGGTCCTTGCACACCCCCAGATGGCCCTCGGCGAGTTCGCTCAGCCGCTCGGCGAGCGCCTTGAAGGTGTCGAAGTCGGTCCGTGCCTGCCAGGGCGGGTCGACGGCCGGGGTGAAGGAGTGCACATAGGGGTGCATGTCCGTGCTGGACAGGTCGTGCTTCTCGTACCAGGTCGCGGCGGGGAGGACGACGTCGGAGAGCAGGGTGGAGGAGGTCTGCCGGAAGTCCAGCGACAGCAGCAGGTCGAGCTTCCCCTCGGGGGCCTCCGGCCGCCAGGTCACGTCACGCGGCCGCTCACCGGGCGCCGCCTCCTCGGCGCGCAGCGAGGACTGGGTGCCCAGCAGGTGCTTGGTGAAGTACTCCGCGCCCTTCGCCGACGAGCCCAGCAGGTTGGCCCGCCACAGGGTGAGCACCCGCGGCCAGTTCTCCGGCGCGTCGGGGTCCTCGCAGGCGAACTTCAGGGTGCCCGCCCGCAGTTCGGCCACCGCCCGGGCCACCGGATCGCCGAACGCCTCGCCGAGCCGTAGCGGATTGCGGTCGAAGGTCGGATACGACGGCATCCACCCCGCGCGCGCCGACAGCGCCAGACAGTCCGCGCCCGTCATCCCGGTGAACCGGCCCTCGCCGAGCGGCGAGGCGAGGACGTCCGCGCCGAACCGGTCGTAGCGCCACTGGTCGGTGTTGAGGAACCAGTAGGCGGTGCCGATCATCTGGCGGGGCGGGCGGGACCAGTCGGAGGCGGCGGCCAGGGTCGCCCAGCCGGTCGACGGGCGGCACTTCTCCTGCCCCACGTAGTGCGCCCAGCCGCCGCCGTTGCGGCCCTGGCAGCCGGTGAGCTGGAGCAGGGCGAGGAAGGCGCGGTAGATCGTCTCGGAGTGGAACCAGTGGTTCGTCCCGGCGCCCATCAGGATCATGCAGCGGCCCTCGGACCGCTCGGCGGTGCGGGCGAACTCCCGGGCGATCCGTACGCACCGGTCCGCGGGGACGGAGGTGTGCGCCTCCTGCCAGGCGGGCGTGCCGGGTGATCCGGCGTCCTCGTAGGAGGCCGGCCAGTCACCGGGCAGCCTCGCCCGGGACACCCCGTACTGGGCGAGCAGCAGGTCGAACACCGTCGTCACCAGCGGCCCGTCCGCCCCGCCGAGACGGGTGGCGGGGACACCCCGGCGCAGCACCTCGCCGCGGCCCTGTCCGTGCGGTCCGCCCTCGGTGTCGAAGCGGGGCAGCAGCACCTCCACCCCGGTCGAGACCGCCTCGCCGTGCAGACTCAGCCGCGGGTCGATGTCCCCGAGGTCGAGGTTCCAGTCGCCCCGGCCGGACTCCGTCCAGCGGAAGCCCAGCGAGCCCTTCGGGACGACCGCGCGGCCGGTCACCTCGTCCAGGACGACCGTCTTCCACTCCGCGCCCTCCCCGCGCATGCCCAGGTCGGCGGCGCGCAGGAACTTCCCCGGCACGTACGCGCCGTCCCGTTCGGTGAGCGACACCAGGAACGGCAGGTCGGTGAAGCGCTTGACGTAGTCGGTGAAGAACGGCGTCCGGCGGTCGACGAAGAACTCCTTGAGGACCACATGCCCCATCGCCAGGGCCAGCGCCCCGTCCGTGCCGGGGTGCGGGTGCAGCCACTCGTCGGCGAACTTGGCGTTGTCGGCGTAGTCGGGGGCGACCACGACGACCTTCTGGCCCCGGTAGCGGGCCTCCGCCATCCAGTGCGCGTCCGGGGTACGGGTGACGGGGACGTTCGAGCCCCACATCATCAGGTACGCCGCGTCCCACCAGTCGCCCGACTCGGGGACGTCGGTCTGGTCGCCGAAGACCTGCGGGGAGGCGACGGGCAGGTCCGCGTACCAGTCGTAGAACGACAGCATGGGGGCGCCGATCAGGGAGTGGAAGCGGGCGCCCGCCGCGTGCGACACCATCGACATCGCGGGGATGGGGGAGAACCCGGCGATCCGGTCCGGGCCGTACGTCCTGATGGTGTGGACGTGCGCGGCGGCCACGATCTCCACGGCCTCGTCCCAGCTCGCCCGCACCAGGCCGCCCTTGCCGCGGGCCCGCTGGTAGCGGCGCCGGCGCTCGGGGTCGTCCTGGATGTCGGCCCAGGCCAGCACGGGGTCCTTCAGCCGCGCTTTGGCCTCCCGGTACAGCTCCAGCAGCACGCCCCGTACGTACGGGTGGCGCACCCGGGTGGGCGAGTAGGTGTACCAGGAGAAGGCGGCCCCGCGGGGACAGCCCCGGGGCTCGTACTCGGGCCGGTCGGGGCCGACGCTCGGGTAGTCCGTCTCCTGGGTCTCCCAGGTGATGATGCCGTCCTTGACGTACACCTTCCAGCGGCACGAACCGGTGCAGTTCACCCCGTGCGTGGAGTTCACGACCTTGTCGTGGCTCCAGCGGTCGCGGTAGAAGGCGTCGGCCTCCCGGCCTCCGACCAGGCCGATGCTGTGCAGGTCGGGGGCGGTCGTGCCGGGCCGGAAGAACCGTCCGGCCGTCAGCAGCGCCGCACCGGGCTCGGTGGGCGGAGTCCGGGTGTCCGTCACATGCGCTCCCTTGCTGGCCCGTGCTTTCGAACCTAGGGCGGAGCGGGGGAGCGCACCCGCTGACGGCGCCCGTACGGGTCAGGGGAGGGGGAGTGGGCGCCGGCGCCTAGAAGTCCGCGCGCCGGTCCCGCAGGAGCTTCCTGGTGCGGTCGGCGGAGGCGGCACTGGTGGACATGTGGTCCAGCACCTCCAGATGGGCCGCGACCTCGGTACGGGAGTCCAGGTACAGGGCGCCGGTCAGGTACTCGGTGAAGACCATGTCCGGCAGTTCGGGCTCGGCGAACCGGAACAGCGTGAACGGCGCGTAGGTGCCCGGGTGGGGGCCGCGCGCGAACTCCGCGATCTGGAGCGTGAGCCGCTCCATCTCGGCGATCTCCAGGAGCCTGTCGAGCTGCCCGCGCATCACCGAGTGGTGGTCGCTCACCGGCCGCCGCAGCACCGTCTCGTCCATGATCACCCACAGGTGCGGGCGGTCCGGCCGCTCCAGCAGGTTCTGCCGCTCCATGCGCAGCGCCACATGGCGCTCGATGCTCTCCGGCCCCGTCTGCCCGATCGTCCCGGCCTCCAGCACGGCCCGCGCGTACTCCTCGGTCTGCAACAGGCCCGGCACGAAGTGCGGTTCGTAGGAGCGGATCATCCGCGCGGCGCCCTCGAGGCTCACGTACAGGCTGAACCAGTCCGGCAGCACGTCGTGGTAGCGCTGCCACCAGCCCGGCTGGTTCGCCTCCTCGGCCAGCGACACGAACGCCGTCGCCTCCTGCTCGGCCACCCCGTAGGTGTCCAGCAGCACCTGCACGTAGGGGATCTTCAGGGAGACCTCGGCCATCTCCATCCGCCGTACCGTCGCCGAGGCCACGCGCAGGACCTTCGCGGCCTCCTCGCGCTTGAGCCCGGCCGCCTCCCGCAGTTCCTGCAACCGTTTGCCGAGTACCACCTGGCCCACGGTCGGCGCAGGCCGCCGCTCACTCACGCCACGCCCTCCCCTACGCGCCGAAGTACCCGTGCAGTGTGCCACGTTCCGCTTCCCGGCTCACCTGTTCGAGGGTGAGTCGCTCGCCACTGTCCGTGCCCGCCATGACCCGGGAGGTAATCGACCAGGTCGGGCCGGGTGCGCGAAAGTCGGGTCACCGGGTTCCGGGTCGGCGCACTCCGATCCGGGCCCCGGGTTCCGCTGCCGTACTCCCGACCCGACGGAGGGATCCCATGTCCGCGACCCAGCTCACCGCGCTCGCCCGTACTTCCGACCCGCGGACCGCGCTGCGCCGGTTCCTGGTCCTGGACGCCGCCGTGACCGGCGCCAACGCCCTCGCCTACCTGGCCGCCTCCGGCCCGCTCGGGCGGCTCCTCGGCGTCGACCGGGGGCTGCTGCTCGCCCTCGGCGTCTTCCTCGCCGTCTACGCGGGCGCCGTCGGCCTGCTCGCCGCCCGGGCCCGGCCGGCCGCGCTCGGGGTGCGGATCGTGATCGAGGCCAACTTCGCCTGGGCCGGCCTGAGTCTGCTGGCCCTGGCCGTGTGGCTGTCGCCCACGGCGGCCGGCGCGGTGTGGACGGTGCTCCAGGCGCTCACCGTGGCCGGCTTCGCCGCCCTCCAGCACATCGCGCTGAAAGCCCGTCAGGGCAGCATGGACTGAAGGTACTTGACCGTCGCCGGGTCGGCCGGGAGCAGCGTCTCGATGGCCAGCTCGGCCACGGTCACGTCCATCGGCGTGTTGAACGTGGAGATGGAGGAGACGAAGGACAGCGTCCGGCCCGCGTGCTCGATCCGCAGCGGCAGCGCGAAGTACGCCACCGGCTCGGCCGGTTCCCCGTCCGTGCCCTCGTCGTCCTCCTCGGGCACCGGGTACGCCGCCACCTCCTCGTACAGCGCGCGCAGCGGTTCGGAGCGGTGCAGGGCGATCTGCCTCCGCATCTGCTCCAGCAGGTGCCCCCGCCACTCGCGCAGGTTGCGGATGCGCGGTGCGAGCCCTTCCGGGTGCAGGGTCAGCCGCATCGCGTTCAGCGGCGGGGCGAGGAGGTGGTCGGGTATGCCGTCCAGCAGCATCAGGATGCCCCGGTTGGCCGCGAGGACGTCGTACCTGGCGTCCACCACGATCGCCGGGTACGGCTCGTAGCCCTGGATCAGCCGCTCCATGCCGGTGCGCACGGCGTCCAGCGCCGGGTCGTCCAGCGGCGTCTCCCGGTAGCGCGGGGCGTAACCCGCCGCCAGGAGAAGGGCGTTGCGCTCCCTGACCGGCACCTCCAGGTGCTCGGCGAGCCGCAGCACCATCTCCTCGCTCGGCCGGGAGCGGCCGGTCTCGATGAAGCTGATGTGCCGGGCCGAGGAGTCGGCGCGCAGGGCCAGCTCCAGCTGACTCACCCGGCGCCGGGTCCGCCAGGCACGCAGCAGGGGGCCGACGCCGCGGTCGGCGGAGGTGACGGTCATACGACGACCGTAGACGAAGAGCCGCCACCCGCGGGAAACCCCCCTGCTGACCAGGGCTTCGGCGGGCCGGTTGTGGCACGCTGGGAGGAAGCCCGCAGCCACCCGAGGAGCCGTGCATGGCCGTTGAACCGCTGTCGCACAAGGAGATCGAGGAGCGCCTCGCCGAACTGCCGGGCTGGTCGCTCGACGGGGACCGCATCGCCCGCGTCTACCGGCTCCCCTCCCACTTCGCGGCCGCCGCGCTGGTGGTCCACGTCGCCCGGGTGCAGGACGAGCTCGACCACCACTCCGACCTCGTCCTCGGCTACAACACCGTCTCCCTCACCGTGAACACGCACAGCGCGGGCGGCGCGGTCACCGAGAAGGACTTCGAGCTGGCCCGCCGTGTGGAGGGGATCGCCGCGGGACACGGGGCCGAGTGAGGGACCCGTGCTCGACTACGACAAGGAAGCCGACGTCTACGACGCCTCCCGCGGCGGCGAGCCCCGCGCCGAGGCGGCGGCCGGGGCCGTCCTCGGGCTGATCCCGCACGGCGCCCGCCGCCTCCTCGACGTCGCCTGCGGCACCGGCATCGTCACCCGGCGGCTCGCCGCCGCCCGCCCCGGCCTGCGGGTCACCGGCGCCGACCTCACCCACGCCATGGCCCGGATGGCCGCCGCCCGGCTGCCCGGCGCCGTGGTGCTCGCCGACAGCCGTCGGCTGCCCTTCCCGGACGCCTCGTTCGACGCGGTGACCAGCGTGTGGCTGCTGCATCTGCTGGACCGCGGCGACGACATGGGCGCCGTCGTCGCCGAGTGCGCCCGGGTGCTGCGGCCGGGCGGGGTCTATGTGACCACCGTCGACAAGGCCGCCTCCCACGACGTCGGCAGCGACATAGACGCCGTACTGGAACCGCGCCCCCGCCGGGCGGCACCGGACGCGGCGGCCCGGGTCGAGGCCCGCGCCGCCGAGCACGGCCTGCGCCCGGCGGGCCGCGCCTCCTTCACCGGCCTCGGCCAGGGGCGCAGCCCCCGTGGCACCGCGGCCGACCTGCGGCGCGGCTGGTTCACCCAGCTGCCCCCGGGCGCCCCCCTCACCGAGGACTTCGCCGCCGCTCTGGAGGCGCTCCCCGACCCCGACCGCCGCCGCCCCGACCCGGTGTTCAGCCTGCGGGCCTTCCACAGGCCCGGGTGAACTCCATGACCCAGTTGATCAGCCAGCCGGCCCCGCCGTCGGTGGAGAACGCCTGCTCCCAGCGGGCCGTGGTCGCGGAGATCCCCGACCACACGAACCGGACCAGTACGTCCTCGCCGGCGTAGGTGTCGGTGCCGTGGAACTCCCCGCGGCCGCCCTCGAAGCCGCCGGTGACCGGCGGGAACAGCCTGCCGCTGCTGCTCGCAGCCCAGTTCAGGGACCACTGCCGCGTCTCCACGTCGAACAGGCGCAGGGTGAGCCCCTTGTAGCCCAGATGCGGCATGTCGATCTCGTCGACGTTCGCGGCGCCGTCGAACAGCGGCAGACAGCGACTGGTGCTCGGGAACTCCTCCCACGCACTGTTCGGGTCGAGGAAGGCGGTGCGGCGACGGTGGCGGACCTCCCACTCGCCGTGCAGGAAGTCGAAGTCGTGCGGGGTACTCATGGGCGGTCCCCCGTGGTTCCGTCGGGCCGGAGGCCGAAGGCGTGCGCGGTGTTCATCGGCGGGTCCTCTTGGTTCCTGCGGGCAGGGAGCCGCAGGTCGCGCGCGCCGCTCATCGCCGGTCCCCCGTCGTTCCCTCGGGCAGGGAGTCCGCCAGGTAGGCCTCCAGGTCGGGGGTCTCGGGGGCCAGCATGTGCCGTACCCAGGCGTCCCGTTCGTGCTGGATCGGCGGCAGCTCCCAGACGCAGCCGATCCACGGCATGCCGGGCGCCACGAAGTGAGCCGGGTCCCGGTCCGGGCAGCCGAGCACCGGCTGGCCCGCCGCCCCGCCCCGGAAGTGCAGCACGTTGTCCCACACCCAGCTGTAGGCGTTGAGGTAGGCGCCGTCGTCGCCGCCGCGGTGCAGTACGACGAAGGTCGCCGCGGGCGTGCCGTCGGGCTCCGGCAGCAGCTCCGGCAGGAACGCGTACGCCGCCCGGGCCACCTCCGGGGCGATGCCGTCGGGGTCGGCGGTGACGTGGTAGCGCTTGATCCGGCGGCCCGCCACCTCGATGGGCGGCGGCACGGTCAGCAGTTTCTCCGTGAAGGGCATGGCGTGACGTTAGGACCGCTTCACTGACATCCTCTGTCAGTGAAGTCCAGCCGTCTCGTCTCGATCCTGCTGCTGCTCCAGACCCGGGGCCGGATGACCGCCGCCCGGCTCGCCGAGGAGCTGGAGGTCTCCGTGCGCACGGTCTACCGGGACATGGAGGCGCTGGGCGCGGCCGGAGTGCCCCTGTACGGCGACGCCGGGCACGCCGGCGGCTACCGGCTGCTGGACGGCTACCGCACCCGGCTCACCGGGCTGACCGCCGACGAGGCCGAGGCGCTGTTCCTCGCGGGTGTGCCCGGGCCCGCCGCCGAACTGGGCCTCGGCCCGCTGCTCGCCGCCGCCGAGCTGAAGGTGCGGGCCGCGCTCCCGGCGCCGGCCGACCGGATCAGCGCCCGCTTCCACCTCGACGCGCCCGGCTGGTACACCGACGCCGACGAGACCCCGTTCCTCCCGGCGGTCGCCGGCGCGGTGTGGAACAACCGGGTCCTGAAGGTGCGTTACCGCCGCTGGCGCGAACCCACCGACGTGGAGCGTCGGCTCGAACCGTACGGCCTGGTCCTCAAGGCGGGCCGCTGGTACGTCGTCGCGGGACCGGGGCCGCGTACCTTCCGCGTCGACCAGATCCTCGAACTGCTGCCCTGCGACGAGGAGTTCGAGCGTCCGCCGGACTTCGACCTGGTCGCCCACTGGACGGCGTACCAGCGGGACTTCCTCGCCCGTCTGCACCGCGACGAGGCCGAGGTGAGGCTGGCACCCGGACGGACCCTGCCCCGGGCCCGGACGCTCGGCACCGAACCGGACGGCTGGACCCGGGCCGTCGTCCCCATCGAGTCCGTCGACCACGCCCACGGGGAGTTCCTGCGTCTGGGCGCGGACGTCGAGGTGCTCCGGCCGGCCGCACTGCGCGCGATGATCGCCCGGACCGTCCGCGAACTGGCCGAGAAGTACGGCAACTTCGCGGCGGACGGCGGCCACTGAGGGGTAACGGAATCCGTCCGTCCTCCCGGGAGGTACGTCTCGTGCAGCACCCGCACCCGCACCCGCACCGCAGACCCCGCAGGCACCGCATCGTGCTGTCCGCGCTCGGCGCGGCGGCCGCTCTCCTCGGCGCCGGCCTGACCGCGCTCGGCGGCGCCGGCACCGCCGAGGCCGCCACCGCACGCCAGGTCGAGGCCCTCGACCGGGGCGTGGTCAGCGTCTACACCGGCAGCGGCAACCTGGTCAGCTGGCGCTGGCTCGGTACCGACCCCGACAGCGTCTCCTTCAACGTCTACCGCGCCGGCACCAAGGTCAACTCGACCCCGGTGACCGGCTCCACCAACTACTTCCACTCCGGCGCCCCCGCCACCGCCGACTACACGGTCCGCGCGGTCGTGGGCGGTGTGGAACAGGGCGACTCCGTCCACGCGATCCAGTTCCGCGGCGGATACAAGGACGTCCCCGTCTCCCCGCCGTCCGGCGGCACCACACCCGACGGGGTGGCCTTCACCTACGAGGCCAACGACGCCTCCGTCGGCGACCTCGACGGCGACGGCGCCGTCGACCTGGTGCTGAAGTGGCAGCCCACCAACGCCAAGGACAACTCCCAGTCCGGCTACACCGGCAACACCATCGTCGACGGCATCAAGCTCGACGGCACCCGGCTGTGGCGGATCGACCTCGGCCGCAACATCCGCTCCGGCGCCCACTACACGCAGTTCCAGGTCTACGACTACGACGGCGACCGGAAGGCGGAGGTCGCCATGAAGACCGCCGACGCCACCGTCGACGGCACGGGGGCGGTCATCGGCAACTCCTCGGCCGACTACCGCAACTCCAGCGGCTATGTGCTCTCCGGCCCCGAGTACCTGACCATGTTCAACGGGCAGACGGGCCGGGCGATGGGCACCGTCGACTACGTCCCGGCGCGCGGCACGGTGTCCTCCTGGGGCGACTCCTACGGCAACCGGGTCGACCGCTTCCTGGCGGGCACCGCCTACCTGGACGGCTCCCGCCCCTCGCTGATCATGGCGCGCGGCTACTACACCCGGACCGTGGTGGCGGCCTGGGACTGGCGCGGCGGGGCCTTCACCCGGCGCTGGACCTTCGACACCAACTCCTCCACCAACTCCGGCAAGGGCTACGACGGCCAGGGCTCGCACAGCCTGTCCGTCGGCGACGTCGACAACGACGGCAGGGACGAGATCGTCTACGGCTCCATGGCCATCGACGACAACGGCGCCGGCCTGTGGACCGCGAAGACCGGCCACGGCGACGCCCAGCACCTCGGCGACCTCGACCCGTCGAGTGCGGGCCTGGAGTACTTCAAGGTCTCCGAGTCCTCCTCGCAACCCGCCGAGCTGTACCTCAACCCCGCCAACGGGGCGGTCCGCTGGAAGCTCTCCGCCTGCTGCGACAACGGCCGCGGCGTCGCCGGTGACGTGTGGGCCGGGAACGACGGCGCCGAGGTCTGGTCGGCCTCGGACACATCCGTCCGGGACGAGTCCGGCGCCACCAAGGGCCGCGAACCGTCCTCGGTGAACTTCCTGTCCTGGTGGGACGGCGACACCGTCCGCGAACTCCTGGACGGCACCCGGATCGACAAGTACGGCACCTCCTCGGACACCCGGCTGCTGACCGCGTCCTCGGTCCACTCCAACAACGGCACCAAGGCGACCCCGTCGCTGGCCGGCGACATCCTCGGCGACTGGCGCGAGGAGGTCATCTGGCCCACCACCGACAACACGGCCCTGAGAATCTACTCGACCCCGTACGAGACGAACACCAAGATCACCACCCTGCTCCACGACACGATGTACCGCACGGGCCTGGCCTGGCAGAACACCGCCTACAACCAGCCCCCGCACCCGAGCTTCTTCCTCGGCAACGGCATGGCGACGGCCCCCCGGCCCTCGGTCTACACCCCCTGAGTCCCGCGCACCGCGCACCTCGCCCCGGCCTCCGCACGGAGACCGGGGCGATCGTGTGTCCGGGGCCCGAGAGGAGGCTGACGCGGTTTTCGGTCACGCATCTATCCAGTGGCCGAAATCTGGTGCATCGTTGATCGCGCGGGCCCACCCTTCCCCAGGTGAGGCCCCACCCGGGCCCCGCCGCGTCGGCCCGCCGCACCTCCCGGCTCCCCACGGGAGGCCATGCGGCTGCCCGTGCCCCGACCGGCACGGCGAAGGGCGCGCGCCGCCCCGCGGCACGCGCCCCTCGAACCGTTCCGGCTCAGCTCACCGCGCAGTTCTGGTCGCCGGCCTTGAACGCGGTCGGTTTTCCGTTCGTGCCCGACCATGTGCCGGTGAAGCCGAAGCTCACCGAGGCGCCCGCCGCCACGTTGGCGTTCCAGCCGACGTTCTTCGCCGTGACCGCCGCGCCCGACTGGGTGCGCTCGGCGTTCCAGATCTGGCCGATGGTCTGACCGCTGGGGAAGGACCAGTTCAGCGTCCAGCCGGACCAGGCGGCGGAACCGGTGTTGGTCAGCTGCACGTCCGCCTGGAAGCCGCCCTGCCACTGGTTGGTGATCCGGTACGTCACCGCGCAGGCGCCGGTCGGCGTCGGGTCGGGACCGGGATCGGTGCCGCCCCCGTCGGAGGAGTCGCCGTAGATGACGCCCCGGCCGTTCGTGGCGACGTAGACGCGGCCGTAGACCCTCGGGTCGCCGGTGATCGCCGCGCCCGTCCAGCCCCACTGGTGGGCGTCGTCGTTGATGCGGGTCCAGGTCGCACCCTTGTCGGTGGAGCGGAAGACGCCGCGCACCCCGCCGATCTTCGCGCTGGTGTACAGCGTCTGGTAGGAGGCGTTCGGCGCCGCCTTGCCGAAGCCGATGGTGTCGGCCTGGTCGACGCCCGAGAGCTTGGTGAAGCTCGCCCCGCCGTCGGTGGAGTGCCACAGCCCGTACGCGCCGTCGGTCGCCCCGCCCGCCAGCCAGACATCGCCCTTGACGCCGGGCAGAGCCTTGAAGCGGACGCTGTCGCCGCTCGGCAGCCCGGTCGCGGCCGAGGCGGTGAAGGTCGCCCCGCCGTCCGAACTGACGTAGAACTTGCCGGACTTGAAGCCGTAGAAGACCTTCGGGTCGACCCGGTCGGACTCCACGACCGCGCCCGCCGGGATACCCGTCGACGCCGACCACGAGGTGCCGAACCCGGTGGTGTGGTGGACCCCCGCGCCCTGCGGGCTCCACACGAAGCGGCTGCCGTCGGCCGCCGCGGCGACCGTGCCGCCGCCGCTGACGCCCGAGGGGTCGGTGCCCGCGAACCAGTTGGCGCCGTTGTCCGTGGAGAACGCGATGTGCGGGCCCGAGTCGAGGTTCCCGGCCCGGACCACCGTGTTCGGGTTGGACTCCGCGAAGTCCAGACTGGTGGTGGAGGTGAAGTTCGGCTGGGTGTACATCATCGCCGGCACCTTGGTCAGGTCCGTGTGCCGGAAGCCGCCGATGTCACCGAGGGCGCTCAGCAGCGGCGCGCCCGAGGGGGGAGAGGCCAGGTCGTTGACTGCCGTCTCCTCCAGCCCCTGCACCATCGGCTTGATGGCGAAGGTGCTCCCGGAGTCCCAGTTGGTCAGGTTCTCGGTGCCGTAGACCGTCGCGCCCGTGCCGTACATCATCCGGTCGGAGTCGAACGGGTCGATCTCCAGCGCCTCGGTCATCCAGCCGAGCTTCGGTGTCTGCTCGGGCGGCGCCGGATTGGCGTTCCAGGTCAGCCACGGGGACGAGGAGACGTCCATGGTGTAGCGGTTGGAGCGGTTGGGGTACGAGGTGTAGTCCCACGCCTTCGTCCAGGTGGCGCCGGAGTCGGTGGACCGGAAGATCTGGGTGTCCGGCCACCAGGAGCTGTACGCCGTCGCCATCACCGTGCCCGGATCCTGCCGGTCCACGGT
Organism: Streptomyces sp. NPDC000983; assembly: GCF_040299205.1. Classification (NCBI taxonomy): domain Bacteria; kingdom Bacillati; phylum Actinomycetota; class Actinomycetes; order Kitasatosporales; family Streptomycetaceae; genus Streptomyces; species Streptomyces sp. NPDC000983. The sequence goes on along the minus strand of NZ_JBEPBM010000006.1, from coordinate 85,950 downwards.
GAGCCCGCTGAAGCCGTAGTAGGTGTCGGCCTCCGCCACCGGGCTGATGTTCGTCCAGGCGCCCGTCGCCGTGGTGTACCGCCACAACTGGCCCTTGCCGCCGTCGTACGGGCCGCCCTTGTCGCTGTACGACAGGTACAGCTGGCCGTTCTCCGCGTCCAGGACACCCTTGTGGGCCAGGTAGCCGGTGGGCTGCCCGGCCAGCCGGGTCCAGGTCGCGCCCGCGTCCGTCGAGCGGTACACCGCGTTGTCCTTGTCGGCGACCCCCACGTACACCGTCCGGGTCGCGCTGCCCGCGCTGCCGGTGGACTCGTCGAAGGTGACCCAGACGATGCCCTGGTTGTCGGAGGCGTAGCCGCTGGTGTCGCTCGGATCCTGGGCGTAGTTGCCGACGTTGGGGAAGTTCGTCACCTGCGACCAGGAGGCCCCGGAGTCCGTCGACCGCCACAGACCCTTGCCGCTCGGCGCGCCCAGGTACAGCACGCTGTTGCGGTTCGGGTCGACCGCGAGCCGCTCGCCCATGCCCCGGCCCGGCATGTTGCCGCCGAGCTTGAACGGCAGGTTCGCCTTCTGCCAGGTGGCGCCCCGGTCGGCGGAGCGCAGCACGGCGCCGTTGCCCGGGTCCCAGCTGTTGGTGTAGGTGCCGACGGCCGCGTAGACCCGGTTGGGGTCCACCGAGTCGGAGGCGAGGCTGACCACGCCGGTGTGGCCCCAGTCGTCCCAGCCGACCGAGTCCAGCAGCGGCGTCCAGGTCTTCGAGGACTGCACCCAGCGGTAGGCGCCGCCGATGTCGGTGCGGGCGTAGGCGAGGTCGGCCTCGCTGCGGTTGAAGACGATGCCGGGGACGAATCCGCCGCCGTCGATCCGGGCGTTCTTCCAGGTGTAGGTGTCGGCCGTGATCGACACGGCCTGAGCGGCGGGCTCGGCGGGCTCGGCGGGCTCGGCGGCCAGGGCGGGCGGGGTGCCCGCGAGCAGTCCGGCCGCCAGCGCCAGGACGGCCGTGAGGATGCGGGTTCTTCGCACGGGGAGTCCTTTCGGGGTGGGGTGGGCGTACAGGGGGATTGCCGGGGAGAGCGGGGTAAGCGCTTTCTCGACGGTGCGAGAGGGGCCGGGCGGTCCCCCGTGCGGGAGGGGACCGCCCGGCCGTCCGGTCCCGCCGGTCAGGTGGCGGGACCACGTACGCGGAGCCGTTCGGGCGCCGGTGAGCGCCGGGCGGGGGCTGGTTACTCGAGCAGCTCCGCGTACGAACCCATGGCGAGGGCGATGTCCGCCTGCGCCCAGAACCGGTGGTACGTGAAGGACGGCACCGCGCCGCCCGCCAGATAGGACTCGATCTTCGACCAGGCCGGGTCGTCCTCGTAGAAGGAACGGATCGACTCGAACGTCGACGACGCGTTGATCGTGTCGCCGTTCGGCATCGTCCCGGTCCAGCCGCTCGGCACGTAGACCGGGTCGTCGAAGCGGTTGTAGTCGGCGCGGTTCTCCGGGACGGCGATCCCGAGGGCGTCCTGGTGGTTGTCCCACATGCCGTCCAGCAGCGCCTTCGCCGTGCTCGCCGCCTCGGTGTCACCGGAGCGGTCCGCGTAGTACGTCAGGGTCTTGGCGTACGCGGCGGCCACACCGACGTCGTTGGTGTAGTCGGCGACGGTGACATGGAGTCCCGCGTTGGAGCCGGGGCTCGTGGCGTTCCAGGTGTCGGGCTGGCCCGACCACTGGAGCGTCGAGGGGATCAGATAGGTGCCGTCCGGGTTGACCGTGGTGTGGTCCAGCGCCCAGTCGACCCACTTGTCGAGGACCGTCTTGGCGGCCGCGTTCCCCGTCTGCTGGTAGTACTCCGCCACCCGCTCCATCGACCACGCCTGGAAGCCGAACCACTGGTTCGAGGGCGGGTCGTGGTAGACGGGCTGCTGGTCGTAGTACATGCCGTAGAAGGTCGACTTGCCGCTCGGCGGGGTCGCGTACCGGCCCGCCCAGCTGTTGGTCGCCCCGCCGGCGATGCCGCCCTCGGCCGACTGCAGCCAGCGGTAGAACTCGATCTGCCGCTCCAGGGACTTCGCCCAGTCCGCCTGCCCCGTCGCCGACTTGGGCTTCAGGTCGGCGTAACTGGCGAGCGCGTACGCGGCCATCGGGTTCTGGTAGCCGCCGTGCGCGTGGCTGGAGCCGATGCGCCAGGCCCAGCCCGCCGAGGTGTCGGTCGCGCCGCCCCAGGCGAAGTACCAGGAGAGCAGGTAGTGCGAGGAGTCCTTGCCGGTGCCGGCCGGACAGGCGGACGGACCCACGCAGTTGCCGACCTTCTTGAAGTACTTGTCGTACATGGCGTAGCGCAGGTAGTCGCCCATCTTCGCGGCCTTGGCGACGGTCGCGGAGATCTCGCCGCCCTTGCCCTGCGCGTCGGCCCACTTGTCCGCCCAGTAGGCGGCCTGCACCGCACGCGCGTCGGCGTCCGGGGCGTTGGTGAACTTCCACTGCTTGGCGTAGGACGCGTCACCGGTGAACAGGTCCAGATAGCCGTTCTTGCCGCCGTACTTGAAGGCGTCGCAGGTCGGCTGCGGCACCGTCTCCCACACCGACTCCTGCGCGCCGCGCTGGAAGGTGTTGATGTACGACGGACCGGTGTCCGAGGGGCCCGCCTCGCACTTGCCCGGCGAGTTGCCGTAGCCGTAGACGTTGTCCACGTCCTGGAGCCAGTGCATGGCGTACACGTCGTCCGTGCCGTACGCGCTCTTCAGCTCGGCCGCGATCGGGTCCGGGCCGACCGACACCGAGGCGTCGAGCTTGGCCGGGTACTCGTTCGGGGTGTCCAGCTCGGGCGCGTAGGTCGCGGGCTTGGAGGCGTTGTAGAAGGAGTTGGTCGGCTGGTCCGCGTGGGTGGGGATCATGTACTTCTCCATGATCTCCCAGGCCCCGTTGAACCTGGTCCAGTCACCCGTGACCTTGCCGTACATCGCCTGGAGCCACAGGAGGTAGCTGTACGCCTCCGAGGTGGTCTCGTGGCCGTGGTCCGGGGCCTCCACGATCAGCGTCTCGACCGAGTGGTAGGGGATGCCCTCGGGGGAGAAGTAGCCGTTCGCCGGGTTGGTGATCTTCCCGTACAGCTCCAGGAACCGGGCGTCGTACTCGCCCGACGCCTCGATCTGGGTCACGGTCACCGCGGCCTTGGCGTGTCCGTTCGCGGTCGACTCGAAGGTCGCCGCGCCGGTGCCGGAGGCGGCCGCCGTGATGGTCACGCGCTGCGTGGTGTTCCAGTTCGACGGCGTGAAGGTGAGCGAGGCGCCGCCGGTCACCGACAGACCCGAATTGCCGCCGGTCCGCGCGGTGGTGACGGTCACGTTGGCCGAGGGCTGGGTCGACAGCTTCAGGTCGTAGGTGCCCGACTCGCCCTGCTGGACGGCGAGTTGGTTGGTGGAGGCCACCACGGCGGGACCCGAGGCGACCGTGATGCCGACCGGCGTGGACTCCGCGGACGCGCCGAGGCTGTCGTACGCCTTCGCCAGCAAGGAATGACTGCCCACGGTCAAACTTGAGACGGAGAGCGAGTAGGGCGCGCTCGTGTCCGTGCCCAGCAGCGTGGTGTCGTCGTAGAACTCCACCTTGCTGATGGTGGCGTTGTCGGCCGCGGCGGCGGTGGCCGCGAGCGGCACCGCGTCACCCTGCGAGTAGACGGCGCCCGCGGCCGGGCTGGTCAGCACCGTGATCGGCGGCTGGTGGGCGCCGGCGCAGGTGGTGCCGTTGACCGCGAAGGAGCTGGGCGCGGCGTTGGTGCCGCTGTAGCTGAACTGCGCCCCGGTGGAGACCGCGGCGCCGGCCGCGATCCTGCCGTTGTACGAGGCGTTCTTCACCGTGATGCCCTGGCCCGACTGCGACCAGGTGCCGTTCCAGCCGTTGCTGAGCTTCTGGTTGCCCGAGTAGGCGTAGGTCAGCGTCCAGCCGTCGATCACGTCCGTACCGCGGTTGGTGATGGTCAGATCCGCGGTGAAGCCGGATCCCCAGTCGTTCGTCTTGTAGTCGACGCTGCACTGCAGCGGCGCCGCCTGAGCAGGGGTGGTACCGGTCGCGAGCAGGGTGATCGGAAGCGCCAGAGCGGCGACGACGGCTGTCCAGGCACGCCGTAGCGCTCTTCGCCTCCGGGGAGGGGGCTGCATGTGCTGGTTCCTCCTTGCGGCTCGGAGAAGTCAAGGCTTGAACCAGTGGGAGCGCTCCCATAGTGAGGAAGAGGGTCCGGGGGGTCAAGATGCTTGAAGAGTCGAAAATGTTCGACGTGGTCGTTTGAGTAAAAGTCAGCAACTCCTCTGTCCTTTACCGTCACTTGGCGCTAACTTCGGTGACACCAGTGGGAGCGGTTCCATCAGTCGACGCGTCCGTCGCGACGTGTCTGATCTGCAAGGAGTCGCTCATGCGACACCCCCCGCGTTCAGTACTTTTAACCGCCGCCGAAGCGGTCGATCTTGTCACGAGCATGACCATTTCGGCTGTCCCGGCGTCGGAAGCCGTACCCGTCCACCCGGTGGAGCACTTCGCCACCGGGCGGCGGGACACCGGCCTGCCCGTCGCCCGGACGGCGGTGAAGACGTCCTGGGCGTCGGTGGCGCACACCTTCGAGGACGAACCGGCCGGCCCCGGGTACATGGTCCCGGCCGGCGGGCTCGACACCTCGGACGACGTCGGTCCACGGCCGACGTCCCGGCCCGGTGACCCCACCGGCACCCCGGCCGCGGCACGGCATGCCCACCCCGTCAACTCCGGTGTGGACAAGAGCTGTCCGAACTCCTGGCTCGCCCCCGTCGCGGCCCCGCCCCTCCGGGCCGGACCCCGCACACCCGGGACCGCTCCACGGGTCCCGCCCCGCACGGCTCTTACGACGGAACCCCACGTCGTACGGCATCGGGCCGCGTGAACACCTGCGCGCCCTGAACGGACAACCCCCTCTCACCGAGAAGGAACCCGCACTCATGAGTCGTACCAGAACTGCGATGCTCGCCGCCCTGGCGCTGGTCGCCGGGGCCTCCGGGACGGCGCTCGCCGCCGTGCCCGACGAGATCGGCACCGCGGCCGTACCGTGCACCGTCGACTACCAGATCCAGAACCAGTGGGGCACCGGCTTCACCGCCGCCGTCACGGTCACCAACAACGGCGCCGCCAAGAGCGGTTGGAACGTGAAGTGGTCCTACGCCGGCAACCAGCGGGTCACCAACGGCTGGAACGCCCGGATCACCCAGAGCGGCGCGGCCGTCACCGCGGTCAACGAGTCCTACAACGGCAGCCTCGGCACCGGCGGTTCGGTCAGCTTCGGCTTCCAGGGCACCTACAGCGGCACCAACGCGATCCCGGCCACCTTCACGCTGGACGGTGTGACCTGCAACGTCGACGACGGCGGTGGCGGCACCGACCCCGACCCGGACCCGGGCACCGGAACCCGCGTGGACAACCCGTACTCCGGGGCCAAGGTCTATGTGAACCCGGAGTGGTCGGCGAAGGCCGCCGCCGAGCCGGGCGGCAGCCGCATCTCCAGTCAGCCCACCGGTGTGTGGCTGGACCGGATCGCCGCCATCAACGGCGTCAACGGCGGCATGGGCCTGCGCGACCACCTCGACACGGCCCTGACCCAGAAGGGCAGCGGCGAACTCGTCGTCCAGCTGGTGATCTACAACCTGCCGGGCCGGGACTGCGCCGCCCTCGCCTCCAACGGTGAACTCGGCCCGACCGAGATCGGCCGGTACAAGACCGAGTACATCGACCCGATCGCCGCGATCCTCGCCGACCCCAAGTACGCCTCGCTGCGGATCGTCACCACCGTCGAGATCGACTCGCTGCCCAACCTCGTCACCAACACCGGCAGCCGGCCCACCGCCACCCCGCAGTGCGACGTGATGAAGGCCAACGGCAACTACGTCAAGGGCGTCGGCTACGCGCTGAGCGAGCTCGGCGACGTGCCCAACGTCTACAACTACGTGGACGCCGGCCACCACGGCTGGATCGGCTGGGACGACAACTTCGCCCCGTCCGCCCAGCTGTTCAAGGAGGCGGCGAGCGCCGAGGGCGCCACCGTCAACGACGTGCACGGCTTCATCACCAACACGGCCAACTACAGCGCCCTGAAGGAGAACAACTTCACCATCAACGACTCCGTGGCCGGCAAGTCCGTCCGCGAGTCGAAGTGGGTCGACTGGAACCGGTACGTGGACGAGCAGTCCTTCGCCCAGGGCTTCCGCAACCAGCTGGTCTCGGTCGGCTTCAACACCAACATCGGCATGCTGATCGACACCTCCCGCAACGGCTGGGGCGGCTCCGCCCGGCCCGCCGGGCCCGGCGCCACGACCAGCGTGGACACCTATGTCGACGGTGGCCGCTACGACCGCCGCCTCCACATCGGCAACTGGTGCAACCAGTCCGGAGCGGGTCTCGGAGAGCGGCCGCAGGCCAGCCCGGCCACCGGGATCGACGCCTACGTCTGGATGAAGCCGCCGGGTGAGTCCGACGGCGCGAGCCAGGAGATCGACAACGACGAGGGCAAGGGCTTCGACCGGATGTGCGACCCGACGTACACCGGCAACCCGCGCAACGGCAACAACCTGTCCGGCTCCCTGCCGAACGCCCCGCTGTCCGGTCACTGGTTCTCCGCCCAGTTCCAGCAGCTGATGCAGAACGCCTACCCGCCGCTGTCGTAAGCGGCTGATCCCGCCGGGGCCCGGTGCGAACCGGGCCCCGGCGACGGTCGCCTTTGCGGATTCGGCAACGGTGTTTGCCTTTCTCCGGTGCGTCGGCGCACGCTGGCCGCACCCGGAGGAGAGGCTGGCCACCATGGCGCACGATCACGATCACGAGCATGTACACGGGCGGACGCACGAGCACCACCACGACCACGGCCCCGCCGACGTCGACTGGTCCGAGCTGGCCGAGTACCTGCAGACCCAGGCCGAGCTGTACACGCCGCTGCACGAGCACGCGCTCGCCTGGCTGGGCGGCAAGCAGAGCGCACCGGGCCTGGTCGTCGACGCCGGCAGCGGACCCGGGGTTGTCTCCTGCATGCTCGCCGACGCCTTCCCCGGCGCCCGGGTCGTCGCCGTCGACGGCTCCGCACCGCTGCTGGAGCTGGCCCGCGCCCGCGCGGAGCGGCTCGGGGTCGCCGACCGCTTCTCCACGCTGACCGGTGAACTCCCCGACGTCATGGCCGACCTGGACTATCCCGCCGATCTGATCTGGGCCAGCAACAGCCTGCACCACCTCGGCGACCAGCAGGCGGCCGTCGCGGCCTGCGCCGAGCGACTGGCCGTGGGCGGCACGCTCGCCCTGGTCGAGGGCGGCCTGCCCACCCGCTTCCTGCCGCGCGACTTCGGCATCGGCCGCCCGGGCCTCCAGGCGCGGCTCGACGCGGTGCACGAGGACCGGTTCGCCCGGATGCGCGCCGACCTCCCCGACGGGGTGGCGGTGCCGGAGGACTGGCGGGCCATGATGTCGGCGGCCGGGCTGCGGCCCACCGGCACCCGGACCTTCCTGCTCGACCTGCCCGCCCCCGCGCCCGACCGGGCCCGGGCCGTCGCCGCGGCCACCTTCGGCCGCTTCCGGGAGATGTTCGGCGACGAGCTCGACGCCGAGGACCGGGCCACGCTCGACCGGCTCGTCGACCCGGACGACAAGGCGAGCGTCCACCACCGGGCCGACCTCTTCGTCCTGGCCGCCCGCACCGTGCACACCGCGATCCGCCCCGCCTGACGCGACCGGACCCCACCGGTGGCCGGGCTTGACTTCGAGAGTGCTCGAACTGATGAACTCCCCTGCGGCACCGGGGATCCCGGTGCCCGTAGAAACAGGGGGTAACCATGACCGACTCTCCGGTCGCGCTCATCACCGGCGGCGGCAGCGGCATCGGCGCCGCGGTCGCCCGTCAACTGCTCGACGCCGGGCACCGGGTGGCCGTCACCGGCCGGGGCGAGGCGCGGCTGCGCGGCTTCGCCGCCGAACTCGGCCATCCCGAGGGGCTGTTGACCCTTCAGGGGGACGCCGCCGACCACGCCCGGGTCGAGGCGGCCGTCGAGGCCACGCTGAAGGAGTTCGGGCGGATCGACACGGTCGTCGCCAACGCCGGTGTGGCCACGCACGACACGGTCGCCGAGGGCGACCCGGCGGGCTGGCGGGAGATGATCCTCACCAACGTCCTCGCACCCGCCCTGCTCATCAGGGCCTCCATCGACGCCCTCAAGGAGACCCGGGGCCGGATCGTGCTGGTGGGCAGTGTCGCCGGCTTCGTGCACGGGCCGGGCAACCTCTACGGCGCGACCAAGTGGGCGGTGACCGGGCTCGCCGAGAACACCCGCCGCGAGGTGACGCAGTGGGGCGTCGGCGTGACCCTGATCGCGCCGGGCCGCACCGAGACCCCGTTCTGGGACAACTACGGCAGCCTGCCGCCCGGTCATCTGCTCACCGCCGACCAGATCGCCGACTCGGTGGTCTGGGCGATCCGGCAGCCCGAGGGAGTCGACGTCAACACAGTCGTCGTACGGCCGGTCGGGCAGCCCAACTGAGGTCGTACGGCCCAACCGAGTGGAAGCGGGCGGCCCTTGAGGAAGGGCCGCCCGCTTCCGTGACGGGCTCAGACGACGTCGAACGTCGCCGGGTTCGGGCCGATCCGGCGGTCCTCGTTGAGGGCGCTGATCGCCGCGAGGTCCTCGGTGTCCAGGCTGAAGTCGAAGACGTCGATGTTCTCCCGGATGCGGGACGGCGTGACCGACTTGGGGATCACCACGTTGCCGAGCTGGAGGTGCCAGCGCAGCACGATCTGGGCCGGGGTGCGGTTGTGCTTCTGGGCGATGGCCACGATCGCCGGAACCTCCAGCAGGCCCTTGCCCTGGCCCAGCGGCGACCACGCCTCGGTGGCGATGCCGAGCCGCGCGTGCAGCTCGCGGGAGGCGTGCTGCTGAAGGTGCGGGTGGAGCTCGATCTGGTTGACGGCCGGGATGACGGAGGTCTCCCCGGTCAGCCGCTCCAGGTGCTCGGGAAGGAAGTTGGACACGCCGACGGCCTTGGCCCGGCCGTCGGCGAGCAGCTTCTCGAACGCCTTGTAGGTGTCGACGTAGGTGTCCTTCGCTGGCAGCGGCCAGTGGATGAGGTACAGGTCGACGTAGTCCAGGCCGAGCTTGCCCAGCGAGGTGTCGAAGGCGCGCAGGGTGGCGTCGTACCCCTGGTCGGCGTTCCAGAGCTTGGTGGTGACGAAGACGTCCTCGCGCGGGACGCCGGAGGTGGTGATGGCCTTGCCGGTGCCCTCCTCGTTGCCGTAGATCGCCGCTGTGTCGATGCTGCGGTACCCGGCCTCCAGCGCCGTGGCGACCGCCTGCTCGGCCTCGTCGTCCGGCACCTGCCAGACACCGAAACCCAGCTGGGGCATCTCGACGCCGTTGTTGAGGGTGATCTGGGGGACCTTGCTGCTCACGAGCTCTTGATCCTTACGGTTGTCGTCAGGTGTGGTACCTCCATCGTCAACGATCACGGGCCCCGATGCATTCCTGATCGCCGAATCCGAAGCGCCCCCGCGCCGACCGCTCACGCCTGGTACAGCGCCTCCACCTCGCCCGAGTACGCCTTCTCGATCGCCCGGCGCTTGAGCTTCAGCGACGGGGTGAGCAGTCCGTGCTCCTCGGTGAACGGCTGGGCCAGGATGCGGAAGGTACGGATCGACTCGGCCTGGGAGACCTGCGTGTTGGCGGCCACCACGGCCCGCCGCACCTCCGCCTCCAGGTCGGCGTCGTGCACCAGCCGGGCCGGGTCCATGCGCGGCTTGTCCCGCATGCCCAGCCAGTGCTCCACGGCCTCCTGGTCCAGGGTGACCAGGGCCGCCACGTAGGGGCGGTCGTTGCCGACGACGATGCACTGGGCGACCAGCGGATGGTCGCGCACCCGCTCCTCCAGCGGCCCGGGCGAGACGCTCTTGCCGCCCGAGGTCACCAGGATCTCCTTCTTGCGCCCGGTGATGGTCAGATAGCCGTCCTCGTCGAGGGAGCCGAGGTCGCCGGTGGCCAGCCAGCCGTCGTGCAGGGTCTCGTCGGTGGCCTTGGGGTTGTTGAGGTAGCCCTGGAAGACGTTGCCGCCGTTCAGCCAGACCTCCCCGTCGTCCGCGATGTGCACGGTCACGCCGGGGACGGGCTGCCCGACGCTGCCGTAGCGGGTGAGTTCGGGCGGGTTGGCGGTGGCGGCGGCGGTCGACTCGGTCAGTCCGTAGCCCTCGTAGATGTGCACCCCGGCGCCGGCGAAGAACAGGCCGAGCCGTCGGTCCATGGCCGAGCCGCCGGACATCGCGTGCCGGATGCGCCCGCCCATCGCGGCCCGCATCTTGGCGTAGACGAGCTTGTCGAAGAGCTGGTGCTGCATCCGCAGCCCCGCCGAGGGGCCGGGCCCGATGCCCCACGCCCTGGCCTCCATCGCGTCCGCGTACTTCACCGCGACCTCGACGGCCTTCTCGAAGGCGCCGGAGCGGCCCTCCTTCTCGGCCTTGCGGCGGGCGGCGTTGAAGACCTTCTCGAAGATGTACGGCACCGCGAGGAAGAACGTCGGCCGGAACGCGGCGAGGTCGGGCAGCAGTGCGGCCGCGTTCATCTGCGGCTGGTGGCCGAAGCGCACGCCCCCGCGGACCGCGGCGACCTGCACCATCCGGCCGAAGACATGGGCGAGCGGCAGGAAGAGCAGGGTCGCCGCCTCGTCGCCCTTCCTGGAGTGGAACACCGGCTGCCAGCGCTCGATGACCGTGTCCGCCTCGTACATGAAGTTGCCGTGGGTGAGGACGCAGCCCTTGGGGCGGCCCGTGGTGCCGGAGGTGTAGATGACGGTCGCCACCGAGTCCGGGGTGACGGCTCTGCGGTGCCGGTGCACGGTCTCGTCGTCGAGGTGGGCGCCCGCGTCGTACAGCTCGGGCACGCAGCCCGCGTCGAGCTGCCACAGCTCGCGCAGCCGGGGGAGCCGGTCGATGACCGTGGCGATGGTCATCGCGTGGTCCTCGTGCTCGACGACCGCCGCCGTGACCTCCGCGTCGTGCAGCATCCAGAAGCACTGCTCGGCCGACGAGGTCGGGTAGACGGGCACCACCTGGGCGCCGATCGTCCACAGGGCGAAGTCGAAGAGCGTCCACTCGTAGCGGGTGCGGGACATGATCGCGACCCGGTCGCCGAACCGGACGCCCCGGGCGAGCAGCCCCTTGGCGAGGGCCAGCACCTCGTCGCGGAACTCCGCCGAGGTCACGTCCCGCCACCGGCCGGCGTCGTCCTTGCGGCCGAGCGCGACATGGGCCGGGTCCTCGTGGGCATGCCGGAACACCACGTCGGCCAGTCCGCCCACCGGCGGTGCCAACGCCAACGGAGGGTTGGTGAACTCGCGCAAACCCCGCTCCCCGCTCCTGGTGTCGCTCCGCACGGCGCCGTGAAAGCTACCCCACCGTCCCACCGCACGGCAGGGTGCGGAAGGTGCGCGGGACGTGAGTTCGCACAGGTCAGTGAGTGGAAATGCGCTCACATGGGGCGGGGTCGGACACAAACCTGACGGTTGAGTAAGTTTCCGGGCCGCAATCTCCACGGAATCTGTACGACGCGTTCTCAGCGCCGGTGCAGCCGCTCGCCGCCCGCCAGGACCGCCGCCGCGAGGGCCCGCGCGGCCGACTGGGAGCCCGTCGGACGGGGGCCGTGGACCAGGACGAAATCCACCCGGCCCAGCTCCGGCAGCCCCGAGCGGTCCGGCATCCGCACCAGGCCCGGCGGGATCAGCCCCCGGGAGTGCGCCATCACGCCCAGCCCGGCGCGGGCCGCCGCGACCAGGCCGTTGAGGCTGCCGCTGGTGCACACGATCCGCCACTGGCGGCCCTGGCGCTCCAGCGCCTCCAGGGCGAGGGCGCGGGTGATGCCCGGCGGCGGGTAGACGATCAGCGGCACCGGCCGGTCCGCGTCCAGACGCAGCCGCTCCGCGCCGATCCACACCAGCCGGTCGTTCCAGACCGGCTCGCCCCGCGGGTCCTCCGGGCGGCGCTTGGCCAGGACCAGGTCCAGCTTCCCGGCGGCCAGCTGCTCGTGCAGGGTGCCCGAGAGCTCCACCGTCAGCTCCAGGTCGACCTCCGGATGCTCGTACCGGAAGCCCTCCAGGATCTCCGGCAGCCGGGTCAGGACGAAGTCCTCCGAGGCGCCGAAGCGCAGCCGGCCGCGCAGCCGGGTGCCGGTGAAGAAGGCCGACGCCTGCTCGTGGACCTCCAGGATGCGGCGGGCGAAGCCGAGCATGGCCTCGCCGTCCTCGGTCAGCTCCACGGAGTGGGTGTCGCGGACGAAGAGCTGCCGGCCCGTCGCGTCCTCCAGGCGCCGTACGTGCTGGCTGACCGTCGACTGGCGCAGCCCGAGCCGCCGGGCGGCCCCGGTGAAGCTCAGCGTCTGGGCCACCGCCAGGAACGTCCGCAGCTGGGAAGGGTCGTACACACCGCCACGTTATCGCGGAACGTGATGACAGTCAGAGTGGTATGCCGGATTCCCGATCGAGGGGCCGGGGAGGACGATGGAGAGGGCACGCACGTGCCCGTGACTACGGACGTACAGCGAGTGGTGGAGCACAGTGAAACGCCTGCGACGGCCGCGAAGGATGCCGGTCGACCCCTACATCCTCCTGCTGCTGGGGACGGTCGGCCTGGCCGCGCTGTTCCCGGCGCGCGGCACCGGCGCCGAGGTCGCCTCCGGCGCCTCCACGGCCGCCGTCGCCCTGCTGTTCTTCCTCTACGGCGCCCGGCTCTCCACCCGTGAGGCCCTGGACGGGCTGCGCCACTGGCGCCTCCACCTCACCATCCTGGCCTGCACCTTCCTGGTCTTCCCGCTGCTGGGCCTGGCCGCCCGCGGACTGGCCCCGGTGCTGACCGACCCCCTCTACCAGGGACTGCTCTTCCTCACCCTGGTCCCCTCCACCGTCCAGTCCTCGATCGCGTTCACCTCCATCGCCCGCGGCAACGTGCCCGCCGCGATCTGTGCCGGCTCCTTCTCCTCCCTGGTCGGCATCCTCGCCACCCCGCTGCTCGCGGCGAGCCTGCTCGGCAACAGCGGCGGCGGCTTCTCCACCGACTCCCTCGTGAAGATCGTGCTGCAACTGCTGGTGCCGTTCCTGGCCGGGCAGCTGCTGCGCCGCTGGATCGGCGGCTTCCTCGCCCGGCACCGGCAGGTCCTCGGCCTGGTCGACCGCGGGTCGATCCTGCTGGTCGTCTACACCGCGTTCAGCGCCGGCATGGTCGAGGGCGTCTGGCAGCGGGTCAGCCCCGCCCGGCTGGCCGTGCTGCTCGCCGTCGAGGCCGTCCTGCTCGCCGTGATGCTCCTGCTGACCTGGTACGGCGCCAAGGCCCTCGGCTTCGACCGCGGGGACCGCGTCGCCATCCAGTTCGCCGGTTCCAAGAAGTCCCTCGCCGCCGGACTGCCCATGGCGAGCGTCCTGTTCGGCGCGCACGCCTCGCTGGCCGTGCTGCCGCTGATGCTCTTCCACCAGATGCAGCTCATGGTCTGCGCGGTGATCGCGAAACGGCGTTCGAAGGACCCGGAGGTCAGCGCGGGGCCGCCAGCCGCAGGGTCACGAATCGCGGTCGGTACAGGGCCACGTTCCGGCTGAGGTTCGCCGCGGCGCCCGTCGTCTCCAGCCAGTTGACGTCGTAGCTGAGCACCAGCCGCCCCCGCCCGCTCAGCTCCGGATGCGTCTGCGGGTTGTACGCGGCGACCTGGCCGTCGGGCAGGGCGGGGCTGAAGTCCCGGGTCGGGCCGTGCCAGGGCCCGGTGGGCGAGCACGCCCAGTACGAGGTCACGGTGGTCAGCCCGGAGCCGCCCGCGGCCATCGTGAACAGCACGTAAGTCCGCCCGTCGCGCACCACCGAGAACGCGCTGCCCACCCCGGTGCGCCGCCCGTCGCCGAGCACCGCCCGCGGCCGGACCCCCGCCGCCCACTCCTCGCCGTCGAAGTACTCCCAGGCCGCCGGATCGGCGAGCCCGCCCTCGGGCACCCGTGCCGCGTAGGCCAGGGAGGCCGGACGGGACACGGCCCGGCGGTCGTCGCCGCCGAAGACGTACGTCCAGCCGTCCTCCTCGACCAGCGTCGTGCCGAACAGCACCCGCCGGGACGGGTCGGCGACCGAGCCCTGGTCGAGGATCCGGGCCGTGGACTCCACGCGCAGATCGGGCAGGGACAGGGTCGCCACCTCGGTGGCGGTGGGCACCCCGTAGATCCACGGCGCCTGTCCGGCCGTGCGCACCCACAGCAGGACCCGCAGCACCAGGTCGGCGGAGCCGGGCCGGCGCGGCTCCACCCGGGCCGCGACCGGCCAGCGCCAGCTGCCCGGCGCGGGGTCGGCGAAGAGCGGGGCCGGGAGGGTGCTCTCCAGCCGTCCGTCACGCATCACCACCGCCGAGTTGCGCACCAGCGGCGCCGTGGTGTCCCGCCAGGCGTAGGACTCGCCGACCGGGTTGGGCGGGCCGTACACCGGGCCCAGATAGGTGTCGGAGAACAGCCACAGCACCCGGCCGTCCGGCAGCCGCACCGAGTGGGTGCCGTCGCCGCCGGTCCAGTCGTCGGTGCGCGAGGCGTCGTCGCCGTACCGCGCGAACTCCGAGGTGAGCCGCTCGTCGGCGGACCAGGAGCGGACCGTACGGGCCGGGCAGGCGCCCTCGCCGCCGTCGTCCTCGGGGAACGCGCTGAGCAGCACGGCGCCCAGGACCAGGGCCAGCAGCAGGCCGAGGCCCGTTCCCACGCGGTGGCGTACTCGTGCGTCGTCGGACACGCTCCGGGACGTTAGTGGCAGGCGCGCCGCCGGTCCATGGGGCCTCGGCACGGCGGGGCCCCCGCGGCGCAGGGGGCGCTCCCCGCCGGCGAGGGCCCCGCCGCCGTGCCGCGGGGGAGACCGTCAGCCCTGGGCGGCCGCGGCCGGCACGGCGATCCGGTCCTCGCCCGCGTACACGTTCATGGAACTGCCCCGCAGGAATCCGACCAGGGTCAGGCCCGTCTCGGCCGCGAGGTCCACGGCCAGCGAGGAGGGCGCCGACACCGCCGCCAGCACCGGGATCCCGGCCATCACCGCCTTCTGCGCCAGCTCGAACGAGGCCCGCCCGGAGACCAGCAGGATCGTGCGGGACAGCGGCAGCCGGCCGTTCTGCAGGGCGCGGCCGACCAGCTTGTCCACCGCGTTGTGCCGGCCCACGTCCTCCCGGACGTCGAGCAGGCGTCCGTCCTCGGTGAACAGGGCCGCCGCGTGCAGCCCGCCGGTCCGGTCGAAGACCCGCTGGGCGGCGCGCAGCCGGTCGGGCAGCGCCGCCAGCAGCGCGGGCTCGATCCGCAGCGGGGGAGTGTCGGCGATGGGCCAGCGCGCGGTCGTGCGCACGGCGTCCAGGCTGGCCTTGCCGCACAGCCCGCAGGACGAGGTCGTGTACACGTTCCTCTCGAGCGTGATCTCCGGGATCAGCACGCCCGTGGAGGTCCGCACGTCCACCACGTTGTACGTGTTCGAGCCGTCCTCGGTGGCGCCCGCGCAGTACACGATGTTCTGCAGCTCGTCGGCGGCGCCCAGCACGCCCTCGCTGACCAGGAACCCGGCGGCGAGCGCGAAGTCGTCGCCGGGGGTGCGCATGGTGATGGCGAGGGGTTTGCCGTTGAGCCGGATCTCCAGGGGTTCCTCGGCGACGAGCGTGTCCGGCCGGGCGGTGACCGCTCCGTCCCGGATACGGATCACCTTGCGTCGTTCCGTGACTCGTCCCATGTCCCGATCAGCCCCGATCAGTTCCGGTTCTGGACGTGCTGGTAGCCGAAGCGTCCCTTGATGCACAGGTTGCCGTGGGTCACCGGGTTGTCGTGCGGCGAGGTGACCTTCACGATCTCATTGTCCTGTACGTGCAGAGTGAGGTTGCAGCCCACTCCGCAGTACGCGCACACCGTGGTCGTCTCCGTCTGCGCCGACTCGTCCCAGGTGCCCGCCGCCCGCATGTCGAACTCCGACTTGAAGGAGAGTGCCCCGGTGGGACACACCTCCACACAGTTCCCGCAGTAGACACAGGCCGAGTCGGTCAGCGGGGCGTCGTGCTCGACCGCGATCCGGGCGTCGAAGCCCCGCCCGGCAACAGAGATCGCGAAGCTGTTCTGCCACTGGTCGCCGCAGGCGTCCACGCACTTGTAGCAGAGGATGCACTTGTCGTAGTCCCGCACGTACAGCTCGTTGTCGACCCTCGGTTCCTCACCGAGACGGACCGCGTCCGGGCCGAAGCGGTCCGGTTCCGCCTCGTACTCCTTGATCCACCCGGCCACCCGCGGGGTGGTCGACAGGTCGACCGAGGAGGCGAGCAGTTCCAGGACGATCTTGCGGCTGTGCCGGGCCCGCTCGGTGTCGGTGCGCACCTCCATGCCCGCCTCGGCCCGGCGGGAGCATGCCGGGACCAGGGTGCGGGACCCCTCGACCTCGACGACGCACACCCGGCAGGCGTTCTTCGGCCGCAGGGTGTCGCCCTCGCACAGGGTCGGGACGTCCTTCCCGGCGGCCCGGCAGGCGTCCAGCACGGTGGAGCCCTCGGGGGCCCGCACCGGCTCCCCGTCGACGGTGAACTCCAGCAGACGGCGCGGGATGCCCAGCGGTGTGGCGGTCATGCGTGGACCTCCGGACGGTCGATGGCGGTCATGCGTGGACCTGCGGACGCTCGATGGCGGTCATTCGTAGGCCCCCAGGCGGTCGATGGCGGATTCCACGGCGTTCCACGCGGTCTGTCCCAGACCGCAGATCGAGGCGTCCCGCATCGCGCGGCCCACCTCCCTGAGCAGGGCGATGTCATCGGCCGCCGCCGCACCCGAGCGGTCCGCGATCCGGCGCAGCGCCTCCTCCTGGCGGACGGTCCCCACCCGGCAGGGCACGCACTGCCCGCAGGACTCGTCCCGGAAGAACTCGGCGATGCGCAGCAGCAGCCGGGGCAGCGGCACCGTGCCGTCGAAGGCCATGACGACCCCGGAGCCGAGGGTCGTGCCCGCCGCCCGGGTCCCTTCGAAGGTGAGCGGGACGTCCAGTTCGTCGGGGCGTACGAAGCCGCCCGCGGCGCCGCCCAGCAGCACCGCCCGCAGCCCGTCCCGGACCCCGGCCAGCGTCAGCAGCTCGCCCAGCGTCGCGCCGAACGGCAACTCGTAGACCCCGGGCCGGTCCACGCTCCCCGAGACGCAGTACAGCTTCGGGCCGGTGGACCCCGGGGTGCCGATCGCCGCGTACGCCGGGGCGCCCAGGGTCAGCACCGGCAGGACGTTGACGAGCGTCTCGACGTTGTTCGCCACCGTCGGCTTGCCGAACAGGCCCTTCTCCACCGGGAACGGCGGCTTGGAGCGGGGCTCGCCCCGGTACCCCTCGACGGAGTTGAACAGCGCGGTCTCCTCACCGCAGATGTAGGCGCCCGCGCCCCGCCGGATCTCGATGTCGAAGGCGTAGCCCTGACCGAGGACGTCCTCGCCGAGCAGCCCCCGCGCCCGGGCCTGAGCCAGGGCGTGCTCCATGCGCCGGACCGCCCGCGGGTACTCGCCGCGCAGATACAGGTACCCGCGGTGCGCGCCGGTCGCGTACCCGGCGATCGTCATCGCCTCGACCAGGGCGTACGGGTCGCCCTCCATGATCACGCGGTCCTTGAAGGTGCCCGGCTCGGACTCGTCGGCGTTGCAGACGACGTAGTGCGGACGGTCGGGCCGGGATGCGGTGGCCTGCCACTTGCGGCCGGTGGGGAAGGCGGCCCCGCCCCGCCCGACCAGCCCGGAGTCGGTCACCTCACGGATGACGTCGGCCGGGCCCAGCTCGAAGGCCCGGCGCAGGGCGCGGTAGCCGCCGTGGGCGCGGTAGTCGTCCAGGCTCGCCGGGTCCACCACGCCGACCCGCCCGAGCAGGGTGAGCCCGGGGTCCCCGGCCTGGGGCACCGCCGTCGCCGCCGGGGGCTCCTCGGGCGCCGAGTCCGGAGCGGTCGCGGCGAGGACGGCGCCGCGCACGGTGGCGGGCGCCGCGACCGCCGTACGCGCCGGGTCGCCCGCCCTGATCGCCAGGGCCGCCGGGGCGCGCTCGCACAGGCCCAGGCAGGGGGAGCGTTCTACGTGGACCGCGGGGCCGGGACCCTCCTCTTCGCCGGCGTGGCCCCCGGGGCCGGGACCCGCCTCGTTGCCGGCGCCGGCGTGGACCCCGGGGCCGAGGGCCGCCTCGACACCGGCGCACAGCTCGGCCGCGCCCGCCGCCGTACAGGCCAGGTCGGTGCAGACGTGCAGTACGGTCGCCGGGCGCGGCCGGACGGAGAACATCGCGTAGAAGGTGGCGACGCCGTACGCCTCGGCCGGGGGCACGGTCAGACGGCGGCACAGGTAGTCCAGGGCGCCCTCGCTGATCCAGCCGACCCGGTCGTTGACCGCGTGCAGCCCCGGCAGCAGCAGGTCCCGGCGCTCGCGTGCCGCGCGTCCGCCGCGCGCCCACCTCAGGTCGGCGCCGGAGCGGTCGGCGCCCTCCCACGAGGACTCCGGGGGGCCCAACAGGGCGTCGACGGCCGCCCGTTCGTCGTCCGTCGGCTTGCTGTCGCCGAAGTGCAGGTCCACGTGTGTCACCTCACGATGGTCGCGACGGGCAGCTTCTCGATCCGGATCGCCGACGCCTTGAACTCCGCCGTCCCCGCGATCGGGCAGTTCGCCTCGATCGTCAGCGCGTTGGTGTCCACCTCGTCGGGGAAGTGCATGGTCATGAAGGCGAGCCCGGGCCGCAGCGCGGTGTCGATCCACACCGGCGCGACCACCGAGCCCCGGCGCGAACTCACCCGCACCTCCTCGCCGACGACGACCCCGTACCGCTCGGCGTCCTCCGGGCACAGCTCCACGAACTCGCCGCGCCGCAGCGGGGAGGCGAAACTCCCGCTCTGCACACCGGTGTTGTACGAGTCGAGCCGCCGTCCGGTGGTGAGCCGGACCGGGTACTCCTCGTCGGTGAGGTCGACCGGCGGATCGTGCTGGACGATCCCGAACGGCGCCGGCACCCCGCGCGCGGCCGGGTCCGCCTCCCACAACCTGCCGTGCAGATAGGAGGGTTCGACCCCCTCGGTGCTCGGGCACGGCCACTGGATGCCCTGATGCCGCTCCAGGCGCTCGTACGTCATCCCGTAGTGGTCCGGGGAGACCGACCTGAGTTCGTTCCAGACGGCCTCGGCGTCGGCGTACTTCCAGTCGTGGCCGAGCCGGGCCGCCAGCTCGCAGATGATGTCGATGTCCTCGCGCGCCTCGCCGGGCGGGGCGACCGCCCGCCGTACCCGCTGCACCCGGCGCTCGCTGTTGGTGGTGGTGCCGTCGGTCTCGGCCCACCCGGCCGTGGCGGGCAGGACCACGTCCGCCAGCTCGGCGGTCCTCGTCAGGAAGATGTCCTGCACCACCAGGAAGTCCAGTTGCCGCATCCGGCGGACGGCCTGCTCGCTGTCGGCCTCCGACTGGGCCGGGTTCTCCCCGATGCAGTAGACCGCCTTGAGCGCGCCCTCCTCCATCGCCTCGAACATCTCGGTGAGGTTGAGCCCGTAGTGCGGCTGGATGACGGTGTCCCAGGCCGACTCGAACTTCAGCCGGGAGCCGGTGTCGAGGATGTCCTGGAAGCCCGGGAGCCGGTTGGGGATGGCGCCCATGTCACCGCCGCCCTGCACGTTGTTCTGCCCGCGCAGGGGCTGCAACCCGCTGCCGTAGCGCCCGACATGGCCGGTCAGCAGGGAGAGGTTGATCAGCGCGCGGACGTTGTCGGTGCCGTTGTGGTGCTCGGTGATGCCGAGGGTCCAGCACAGCTGGGCGCGCTCGGCGCGGGCGTAGGCGTGCGCCAACTCGCCTATGGCGGCGGCCGGTACGCCCGTCACCTTCTCCGCGAGCGACAGCGTCCAGGGCTCGACGAGTGTTTTGTACTCCTCGAAGCCGGTGGTCGCCCGCCGGATGAACGCCTCGTTGGCCAGGCCCGCGTGGATGATCTCCCGCCCGACGGCGTGGGCCATCGGGATGTCGGTGCCGACGTTCAGGCCCATCCAGCTCTCCGCCCATTCGGCGGTGGACGTCCGGCGCGGGTCGACGGCGTACATCCGGGCGCCGTTCCTGATCCCCTTCAGGACGTGCTGGAAGAAGATCGGGTGCGCGAAGCGGGCGTTGGAGCCCCACATCACGACGACGTCGGTGTGCTCGATCTCCTCGTACGAGGAGGTACCCCCGCCGGAGCCGAAGGCCGCCGACAGTCCGGCGACGCTGGGGGCGTGGCAGGTGCGGTTGCAGGAGTCGACGTTGTTGGTGCCCATCACGACCCGGGCGAACTTCTGGGCCACGTAGTTCATCTCGTTGGTGGCGCGGGCGCAGGAGAACATGCCGAACGCGCCGCGGTTGCGGGCCAGGCCCCGGGCGGCCCGGTCCAGGGCCTCCTGCCAGCCGGCCTCGCGGAAGGGCTCGTCGCGGGAGTCCCTGACGAGCGGACGGGTGAGCCTCGTATAGGTCTTCGCCTGGCGTTTCCTCATGCGGCGCTCCTCGACGCGAGCAGGTCCGAGATGGCGTGCACGGTGCGCAGGGTGGGCACCGGGACACCGGTGATCTCCGCCAGCTCGACGACGGCCGCGAGGAGGACGTCGAGTTCGAGCGGCTTGCCGCGCTCCAGGTCCTGGAGCGTGGAGGTGCGGTGGTCGCCGACCCGCTCGGCGCCGGCCATCCGGCGCTCGATGGAGACGCCGACCTCGCAGCCGAGGGCCTCGGCGACGGCGAGCGTCTCGGCCATCATCGTCTCGATCACCTCGCGGGTGCCGCCGTGCAGGCACATCTGCCGCATGGTGGCGCGGGCCAGCGCGCTGATCGGGTTGAAGGAGATGTTGCCGAGCAGCTTGAGCCAGATGTCGTTGCGCAGGTCCGGCTCGACGGGGCACTTCAGGCCGCCGGCCCGCATCGCCTCGCTGAACGCCAGACAGCGCGGCGAGACACCGCGGTCGGGCTCGCCGACGGAGAACCGGGTGCCCTCCAGGTGCCGTACCAGACCCGGGCCTTCGAGTTCGGTGGCGGCGTAGACGACACAGCCGACGGCCCGTTCGGGGGCGAGCACCGCACTGACCGCGCCGCCGGGGTCGACGCTCTCGACACGGTGGCCGTCGTGCGGGCCGCCGTGCCGGTGGAAGTACCACCAGGGGATGCCGTTCTGGGCGGCGACCACCGCGGTGGAACCGTGCAGCAGGGGCTCGATCAGCGGCCCGCACGCCGCGTACGAGTTGGCCTTCAGGCCCAGGAACACGTAGTCGACCGGGCCGATCTCGGCGGGGTCGTCGGTGGCGTGGGCGAAGGCGGTGAAGTCACCGCGCGGGCTGAGCACCCGCACGCCGTGCTGCCTCATGGCCGCCAGATGGGGTCCACGGGCGACGAGATGGACGTCGGCGCCCGCGCGGTGGAGCGCGGCGCCGACATAGGCGCCGATCGCACCGGCGCCGAGGACTGCGACTTTCATACGGGGGAGCTCCGTTCGGTTCGAGGGATACCGCGGAGTGGGTGCACCGTCGAACTCTGTCGACGAAATATTGTCTACAGTATGCTTGTTGGGGCGGCAAGGGGTTCGGCAAGGGTTCGCGCGGCGACGAAAACCGGGCGGTACGACCGTTCGCCGCGCGGCGCATACCGCTCACCGCATACGGTCGACCGTCGGGTTCTCAACCACCGTGCCCGTTCCTAGCGTTCCGGATCATGAGTCCCCCCATGGCACCCCCGGGATGGAGCCGCTGGCTCGTTCCCCCCGCCGCCCTCTCGGTCCACCTCTCCATCGGACAGGCCTACGCCTGGTCCGTGTTCAAGCCGCCACTGGAGTCCGCGCTCGGTCTGAGCGGCACGCAGAGCGCGCTCCCCTTCCAGCTGGGCATCGTCATGCTGGGCCTGTCGGCCGCGTTCGGCGGCACGCTGGTCGAGCGCAACGGCCCGCGCTGGGCGATGACGGTCGCCCTGTGCTGCTTCTCGTCCGGCTTCCTGCTCTCCGCCCTCGGCGCCGCCACCGAGCAGTACTGGCTGATCGTGTTCGGCTACGGCTTCGTCGGCGGGATCGGCCTCGGCATCGGCTACATCTCGCCCGTCTCCACCCTGATCAAGTGGTTCCCGGACCGGCCCGGGATGGCCACCGGCATCGCCATCATGGGCTTCGGCGGCGGCGCGCTGATCGCCTCGCCGTGGTCGGCGCAGATGCTGGAGTCCTTCGGCGCGGACTCCGACGGAATCGCCCTCGCCTTCCTGGTGCACGGCCTGTCGTACGCGGTCTTCATGGCGCTGGGCGTCTTCCTGGTACGGGTGCCGGGGCCCGGCACGGTGGCGCGGGGCGATCTCGCGGGGGCGTCGGGGAGTGTGGGGACCGCGGCCGCCGGGGCTTCGGACGGTGCGGAAACGGCGGCACCCGCCCCCGTCCCCGAGCCGCGGCCGGCGCCCGTCGGCCCGCAGGTGACCGCGAGGCAGGCGATCCGCACCCCCCAGTTCTGGTGTCTGTGGGTCGTCCTCTGTATGAACGTGACCGCCGGCATAGGCATCCTGGAGAAGGCCGCTCCCATGATCATGGACTTCTTCGCGGAGACCTCGACCACGGTGTCGGCGACCGCCGCCGCCGGATTCGTCGCCCTGCTCTCGGCCGCCAACATGGCCGGACGCATCGGCTGGTCCTCCACCTCCGACCTGATCGGCCGGAAGAACATCTACCGCGTCTACCTGGGCGTCGGCGCCCTGATGTACGCCTGCATCGCCCTGTTCGGAGACTCCTCCAAGCCGCTGTTCGTCCTGTGCGCCCTGGTGATCCTCTCCTTCTACGGCGGCGGCTTCGCCACCGTCCCCGCCTATCTGAAGGACCTCTTCGGCACCCACCAGGTCGGCGCCATCCACGGCCGTCTGCTCACCGCCTGGTCCACCGCCGGGGTCCTCGGACCGCTGATCGTCAACTGGATCGCCGACCGGCAGGAGGAGGCGGGCCGGACCGGGGCGTCCCTGTACGGGCTCTCCTTCGCCATCATGATCGGCCTGCTGGCCGTCGGCTTCGTCGCCAACGAACTGGTCCGCCCCGTCCACCCCCGCCACCACCACGTCCCCGCACCCCGTCAGGAGGCCGTCCCCGATGCCGAACGACAGCAGTCAGAGTCCGCCTGACCGGCGCGGACTGATCGCCCTCGCCTGGCTGTGGGTGGGCACACCGCTCGCCTACGGCCTGTACGAACTGGTGCGCAAGGCGACGAAGCTGTTCACCGGGTGACCGGGGGCGGCCGACCGTTCGAAAAGTGTTCGGGCGTCCGGGTGCCTGATGGAAGCCGACAACCCGAGCGCCCGTTTCCTGTGGCATCACCTGCCGCCGTACCCGTGAGTCACTGATCAGACTGGTGGATCCCGCTACCCAAGGCAACGAGGGGGACCCCCCGATGAACGGCTCGCGCATCGCCGCGGTCGGCCACTACCAGCCGGCCAAGGTGCTCACCAACGAGGACCTGGCCGGCATGGTCGACACCAGTGACGAGTGGATCAGTTCCCGGGTGGGCATCCGCACGCGCCACATCGCCGGCCCCGACGAGCCCGTCGACGAGCTCGCCGGGCACGCGGCGGCCAAGGCGCTCGCGGCGGCCGGCCGCACCCCGGGCGACATCGACCTGGTACTGGTGGCCACCTCCACCGCCGTCGACCGCTCACCGAACATGGCTGCCCGGGTCGCCGCCCGGCTGGGCATCCCCTCGCCCGCCGCCATGGACGTCAACGTCGTGTGCGCCGGCTTCACCCACGCGCTGGCCACCGCCGACCACGCGGTCCGCGCGGGCGCCGCCACCCGCGCCCTGGTCATCGGCGCCGACAAGATGACCGACGTGACGGACTGGAACGACCGCACGACCTGTGTCCTCGTCGGCGACGGCGCGGGGGCCGCCGTGGTGGAGGCCGCCGAGGACCCCGGCATCGGACCCGTGCTGTGGGGATCGGTGCCCGAGATGGGGCACGCCGTGCGGATCGAGGGAACCCCCTCCCGGTTCGCGCAGGAGGGCCAGAGCGTCTACCGCTGGGCCACCACCAAGCTGCCGGCCATCGCCCGCCGGACCTGCGAACGGTCCGGGATCGAGCCGGCCGACCTCGCCGCCGTCGTGCTCCACCAGGCCAACCTGCGGATCATCGAGCCGCTCGCCCGGCGGATCGGCGCGGTGAACGCCGTCGTCGCCAAGGACGTCGTCGACTCCGGGAACACCTCGGCCGCGAGCATCCCGATGGCCTTCTCCAAGCTCGTCGAGCGCGGCGAGATCTCCGCCGGCGACCCGGTGCTGCTGTTCGGCTTCGGCGGCAACCTCTCCTACGCGGGGCAGGTCGTCCGCTGCCCGTGACCGCGGGGGTGTGACGAGGCCGACTCCCCCTGTGCCTGGCCTCGGTGCGCCGTAGACTGTAGACGAAAGACAATCCTTGTTCTGCTGTCCGACGGCTCTGGAGGGGGACGGCGATGTTGCCGACAGGACTGCCGCAGGGGGCGGTACCCAGGCTCGAACGCCCCGGTCCGCTGCGCGACCGGGTCTACGAGGCGCTCCTCGAACTCATCACCACCCGCGCCCTGCGCCCCGGCCAGCACCTGGTCGAGAGCGAACTCGCCGGGCACCTCGGGGTGTCCCGGCAGCCCGTGCGCGAGGCGCTGCAACGCCTGAACACCGAGGGCTGGGTCGATCTGCGGCCCGCCCAGGGCGCGTTCGTGCACGAGCCGACCGAGGAGGAGGCCGACCAGCTCCTCACCGTGCGCACCCTGCTGGAGGCCGAGGCGGCCCGGCTCGCCGCCGCCAACGCCGGGGCGGCCGGCATCGCCGCGCTGGAGGAGCTGTGCGCCGAGGGCGAGCGCGCGGTCGAGGCCGACGACGTGGACGCCGCCGTCGCACTCAACGCCCGCTTCCACGCGAAGGTGATGGAGCTGGCGGGCAACGCCGTCCTCGGCGAACTCGCCGCCCAGGTGGACCGCCGGGTGCGCTGGTACTACACGCCCGTGGCGCGGCAGCGCGGGCAGCAGTCCTGGATCGAGCACCGCCGGCTCATCGCGGCGATCTCCGACCGGGACCAGCGGCGGGCCACCGAGCTGATGCGCGAACACACCGAGCACACCCGGACCTCGTACCACGCGCGTCAGCGGGGCTGAGGCCCGGAGGCGGGTGGGGTCCGGAGGTGGCTGAGGCCCGGAAGCGGGTGGGTTCGGAAGCGGCTGAGGCGCCGGAAGCGGGTGGGTCGCCGGGTGTCGGGGGGGCCGGTCGGACCGCCCTTTGTCCTGTGAGTGGAAAAAGTCGAGGGTAATTCCTGCACAGCTTCTTCCCAGCCGTGGCGGCCGCTGCTACGTTCCCCTCGAAAGCACGGCGACCGGTGGCCGATCGAGGCGGGGAGGGGCATGTGAGACGCATGACGGCACGACCCGCGAACGGCCATCAGGCCAGGCTGCTCAAGCTGTTGCGCGACGGGGGTCCCAACTCCCGTGCGCAGTTGGGCGATCAGATCGACCTCTCACGGTCCAAACTGGCCGTGGAGGTCGACCGGCTGCTGGAGACGGGCCTGGTCGTGGCCGACGGACTCGCCGCCTCGCGCGGCGGCCGCCGCTCCCACAACATCCGGCTCAACCCCGGGCTCCGCTTCCTCGGTGTCGACATCGGCGCGACCTCGGTCGACGTCGCCGTCACCAACGCGGAACTGGAGATCCTCGGACACCTCAACCACCCCATGGACGTGCGCGAGGGCCCGGTCGCGGTCTTCGAGCAGGTCCTCGCCATGGCCGCCAAACTGCGGGCGTCCGGGCTCGCGGAGGGGTACGACGGCGCCGGCATCGGCGTCCCCGGCCCGGTCCGCTTTCCCGAGGGCGTCCCGGTGGCCCCGCCGATCATGCCGGGCTGGGACGGCTTCCCCGTCCGGGAGGCGCTCAGCCAGGAACTCGGCTGCCCGGTCATGGTCGACAACGACGTGAACCTGATGGCCATGGGGGAGCAGCACGCGGGCGTGGCACGCTCCGTGGGCGACTTCCTCTGCGTGAAGATCGGCACCGGCATCGGCTGCGGCATCGTCGTCGGCGGCGACGTCCACCGGGGCGTGACGGGCAGTGCCGGCGACATCGGGCACATCCAGGCCGTCCCCGACGGCAGGCCCTGCGCCTGCGGCAACCGGGGCTGCCTGGAAGCGCACTTCAGCGGGGCCGCCCTGGCCCGGGACGCCGAGGAGGCCGCCCAACAGGGGCGGTCGGCGGAACTCGCCGGGCGGCTGGAGACGAACGGCGGCCTCACCGCCGTCGACGTCGCCGCGGCGGCCGCCGCGGGCGACGCCACCGCCCTCGATCTCATCCGCGAGGGCGGCAACCGCACCGGCCAGGTCATCGCCGGCCTGGTCAGCTTCTTCAACCCCGGCCTGGTGGTGATCGGCGGCGGGGTCACCGGCCTCGGTCACACCCTGCTCGCCGCGATCCGCACCCAGGTCTACCGCCAGTCGCTGCCGCTGGCGACCGGCAACCTGCCCATCGTGCTGGGGGAGCTCGGCCCCACCGCCGGAGTCATCGGCGCGGCCCGCCTCATCAGCGACCACCTGTTCTCACCCGCGTAACCGCACCTGTTCCCACCCGCGTCACCGCATCTGCTCACGGACCCGGCGCAACCGGCCCGTTACACGAGTCACTTCAGCACGGCGCCCTGCTTCGCCCTGCCCTGAACACGGCCCGCACGCCCGCCAAGGGGAGCCCATGGCACCAGAACCACCGCTGCTCAGCATGTCCGAAATCACCAAGTCCTTCCCCGGTGTCCGGGCCCTCGACGGAGTCGATCTGGAGGTCCTGGACGGGGAGGTGCACTGTCTGCTCGGCCAGAACGGGGCCGGGAAGTCCACCCTCATCAAGGTCCTGGCCGGCGCCCACCAGCCGGACACCGGCACCATCCGCTGGCGCGGCGAGGAGGTCACCCTGCGCTCGCCCATCGCCGCCATGCGGCTGGGCATCGCCACCATCTACCAGGAACTCGACCTGGTGGAGCACCTGTCCGTGGCCGAGAACGTCCACCTCGGCCACGAACCGACCGCCGCCGGCTTCGTCGTCCGCAGGAAGGCCGCCCGGGCGTCGACGGCCCGGCTCCTCAAACGGCTCGGGCACCCCGAGATCGACCCCGGCCGGCTGGTGGGGGAGCTGTCGGCGGCGCAGCAGCAGATCGTCTCCATGGCGCGGGCCCTCTCCCACGACGTACGGCTGATCGTGATGGACGAGCCGTCCGCCGCCCTGGACCCGGACGAGGTCGACAACCTCTTCCGGATCGTCGGCGACCTGACCGCCGAGGGCGTCGCCGTCGTCTACATCTCGCACCGGCTGGAGGAGATCCGGCGCATCGGCGACCGGGTGACCGTGCTCAAGGACGGCCGGGCCGTGGCGGTCGGACTGCCCGCCGAGTCCACACCCACCCGGGACATCGTCGCGCTGATGACGGGCCGCAACGTCGAGTACGTCTTCCCCGAGCGGCCCGTCTCCGACGCGGTCGGCACCCCCGTGCTCCAGGTCAAGGGGCTGGCCCGCGAAGGCGAGTTCGAGCCGCTGGACCTGGAGATCAGGCCCGGTGAGATCGTCGGGCTCGCCGGACTGGTCGGCTCGGGCCGCTCCGAGATCCTGGAGACGATCTACGGAGCGCGGCGGCCCAGCCAGGGCCAAGTCCTCGTCGACGGCGCCGCGTTGCGCCCCGGCAGCGTCCGGGCCGCGGTGGCCGCCGGACTCGGGCTCGCACCCGAGGAACGCAAGGCACAGGCCCTGCTGATGCTGGAGTCCGTCACCCGCAACGTCTCCGTATCCTCCATGTCCCGCTTCTCACGCGGTGGTTGGGTCGACCGGGGCGCCGAACTCGACGCCGCGCGCGCCGCCACCCGTGAACTGTCCCTGCGGCCCGACAACCCCGCCGTGCCGGTGCGCACCCTGTCCGGCGGCAACCAGCAGAAGGCGGTCCTGGCCCGCTGGCTGCTGCGCGGCTGCCGGGTGCTGCTCCTCGACGAACCCACCCGGGGCGTCGACGTGGGCGCCCGCGCCGAGCTGTACGCGGTCGTCCGGCGCCTCGCCGACGAGGGCCTCGCCGTACTGCTCGTCTCCAGCGAGGTGCCCGAGGTCCTCGGCCTCGCCGACCGTGTCCTGGTCCTGCGGGAGGGGCGGGTCGTCCACACCGCGCCCGCCCGTGAACTCGACGAACACCGTGTCCTCGACCTCGTCATGGAAGGAAGCCCGGCGTCATGACGCAGCACGCGTCCCCACCGAGGGACGGCACCGGCAAGACCGCGGCGATACCCCAACTCCCGCCCTGGCGGGGTGTGATGGCCCGCGCCGACGTCCGCACCCTCTCCCTCCTCGGGGTGCTCGCCGCACTGATCGTCATCGGCGGCATCACCAAGCCCGACGAGTTCCTCGACACCCGCAACCTCCAACTCGTCCTCACCCAGGCGTCCGTGATCGGCGTCGTCACCGTCGGCATGACCTTCGTCATCACCTCCGGCGGCATCGACCTCTCGGTCGGCGCGATCGTCGCCCTGGCCTCGGTGTGGGCGACCACCCTCGCCACCCAGGACTACGGTTTCGGCGGGGTGCTCTTCACCTCGGTCCTGGTCGGCGTCGGCTGCGGCCTGGTCAACGGCCTGCTCATCGCGTACGGCGGGATGGTGCCGTTCATCGCCACCCTCGCGATGCTCGCCTCCGCCCGCGGACTGGCGCTCCAGATCACCGACGGCAAGACCCAGATCGTCAGCATCCCGAGCATCCTCGACCTCGGGGAACGCGACGCCTACGTCCTCGGCGTCCCCCCGCTGGTGATGGTCTTCGCCGTCGTCACGGTGATCGGCTGGCTGATCCTCAACCGCACCACCTTCGGCCGCCGCACCGTCGCCGTCGGCGGCAACGCCGAGGCCGCCCGGCTCGCCGGCATCGACGTCCGCCGCCAGCGCCTCTACCTCTACCTGCTGTCCGGACTGTGCTGCGGCATCGCGGCCTTCCTGCTGATCATCCTGTCCGGCTCCGGCCAGAACACCAACGGAAACCTCTACGAACTCGACGCCATCGCGGCCGCGATCATCGGCGGCACGCTGCTCAGCGGCGGCCGGGGCACCATCACCGGCTCCGTCCTCGGCGTCCTGATCTTCACCACGATCACCAACATCTTCGCCCTGAACAACCTGCAGAGCGACGTCCAGCAGATCGCCAAGGGCGCGATCATCGTCGCCGCCGTGCTGGTCCAGCGCCGTACCGCGAGCACGACCTGAGGAAAGGGTTCACCGCCATGCCAGAGCTCACCAGTCGCAGAGGACTGCTGTTCGGATCCGCCGCCATCGGCGCGGGCGTCCTCCTCACCGGCTGCACCAGCAACGAGTCGGACGACGAACCGGCCGCGAACGACCAGCCGGCCGCCGACGACAAGCCCGGCAAGCCCGTCACCATCGGCTTCGCCGGCCCCCAGGCCGACCACGGCTGGCTCAACGCCATCAACGACAACGCCAAGAACCGGGCGAAGAAGTACTCCGACGTCACCCTGGAGATCACCGAGGGCTCCAACGACACCGCCGCCCAGATCGGCCAGATCGAGACGCTGATCAACAAGAAGGTCGACGTCCTGGTGGTACTGCCCGCCGACGGCAAGGCGCTCACCCAGGTCGGCCTGAAGGCGATGCGCGCCGGCATCCCGGTCATCAACCTCGACCGCATCTTCAACTCGCCCCAGGCGTACCGCTGCTGGATCGGCGGCGACAACTACGGCATGGGCCTGAACGCCGGCCACTACATCGGCGAGAAGCTCAAGGACAAGTCCGGCGCCAAGGTCATCGAACTCGCGGGCCTGGACAACCTGGAGCTCACCCAGCAGCGCACCAAGGGCTTCGACGACGCCCTGAAGAACTACCCCAACATCGAGAAGGTGGCCCGCCAGGCCGCCGAGTTCACGGTCGAGTCCGGGCAGGCCAAGATGGCCCAACTGCTCCAGGCACAGTCCGACTTCGACGCCCTGTGGAACCACGACGACGACCAGGGCGTCGGTGCCCTGCGCGCCATCGAGCAGGCCGGACGCGACGACTTCCTGATGGTCGGCGGCGCCGGCGCGCTCTCCGCCTTCGAGGCCATCAAGCAGGACAGCGGGGTGCTGAAAGCGACGGTCCTGTACCCGCCGACCATGGCCGCCTCGGCGATCGACCTCGCCCGCGCGCTCGGCCAGGGCAAGGGCGTCGGTGGGCTCGCCGAGTTCGAGATCCCCGCCTCGCTGACCCTGTACTCGGCCGTCGTCGACAAGGAGAACGTCGACCAGTACATGCCCACCGGCTTCAAGTGAGCCGTGCCGTCGACCGGTTGAGCCACCCCCGACGAACGCACGAGGAGGACATCCGCATGGCACAGCCCGAGCAGTCAGAAGGTGCCGGGGCCGAGAAGCCGCCGCTGCGCGTCGGCATGGTCGGCTACGCCTTCATGGGCGCCGCCCACTCCCAGGGCTGGCGCACCGTGGGGCGCGTCTTCGACCTGCCCCGGCGTCCCGTCCTGGCCGCGGTCTGCGGCCGGGACGCGACCGCCGTGCGCCGGGCTGCCGACCGGCACGGCTGGGCGGCGGCGGAGACCGACTGGCGTGCGCTGATCGCCCGGGACGACGTCGACCTGGTCGACATCTGCACCCCCGGGGACAGCCACGCCGAGATCGCCGTCGCCGCGCTGGCGGCCGGGAAGCACGTCCTGTGCGAGAAGCCCCTCGCCAACTCCGTCGAGGAGGCCGAGGCCATGGTGCGGGCGGCCGAGGAGGCCGAGGGGCGCGGGCAGGTGGCGATGGTCGGCTTCAACTACCGTCGCCTGCCCGCCACCGCGCTCGCCCGCGACATGGTCGCCGAGGGACGGCTCGGCCGGCTGCGGCACGTACGGGTGTCCTACCTCCAGGACTGGCTGGTGGACCCCGAGTTCCCGCTGACCTGGCGGCTGCGCAGGGAGCACGCCGGATCGGGCGCGCTGGGCGACCTCGGCGCGCACATCGTCGACCTCGCCCAGTACGTGGCGGGTGAGCGGCTGGCCGGGGTCTCGGCGCTGACCGAGACCTTCGTCCGCAGCCGGCCGCTGCCCGGCGGGTCCGTGCAGGGCCTGTCCGCCGTCTCGGCCGACGGCGCCACCGGCGAGGTCACCGTGGACGACGCCGCCCTGTTCACCGCCCGCTTCCCCTCCGGGGCGCTCGCCTCCTTCGAGGCGACCCGCTTCGCCACCGGACGCAAGAACGCCCTGCGTCTCGAACTCAACGGCGAGCGCGGTTCGCTCGCCTTCGACCTGGAGCGGCTCAACGAACTCTCGTACCACGACGGTACGGAGCCCGCGGCGCACGCCGGCTTCCGCCGCATCCTGGTCACCGAGCCCGACCACCCCTACCTGGACGCCTGGTGGCCCCCGGGCCACGGCCTCGGCTACGAGCACACCTTCGTGCACCAGGCCCGCGACCTCGTCCACGCCGTCGCCGAGGGCCGCCGCCCCGTCCCGTCCTTCGCGGACGGACTCCAGGTGCAGCGCGTGCTGGCGGCGGTCGAGGAGAGCGCCGAGAAGAACGCCGTCTACACGCCCATAGCGGTCTGAGGAGGCCCCCGGTCATGCCGCGCACGTTCACGCTCTTCACCGGACAGTGGGCCGACCTCCCCCTCGAAGAGGTCTGCCGCCTGGCCCGCGACTTCGGCTACGACGGACTCGAACTGGCCTGCTGGGGCGACCACTTCGAGGTCGACAAGGCCCTGACCGACCCCGGCTACCTGCCCTCCCGGCACGCACTGCTCGACAAGTACGGGCTGAAGTGCTGGGCGATCTCCAACCACCTCGTCGGCCAGGCCGTCTGCGACGCCATCATCGACGAGCGCCACCGGGCGATCCTGCCCGACGAGGTGTGGGGCGACGGCGAGGCGGAGGGGGTACGGCGGCGCGCGGCGACCCGGATCGCGGACACCGCGCGGGCCGCCGCCGCCTTCGGCGTCGACACCGTCATCGGCTTCACCGGGTCCGCCATCTGGCACCTGGTCGCCATGTTCCCGCCCGCCCCCGAGTCGATGATCGAACGCGGCTACGAGGACTTCGCGCAGCGCTGGAACCCGATCCTCGACGTCTTCGACGCCGAGGGCGTCCGCTTCGCCCACGAGGTCCACCCCAGCGAGATCGCCTACGACTACTGGACGACCCAGCGCGCGCTGGAGGCGGTCGGGCGGCGGCCGGCCTTCGGCCTGAACTTCGACCCCTCCCACTTCGTGTGGCAGGACCTCGATCCGGTGGGCTTCCTCTGGGACTTCCGGGACCGCATCTACCACGTCGACTGCAAGGAGGCCCGCAAGCGCCTCGACGGGCGCAACGGCCGGCTCGGCTCGCACCTGCCCTGGGGCGACCCGCGGCGCGGCTGGGACTTCGTCTCCGCGGGACACGGCGACGTGCCCTGGGAGGACGTCTTCCGGATGCTGCGCTCCATCGACTACCAGGGGCCGGTCTCGGTCGAGTGGGAGGACGCCGGCATGGACCGGCTCCAGGGCGCCCCGGAGGCCCTGACCCGACTGAAGGCCTACGACTTCGACCCGCCCAGCGCGTCCTTCGACGCCGCGTTCAACAGCTGACGCGGCGTTTCCGCGCCCGGGCGTTCCCACAACTGGACCAGGTACCCGGCGGCAGGTCGGGACGGGGGCCGGCACCACCGCCGGTCCCCTCTCCGACCTGCCCGGATGTCACTTTGTCCTGAGCCGGGAAAAAGTTGAACCAATGCCGCCCCAAGGGGTGTTCGTCTCGCACTGACACGGTTAACGTCCCTGATGTGTTCAGGACAGGCGCATGAGTCCAGGACACACCGAAGTGCCTCCCGCGCACATGGAAAGCGCTCACGGCACCGCGCTCACCACACATGGAGAGCGCACCTCGCACACACCTCCGGGGTGACGGCGCACCCCGGCGCCCGCACCGCACGTCCTCGCACCCATCCCACACGGCCCACACCGTTCCCGGAGGGACTTCGTGCACAGCACCAAAAACACCGGCCCCACCCGCACCAGCAACCGAAGAAACCCCAGACTTCGCACCGCCCTCGCCCTGCTCACCGGCCTCGTCCTCGCCGTGGGCACCCCGGCGACCGTCGCCGGCGCCCACCCCGGCCACCCCGAGCACGACGAACCGGCCGCCGCCGAAGGGCAGTTCCAGCAGGTACCGCTCGCCAAGGGCGAACCCGAGACGGGCGAGCCCATGTCACTCGCGGTCCTCCCGGACCGCAGCGTCCTGCACACCTCGCGCGACGGCACCCTGCGCCTGACCGACCAGGGCGGCGTCACCAGGATCGCCGGCAAGCTCGACGTCTACAGCCACGACGAGGAGGGACTCCAAGGCGTCGGCATCGACCCGGACTTCGAGAACAACCGGGCGATCTACCTCTACTACGCCCCGCCGCTGGACACCCCCACCGGGGACGCCCCCGAGACCGGCACCGCCGAGGAGTTCGCCAAGTTCGACGGCGTCAACCGCCTCTCCCGCTTCGTCCTCAACGCCAACGGCACGCTGAACACGGCCAGCGAGAAGAAGGTCATCGACGTCGCGGCCTCCCGCGGCATCTGCTGCCACGTCGGCGGCGACATCGACTTCGACGCGGACGGCAACCTCTACCTGTCGACCGGCGACGACACCAACCCCTTCGCCTCCGACGGCTACACGCCGATCGACGACCGCGAGGGCCGCAACCCCGCCTTCGACGCCCGCCGCAGCTCCGGCAACACCAACGACCTGCGCGGCAAGATCCTCCGTATCAAGGTCGCCGAGGACGGCTCCTACACCGTCCCCGAGGGCAACCTCTTCGCCCCGGGCACCGACAAGACCCGTCCCGAGATCTATGCGATGGGCTTCCGCAACCCGTTCCGGATGAGCGTCGACGACAAGACCGGCACCGTCTACGTCGGTGACTACGGCCCCGACGCCGGCGCCGCGAGCCCCGGCCGGGGACCCGCCGGACAGGTCGAGTTCGCCAAGGTCACCGAGCCCGCCAACTTCGGCTGGCCGTTCTGCACCGGCGACAACGACCCCTACGTCGACTACGACTTCGCCACCGGGACCTCCGGCGAGCCCTTCGACTGCGCCGCCCCGAAGAACACCTCCCCGTACAACACCGGTCTGGTCGACCTGCCGCCCGCGCAGGCCGCCTGGATCCCGTACGACGGCGGCTCCCTGCCCGAGTTCGGCAGCGGCTCCGAGTCCCCGATGGCCGGCCCCGTCTACCGCTACGACCCCGACCTCGACTCCAGCGTGAAGTTCCCCGAGTCCTACGACGGCGACTTCTTCGCCGGTGAGTTCGGGCGCCGCTGGATCAAGCGGATCGAGCAGAACGACGACGGCACCGTCGCCAAGATCAACGACTTCCCGTGGACCGGCACCCAGATCATGGACATGGAGTTCGGCCCCGACGGCGCCCTCTACGTCCTCGACTACGGCGTCTCCTGGTTCCAGGGCGACGAGCACTCCGCGCTCTACCGGATCGAGAACGCCGAGGACGGCTTCTCCCCGATCGCCGAGGTCAGCGCCGACAAGACGTCCGGCGCCGCCGGACTGAAGGTCACCTTCACCGGCTCCGCCAAGGACGCCGACTCCCCGGAACTCACCTACAGCTGGGACTTCGGCGACGGCACCACCGGCGAGGGACTCAACCCGACCCACCGGTACAGGAAGGTCGGCACCTACAGCGCCACCTTCACCGCCACCGACCCCGAGGGCAACACCGGCAACGCCAGCGCCCGCATCGTCGTCGGCAACACCGAACCCAAGGTCAGGATCGACATCCCGGGCAACGGCACCATGGCCGAGTTCGGCAAGCCCGTCCCCTTCAAGGTGACCGTCACCGACCCCGAGGAGAGCGTCGACTGCACCAAGGTCAAGGTCGCCTACAGCCTCGGCCACGACTCCCACGCCCACGAACTCACCAGCGAGACCGGCTGCGAGGGCACCCTCACCCCGCCGCCCGGCGACGGCGGACACGACCCCAACGCCAACATCTACGGCGTCGTCGGCGCCAGCTACACCGACGGCGGCGCGAACGGCCAGGAGGCGCTCACCGGCACGGCCCGCGCCGTCCTCCAGCCGCTGCACCGCCAGGCCGAGCACTTCGGCAAGCAGTCCGGCATCCAGACGTACGACAAGGCCGGGGCCAACGGGGGCAAGACCGTCGGCGACATCAACGACGGCGACTGGATCGCCTTCAGCCCCTACCGGTTCGACGGCCAGAAGAAGATGACCGTACGGGCCTCCTCCGGCGGCGCGGGTGGCTTCGTCGAACTGCGCACCGGCTCCCCCGACGGACCGCTGCACGGCTCGGCGTACATCCCGCCGACCGGCAGCTGGGACACCTTCCAGAACGTCGACGTCCCGCTGCGCTCCCTGCCCCGCGGCACCACGGAGATCTACCTCGTCTTCAAGGGCGGCGAAGGCGCGCTCTACGACGTCGACGACTTCGAGTTCTCCAAGGAACCCTTCAAGGGCGGCAAGAAGGTCCTCGTCTTCTCCAGGACCGCCGGGTTCCGGCACGACTCCATCCCGGCCGGCATCGCGGCCCTGAAGGAACTCGGCGGCCCGGCCGGCATCACGGTCGACGCCACCGAGGAGCCCCGCCAGTTCACCACCGCCAACCTCGCCAAGTACGACGCGGTCGCCTTCCTCTCCACCACCGGCGATGTTCTCAACGCCGAACAGCAGCAGGCGTTCGAGAAGTACGTGGCGGGCGGCGGCGGATACATGGGTATCCACGCGGCCGCCGACACCGAGTACGACTGGGAGTTCTACGGCGGTCTCGTCGGCGCCTACTTCGACTCGCACCCGGCCATCCAGAAGGCCACCGTGCGCGTCGAGGACCACGACCACCCCTCCACCGCGCACCTCGGCGACGCCTGGGAGCGCACCGACGAGTGGTACAACTACCGCACCAACCCGCGCGAGCAGGCCAAGGTCCTCGCCACCCTGGACGAGACCACCTACCAGGGCGGCACCATGAAGGGCGATCACCCGATCGCCTGGTGCCAGAGCTACGGCGGCGGCCGCTCCTTCTACACCGGCGGCGGCCACACCAAGGAGTCCTACACCGACGAGGCCTTCCGCGCCCACCTGCTCGGCGGCCTCCAGTACGCCACCGGCCAGGTCAAGGCGGACTGCAAGCCGGACAAGGGCTACCGGAAGATCTTCAACGGCCAGACCCTGGACGGCTGGAAGCAGGCCGGCCCAGGCAGGTTCAACGTCCAGGACGGCACCCTGGTCTCCGAGGGCGGCATGGGCCTGCTGTGGTACCAGGCCAAGGAGCTGAAGTCGTACTCCCTCAAGCTCGACTGGAAGATGCGCGGCGACGACAACTCCGGGATCTTCGTGGGCTTCCCCGCCTCCGACGACCCCTGGTCCGCGGTGAACAAGGGCTACGAGATCCAGATCGACGCCACGGACGCGGCCGACCGCACCACCGGGTCCGTCTACTCCTTCAAGTCGGCGAACCTCAAGGCCCGTGACCAGGTCCTGCGGCCGCCCGGCCAGTGGAACTCCTACGAGATCAAGGTCCAGGGCGAACGCCTCCAGGTGTTCCTCAACGGAGTGAAGATCAACGACTTCACCAACAAGGACCCCCAGCGGAGCCTGACCGACGGCTACCTCGGCCTGCAGAACCACGGGTCCGCCGACCAGGTCTCCTTCCGCAACATCCAGTTGAAGGAACTGCCCACCACGGGCGGCTGAGCGACGACGGGCGGGGGACGCCGGACCCCCGCCCGCCGTCTTCGCCCCACCGGGGATCCCTGTCCCACCGGGGTTCCTGTCCCACCAGAGTCTCTGTCCCACCGGAGCCTCCGCCCCATCAGGCTCTGCGCCCCACCCCACCAGGCTCGCGCACGATCAGGAGGCTGCTCATGTCCGCGTCCCTTGCCCGACCGCGTGTGGGGGTGTGGCTGATCGGAGCCCGAGGCTCCGTCGCCACCACCGTCGTCACCGGGTGCGCCGCCGTCACCGCCGGACTGCACCCGGCCACCGGCATGGTGACCGAGACCCCGGCCTTCACCGACAGCGGCCTGCCCGCCCTGTCCGACCTCGTCTTCGGCGGCCACGACACCCTCGACTGCCCCCTGCCCAAACGGGCCGAGACCCTCACGGCCGGCGGCGTCCTCCCCCCGGGCGTCGCCACCGCGGTCGCCGCCGAACTCGCTGCCGCCGACCGGGAGATCCGGCCCGGCGGCCCCGTACCGGGGGACACCCGTGGCGAGGCCGAGCTGATCGCCGCCTTCGCCGACGACATCCGCGACTTCACCCACCGGCACGCACTGCGGCGGACCGTCGTCGTCAACGTCGCCTCCACCGAACCCGCACCCCAGGACCCCGGCGCCCCGCTGCCCGCCGGCACCCTCTACGCCCTGGCCGCCCTGCGCGCCGGCTGTTCCTACGTCAACTTCACCCCCTCCGCGGGCATGCACCACCCCGTCGCCGCCCGCGAGTCCGAACGGAGCGGCCTGCCGCACGCCGGCCGCGACGGCAAGACCGGACAGACCCTCCTGCGCGCCGTACTGGGCCCGATGTTCGCCCAACGCGCCCTCACCGTACGGGCGTGGTCCGGCACCAACCTGCTCGGCGGCGGCGACGGAGCAGCCCTCGCCGACCCGGCCGCGGCCGCGGCGAAGAACGCGGGCAAGGAACGCGTCCTCGCCGACACCCTCGGCACGGTCCCCGAAGGACAGGTCCACATCGACGACGTCCCCGCCCTCGGCGACTGGAAGACGGCCTGGGACCACATCGCCTTCGACGGCTTCCTCGGCACCCGCATGATCCTCCAGACCATCTGGCAGGGCTGCGACTCGGCGCTGGCCGCACCCCTGGTCCTGGACCTCGCGCGCCTCACCGCCCGCGCCCACGAGCGCGGCCTGTCCGGGCCCCTGGCCGAACTCGGCTTCTACTTCAAGGACCCGGTGGGCTCCGGCCCCGCGTCCCTGGCCGAGCAGTACAAGCAACTGCTCGACTTCGCGGGGATCCTGGCGGGGCCGGGGCCATCGACGGCGCCGGAGCGGGAGCCGGAGCGGGAGCCGGAGCCGTCGACGGCGCCGGGACCATCGTCGGACGCGGGCGGAACGCTCGAGACCGGTGTGGGGGTGGAGGCCGGTGGGGGCGGGCTCTCGGGTGGTGGTGCGGGGGTGGAGCCCGGTGGGGACGGGGTCTCCGGTGGTGGTGCGGGGGAGGAGAGTTGAGCGGGCGCGGCCCTGCCGCCGGTTTCGGCACTTCCCACCCCTGGGCCGAACTCCTGCGCCTGCCCGCCCTGTTCACCGTCCCGGGCGACGCCCTGGCCGGCGCCGCCGCCACCGGCGCACCCCGTGACTCCCGGACCCTGCTGGCCATCGGCTCCTCCCTCTGCCTGTACGAGGCCGGAATGGCCCTCAACGACTGGGCCGACCGCGAGGAGGACGCCGCCGAACGCCCCCACCGCCCCCTGCCCTCCGGCCGCGTCCGCCCCGCCGCCGCCCTCACCGCGGCCTGCGCGCTCACGGCCGCCGGCCTCGCCCTGGCCGCCCGGGCGGGCCGCCCCGCCCTGTCCGTCGCAGCCCCCCTCGCCGCCACGGTCTGGGCCTACGATCTACGGCTGAAGCACACCCCGGCGGGACCCGCCGCCATGGCGACGGCCCGTGCGCTCGACCTCCTGCTCGGCGCCGCGGCCACCGGCGGCCCCATCCGACGGGCCCTCCCCTCCGCAGCCGTCCTGGGCACCCACACCCTGGCGGTCACCCACGTCTCCCGCAACGAAACCCAGGGCGGCTCCTCCCTGGCCCCCCTGACAGCACTCGCGGCAACGGGACTGCTGAGCGCCCTGGTTAGCGGCGTTCGCGCGGGCGGGCGAGGTGCGCTCACGGGGTCTGCCGCGTCCGGGACGCAGGGCGAACCAGGGATGCCGACGGCACCCGGCAGGCCGCCCACGCCCGGGACGTCGGCCGCATCCCGGACACCGACCGGAACCGGGACGTCGGCCCCCTCCAGCACGCCAGCCGCATCCCGGACACCGGCCGGATCCGCCGCAGCGCGCCCTGTGTCCAGCCCCCCGCCCGGCCCCCTCCGCGCAGCCCTCCCCTCCGCCCTCCCCACCGTCCTCGCCGCCACGTACGCCGCGACCGCCGCCCGCCCCTACCTGCACGCCGCTCTCAACCCCTCACCCCCGCTCACCCAACGTGCCGTCGGCGCCGGCATCCGCGCCGCCGTCCCCCTCCAGGCAGCGCTCACCGCACGCTCCGGCGCCCCGGTCACCGCTGTGCTCATCGCGGCCCTCGCCCCGCTGGGCCGCCGGTTCGCGAGGAAGGTGAGCATCACATGACCCCCACGCCAGACCCCACCCCGGCCACCCCCGCTCCGGCCGCCCCCACTCAGGCCCCCTCCTTCGCGCCCCGCACCCCTTCCCCGGGGCCCGCCCCCGCCCCCACCCCCACCCTCCGCTTCGGCTACGGCACCAACGGCCTCACCGATCTCCGGCTCGACGACGTCCTCTCCCTCCTCGCCGACCTCGGCTACGACGGCGTCGGGCTGACCCTCGACCACATGCACCTGGACCCGATGGCCCCGGACCTCGCCGGCCGCGTCCGCCGCCTCGCCCGCCGGCTGGACGCCCTCGGCCTCGGCGTCACCGTCGAGACCGGCGCCCGCTACGTCCTCGACCCGCGCCGCAAGCACGGCCCCTCCCTCCTCGACCCGGACCCGGAGGCCCGCGCCCGCCGCGTCGACCTGCTGATCCGGGCGGTGCGGGTCGCCGCCGACCTCGGCGCCCACGCCGTGCACTGCTTCAGCGGCGTCACCCCGCACGGCACCGACCCGGACACCGCGTGGAAACGGCTCGCCGAGTCACTGGCCCCCGTCCTCGAAGCGGCCGCCCACGCTGAGGTCCCCCTCGCCGTCGAACCCGAGCCCGGCCATCTCCTCGCCCGCCTCGCCGACTTCCACCACCTCCGCCTCCTCCTCGGTGACCCCGCACACCTCGGCCTGACCCTCGACATCGGTCACTGCCAGTGCCTCGAACCGCTCCCTCCCGCCGACTGCGTCCGCGCCGCCGCGCCCTGGCTGCGGCACGTCCAGATCGAGGACATGCGCCGCGGCGTCCACGAACACCTCCCCTTCGGGGACGGCGAGATCGACTTCCCGCCCGTCCTCGCGGCCCTCGCCGCCACCGGCTACCAGGGCCTGACCGTGGTGGAACTGCCCCGCCACTCCCACGCGGGCCCCCACCACGCCGAACACGCCCTCCCGTTCCTCCGCGACGCCGCCACCGCCGCAGCGGGCCCCACCCACGCCCCGCGCCCAGGCGAACCCTCGGCCACCCCCGAAGGGAGCACCCCATGACCCACCCCCGCCCCACCACGGGCACCCCGACGGCGGACCCCGACCCCACCCCCGCCACCCCACCCGCCCCCGCACCCCGGCCCGCGCCCGCCACCCCACTCGCCCAGTCCCCGCCCGCCGCGCT
The DNA here is from genome assembly GCF_040299205.1 of Streptomyces sp. NPDC000983. Lineage (NCBI taxonomy): Bacteria > Bacillati > Actinomycetota > Actinomycetes > Kitasatosporales > Streptomycetaceae > Streptomyces > Streptomyces sp. NPDC000983. The sequence continues at coordinate 45,520 of NZ_JBEPBM010000006.1, read as the reverse complement.
CCACGCCCACCTCAGAACCCACCTGACGGGAGCCGCCCGGGCCTGGCTGGACCAGGCCCTCGACGAGGCCGCCACCCATCCCGGGGCCCACGGCCCCATCTCCGTATGGGAGTTGAGGTTGGCCGAGGCGGGCCGCCGCTGCGGCGCCGAGTACGCCGACGCCGTCCGCGTCCTCATCCTGCTCGCGGCCCGGGCCGACGCCGACGCCGCAGGCCGCGTCTACTCCCAGGGCACCGGCCCCGAACGGCGCGCCGTCCTGCACGCCCTGCCCCACCTGGTGCCGGGCCCCGACGCCCTCCCACTGGTCGAGGACGCCCTGCGGACCAACGACACCGGTCTCCTCGGCGCCGCCGTCGGCCCGTACGCCGCCCGGCACCTCGCCCCGCACCAGTGGCGCCACGCCGTCCTGAAATGCCTCTTCACCGGCGTGCCCGTCAACGTGGTGGCGGACCTGGAGCGCCGCGCCCGCGCCGACACCGAACTCGCCCGCATGCTCGACGACTACGCCGCCGAACGCACCGCCGCAGGCCGCCCCGTACCCGAGGACCTGTACCGCGTCCTGGCCCTGACCGAAGCGGGCTCCCCACCACCACCGCACGGCTCGGTCCACCCCCACGGCAAGGAGTCCTGATGCGCATCTTCGACCCCCACATCCACATGACCTCCAGGACCACCGACGACTACCGGGCCATGTACGACGCGGGCGTCCGCGCCGTCGTCGAACCCTCCTTCTGGCTGGGCCAGCCCCGCACCTCGCCGGCCACCTTCCTCGACTACTTCGACTCCCTCCTCGGCTGGGAACCCTTCCGCGCCGCCCAGTACGGCATCGCCCACCACTGCACCCTCGCCCTCAACCCCAAGGAGGCCAACGACCCCCGCTGCCTGCCCGTCCTCGACGAACTGCCCCGCTATCTCGTCAAGGACCAGGTCGTCGCCGTCGGGGAGATCGGCTACGACTCGATGACCCCGGCCGAGGACACCGCCCTCGCCGCCCAGCTCCAGCTCGCCGCCGACCACGGGCTGCCCGCGCTGGTCCACACCCCGCACCGCGACAAGGCGGCCGGACTGCGCCGCACCCTGGACGTCGTCGGGGAGTCCGCGCTCTCCCCGGACCGCGTCCTGGTCGACCACCTCAACGAGACCACCGTCAAGGAGGCCAAGGACAGCGGCTGCTGGCTCGGCTTCTCCGTCTATCCCGACACCAAGATGGACGAGGAGCGGATGGTCGCCGTCCTGCGCGCCTACGGCCCCGAGCAGGTGCTGGTCAACTCCGCCGCCGACTGGGGCCACAGCGATCCCCTCAAGACCCGCAGGGTCGGCGAGGCGATGCTCGCCGACGGCTTCACCGAGGACGACGTCGACCGGGTGCTGTGGCGCAACCCCGTCGCCTTCTACGGGCTCAGCGGCCGGCTGAACCTTCGGAGCGCGACCACCGACGCCACCCACGAGGGCAACTCGATCCTGCGCGGCGGGGCGTGAACCATGCGCTTCAGGCACCCCGACGGTTCCACCGTCCACCTCGCCTACTGCACCAACGTCCACCCCGCCGAGACCCTCGACGGAGTCCTCGCCCAGCTCCGCGACCACTGCGAACCGGTCCGCCGCCGTCTGGGCCGCGACCGCCTCGGCATCGGCCTGTGGCTGGCCAGGGACGCCGCCCGCGCCCTGGTCACCGACCCGGCAGCCCTGCGCGGCCTGCGCTGCGAACTGGACCGGCGGGGCCTGGAGGTCGTCACCCTCAACGGCTTCCCCTATGAGGGCTTCGGCGCCGAGGAGGTCAAGTACCGCGTCTACCGGCCCGACTGGAACGAACCCGAACGCCTCGACCACACCACCGCCCTCGCCCGCGTCCTGACCGGACTGCTCCCCGACGACATCGACGAGGGCAGCATCTCCACCCTGCCGCTCGCCTGGCGCACCCGGCAGGCGGAGTCGGCCCGCACCGCGCTGCGCGCCCTCGGCGAACGCCTCGACGCCCTCGCGGAACTCACCGGCCGCTCCATCCGGATCGGACTGGAACCGGAACCCGGCTGCCTCGTCGAGACGACCGGCGACGCCATCGCCCCGCTCACCGCGATCGACCACCCGCGCATCGGGATCTGTGTCGACACCTGCCATCTGGCCACCTCCTTCGAAGACCCGCACACCGCCCTGGACGCCCTCGTGGCGTCCGGGACACCCGTCGTCAAATCCCAGCTCTCCGCCGCCCTGCACGCCGAGCAGCCGCACCTCCCCGAGGTCCGCGAGGCCCTCGCCGCCTTCGACGAGCCCCGCTTCCTGCACCAGACCCGCGCCCGCACGGCAGCCGGCCTGCGCGGCACCGACGACCTCGGCGAGGCCCTCACGGGCCGCGTCCTGCCCGACGCGGTGCCCTGGCGCTCCCACTTCCACGTGCCGCTGCACGCGTCCCCCGCCGCACCCCTCGCCTCCACACTCCCCGTCCTGAAGGGCGCGCTGACCCGGCTCGTCGGCGGCCCGCACCCCCTCGTGCGCCATCTGGAGGTCGAGACCTACACCTGGCAGGCCCTCCCGCCCGAGCTGCGCCCCGGCACCCGGGGCCAGCTCGCCGACGGCATCGCGGCCGAACTCACCCTCGCGCGCGACCTGCTGACCGACCTCGGGCTGAAGGAGCTCCCATGACCACGAGCACCCCAGGGACCGCCCCCGGCACCGGTCCCGTCCCGCTCCTCGTCCTCGACGTCGTCGGCCTCACCCCCCGTCTCCTCGACCACATGCCCCACCTCAAGACCCTCGCCCGCAACGGCTCGCACGCCCCGCTCGGCACCGTCCTGCCCGCCGTCACCTGCGCCGCCCAGTCCACCTTCCTCACCGGCACCCATCCGGCCGAACACGGCGTCGTAGGCAACGGCTGGTACTTCCGCGAACTCGGCGACGTCCTGCTCTGGCGCCAGCACAACGGACTGGTCGCCGGGGACAAACTCTGGGACGCCGCCCGCCGCGCCCACCCCGGCTACACCGTCGCCAACATCTGCTGGTGGTACGCCATGGGCGCCGACACCGACTTCACCGTCACCCCCCGCCCGATCTACTACGCCGACGGCCGCAAGGAGCCCGACTGCTACACCCGCCCGCCCGCACTGCACGACGAACTCACCGCGGAACTCGGCACGTTCCCCCTCTTCCACTTCTGGGGACCCGGCGCCGACCTGGTCTCCAGCCGCTGGATCATCGACGCGACCCGCCACATCATGCGCACCCGCCACCCCGACCTGGCGCTCAGCTACCTCCCCCACCTCGACTACGACCTCCAGCGCTTCGGCCCCGACGACCCGCGCTCCCTGAAAGCGGCCGCCGACCTGGACACCGCCCTCGCCCCGCTCCTGGACGACGCCCGCGCCGAGGGCCGTACCGTCGTCGCCCTGTCCGAGTACGGCATCACCCGGGTGCACCGGCCCGTCGACATCAACCGCGCCCTGCGCCGCGCGGGCCTGCTGGAGGTGCACACCCAGGACGGCATGGAGTACCTCGACACGATGGCGTCCCGCGCCTTCGCCGTCGCCGACCACCAGATCGCCCATGTGTATGTGCGCCGCCCGGAGGACCTCGACGCGACCAGGGCAGCACTGGAGGGACTGCCCGGACTCGGTGAACTCCTCGACGACGAGGGCAAGAAGGCCCACCACCTCGACCACCCGCGCTCCGGCGAACTCGTCGCCGTGGCGGAGCCGGACGCCTGGTTCACGTACTACTACTGGCTCGACGACGACCGCGCGCCCGACTTCGCGCAACTGGTCGAGATCCACCGCAAACCCGGCTACGACCCGGTCGAGCTGTTCATGGACCCGCTCGACCCCTACGTCAAGGTCAAGGCCGCCACCGCGCTGGCGCGCAAGAAACTCGGCATGCGCTACCGCATGGCGGTGGTGCCTCTGGACCCCTCACCTATTCGCGGCAGCCACGGCCGCCTTCCGCAGAGCGACGACGACGGTCCGCTCCTCATCTGCTCCACCCCCCGCGCTGTCGGCGACCGCCTCGCGGCCACCGATGTGAAAGCACTCCTGCTCCAACTCGCCGGTCTCGCCTGAGCGTCGTGCCCGAGGTGCGACCGGTTCCCAGTGAAGCACTCACCACCGACAACGCCCCGTGACCAGGAGGAGTTCCCGCATGAGCCGCAATTCCCAGACCGACCCCGAACTCAGCCACCGACTCAGCAGACGCGGCATGCTCGGCGTCGCCGCCGGCGCCACCGCCGCCGCCCTGCTGGGCGGCACCGCCACCCCCGCCGCGGCCGCCCCGGCCGCCGCTCCCGCGGGCCGGGGCCGCCCCGTCCTGCCGCCCGGCCGACTCGGCATCCAGCTCTACAGCCTCCGTGACAAGGTCTCCACCCTCGGCTTCGCGCCCGTCTTCGCCGAACTGGAGAAGTACGGCTACGACGAGGTCGAGTTCGCCGGCTACACCCAGGGCTCGGCGGGCCCCATCACCCTCGCCCAGCTCAAGCGGCTGGCCCGCAACCACGGCCTGAACCCCATCGGCAGCCACGTCGGCTACTACTCCGACGACCCCGCCGCCTACACCTTCGCCACCAACCTCACCAAGGTCCTCGACGACGCCCAGGCCCTCGGCCTCAAGCACATCGGCACCGCCTCCGGACCCTTCCGCTACGGCTCGACCGTCGACGCCTGGAAGCGTGCCGCCGCCGACTTCAACACCTACGGCGCGGCGGCCCGGGCCCGCGGCATGAAGTTCTACCAGCACAACCATTCCGAGGAGTTCTCCTTCGCCACCGACAACCCCAAGGTCCGCCTCTACGACGTGCTGCTCGCCGAGACCGACCCCGACCTCGTCTTCCTGGAGATGGACATCTACTGGGCGTACTCGGGCCAGTTCCGCTTCTCCAAGCGGCCCGACGGCACGCCCGCGCCCTTCGACCCGCTGAACTACGTCCTGCGCCAGCCGCACCGCTATCCGCTCTTCCATGTCAAGGACGGTGTCAGCGACCCGGGGAACCAGTACGGCTACCGCATGGTGGACGTCGGCGACGGCGACATCGACTACCAGCGGTTCATCTCCGGAGTGACCCGGCTGCGGGGCGAGCGGCTCGCCCACCACTGGCAGGCCGAGCACGACAACCCGGCCGAGTCCTTCACCTTCGCCCGCCGCTCCAGCGAGCACCTGCACTCGCTGCGCGAGAAGTGCTGACGGCGGCCCACATCGAACAGGCACCTCCACAGCGAACAGGCGCCCCCACGCCAACCGAGTAGGCCCCAGGCACGAGGAGGCCCTCCCCACCCCGGGGAGGGCCTCCTCGCCGTGTCCGGTCACTCAGCCCGCCGGCCGTCCCCGTCTCATGCCGTCTCCTCGCCCAGCGGCTGCGGATTGGGCACGATGCGCTTGTCCTTGTCGCGTCCCGGTGGGGTGAGGAACAGCGCCATGCAGCCGGCGAACAGGGAGATGGAGCCGGCCAGGATGAAGGCACCGGAGTGCCCCCAGGCGCTGACGACCACGGCACCCATGCCCGCGCCCAGCCCGGAGACGAGCTTGGCGCTGTAGACCATGCCGTAGTTGGACGCGTTGTTGTTCTCACCGAAGTAGTCGGCGGTGAGCGCGGCGAACATCGGGAAGATCGCGCCGCCGCCGAAACCGGATATCGAGGAGAAGACCAGGAACAGCGGCAGGTTCTTGGCCTCGGCCGACCACAGGATGCCGTACTGGGACAGGCCCAGGATGACGCAGACGACCAGCAGACAGCGCTTTCGGCCGTACAGGTCGGAGAGCCAGCCGATGACGCCGCGGCCGGTGCCGTTGACGATCGCCTTCAGCGACATGGCCGTCGCCACGATGCCGCCGGCGAACCCCGCCTCCTCGCCGATGTCCACCTGGAAGGCGATACCGAAGATGTTCACGCCCGAGGTGCAGGCCAGACAGAACCACATCAGGGCGACCCGGCCGGTGCCCCACGCCTCCTTGGGGGTGTACTGGCGGACCGCGGGCGGGTTCATGCGCATCGAGCGGGCCGCGCGCGGGTCCTTGGGCGGGTTGAGCGGGTCGATCGCGGAGGGCCACCAGTTCTTCGGCGGATCCTTGAAGAAGAAGCCGGCGCACCCGACCATCGAGGCCAGCAGCACACCCACCGAGACCAGCACCCAGCGGAAGTTCGTCAGATCCATGTAGCCGTTGAAGAGGAACACGAAGGGCACCGAACCGTAGGCGAAACCGCCGTTGACGAAGCCGGTCTTGCCGCCCTTGCGCTCCGGGTACCACTTGCCGACCATGTTGACGCAGGTGGCGTACACCATGCCCGCGCCCGTGCCGCTGAAGACACTGAAGCCGACGTAGGCGACGACGACATGCGGCGCGAACGCCAGCGACAGATAGCCCAGCAGGGTGCCCGCCGCGCCGAACATCATCGCCCAGCGGGCCGGAAGCCTGCCGCTCTCACGCAGCTTTCCCGCGGGGAAGGCCACCGCGGCCTGGAAGAAGACCCAGACGGTCATCATCCAGAAGATGTGCATGCTGTTCCAGTGGTGCGCGGTGTGCAGGGTGTCCTCGGCGGACGCGAACGCGTATTCGGCGGAGGAGATGCCCATCATGCCGATCCACGGAAGGATCACCATCCACTTGCGCTTGCGCCCCATGATGTCGATGTCGGACTCGCCCACGCGGTAGACGCGTCCGTTCTTGTCGGTCACCTCGCGGTGGACGGCGACCTGTGGAACGTCGGTGGTTGTCACGGCTCGTTGCACCCCTTGCGTCGAAAGATCTGGCCAGCGCCCCCTGTCCGTTGCCTTTCGTGCGCGCACGGGTCCTGGGTCCGGCCGACGCGCACCGTCGGCCGGACCCGAACTCCCTCACGTCATGAACCGCCCCCCAACAGTCCCGCCGCACGCGCCCAGCGGTACTTCGCGCCGAGCACGGCCACCGGCTGCTCGGTGGTGTACGGATAGGCCACGACCCCCCGCTCGTACAGGTACTGGCAGGCCGCCTCCACCTCGACGTCACCCGCGAGCGAGGCCACCACCGGCTTGGTGATGCCGCGCTCGCGGAACTTGGCCACCACGCGCGCGGTGAGTTCGGCGAAGACCATCGGGGGAGTGACGATGGTGTGCCAGTAGCCGAGGACCAGCGCGTGGATCCGCGGATCCTCCAGACCCAGCCGGATCGTCGCCTCGTACGTCGAGGGCGGCTCACCCCCGGTGATGTCGACCGGGTTGCCCGCGGCCCCGAACGGCGGGATGAACGCCCGGAACGAGGCGTCCAGGTCGGGCGGGATGTCCATCAGGGTCAGGCCGTTGTCGGTGACCGCGTCGGACAGCAGCACCCCGCTGCCGCCGGCCCCGGTGATGATCACCACGTTGTCGCCCCGAGGTGCGGGCAGCACCGGCAACGCGCGCGCGTACTCCAGCATGTCGGCCAGTCCGGGCGCCCGGATGACGCCCGCCTGCCGCAGGATGTCGTCGTACACGGCGTCGTCGCCCGCGAGCGCCCCGGTGTGCGAGCCGGCCGCCCTGGCTCCGGCGGCGGTCCGGCCGGCCTTGAGCACCACGACAGGCTTCTTCGGTACGGTCGCCCGGGCGGCCTCGACGAAGGCCCGTCCGTCCTTGAGGTCCTCCAGGTGCATGGCGATGCACTCGGTGTGCGGGTCCTCCCCGAACCAGGTCAGCAGGTCGTCCTCGTCCAGGTCCGACTTGTTGCCCAGGCCCACGATCGCCGACACGCCGGTCTTCGTGGTGCGGGCGAAGCCCAGGACGGCCATGCCGATGCCCCCGGACTGCGAGGTCAGCGCCACCCCGCCCTTGACGTCGTACGGCGTGCAGAACGTGGCGCACAGGTCCTGCCACGTCGAGTAGTAGCCGTAGATGTTCGGCCCGAGCAGCCGGACGCCGTGCCGTTCGGCGATCGCCACGATCTCGGCCTGGAGCGCGTGCTCCCCGGTCTCCGCGAACCCCGACGGGATCAGCACGGCGTTGGGGATCCTCTTGCGTCCCACCTCCTCCAGGGCCGCGGCCACGAACTTGGCGGGGATCGCGAAGACCGCCACATCCACCTCACCGGGAACGTCCGCGATACTCCTGTACGCCTTGCGGCCCAGGATGTCGTCGGCCTTGGGATTCACCGGGTGGATCTCTCCGGCGAAGCCGCCGTCGACGAGGTTGCGCATCACCGAATTGCCGATCTTGCCCTGCTCGTTGGAGGCGCCGATCACGGCGACCGAGGAGGGCTGCATCAGCCGGCGCATCGAGGTGAGGATCTCCTCGCGCGTGTACCGGCGGCGCGGGGCGGGCTGTTCCCCGGCGAGGATGACCCGGATGTCGGCGGCCGTCGCGCCCTCGGGGGTGGCGATCACCGGGTTGAGATCCACCTCGGCGATCTCGGGGAAGTCCGTGACGAGCCGGGAGACCCGGCGGATCTGCTCGGCCACCGCCCACCGGTCCACGGCCGCCCGTCCGCGCACCCCGCGCAGGATCTCCGCCGCCCGGATCGAGTCCAGCATCGACAGGGCCTCGTCCGCGTCCACCGGCGCGAGCCGGAACGTGACGTCCTTGAGGACCTCCACCAGCACCCCGCCGAGCCCGAAGGCGACGACCTTCCCGAACGTCGGATCCGTCACCGCGCCCACGATGACCTCCTGCCCCTGGGGGAGGAGTTCCTGGACCTGGACGCCCTCGATCCGGGCGGACGCGTCGTGGGCGCGCGCGTTGTCGACGATCCGATGGAACGCGGCGCGCACCTCGGACGCGCCCTCGACACCCACGACCACGCCTCCGGCATCGGTCTTGTGCAGGATGTCCGGCGAGACGATCTTCATCACCACGGGCCCCGCGAAGCGCGCCGCGTACGCCACCGCCTCCTCGACGTCGGTGGCGAGTTCCTCCCCGGGTACGGCGATCCCGTAGGCGTCCGCGATCACCTTGCCCTCGGGCGCGGTGAGCGCGGTGCGCCCCTCGGCCCGCACGGAGTCGAGTAGTTCGCGCACCCTCAGGACCCGGTCCTCGGCCATCACGTCAGATCACCCCGTTCGACTTGAGCAGGCGCAGTTCCTGGTCTCCGAGGCCGAGCTCGCCGATGAAGACCTCTTCGTTGTGCTCGCCGAGCAGGGGCGAACTCGTCACGTCGACGGGGGAGTCGGAGAGCTTCAGCGGGCTGCCGACGGTAACGAACTCGCCCCGCTCGGGGTGCGGCACGGTGACGACCATCTCGTTGTCGACCAGCGAGGAGTCCTCGATGATCTCCTTCGTCGACAGGATCGGGCCGCACGGGATGTTGTGCGCGTTGAGCCTCTCCAGCACCTCCCACTTGGGCAGGGTGGAGGACCACTCCTCGATCAGCTGGAACATCTTGTTCAGCTGGGGCAGCCGGGACTCCGGCGTCGCCCACTCGGGGTCGTCGGCGAGTTCGGGCCGGCCGATCAGCTCGCTGAGCGGCTTCCAGCCGACGGGCTGCACGATGACGTACACGTAGTCGTTCGGGCCGCCCGGCGCGCACTTGACGGCCCAGCCGGGCTGGCCGCCGCCGGAGGCGTTTCCGGACCGGGGAACCTCCGTGCCGAAGTCGTCGTTGGGATATTCGGCGAGTGGGCCATGGGCCAGGCGCTGCTGGTCGCGCAACTTCACCCGGCAGAGGTTGAGCACCGCGTGCTGCATGGCCACGTTCACCCGCTGGCCGCGCCCGGTGCTCTCCCGCTGGAAGAGCGCGGCGAGAATCCCCGCCACCGCGTGGACGCCCGTGCCCGAGTCCCCGATCTGGGCCCCCGTCGCCAGCGGCGGCCCGTCCTCGAAGCCGGTGGTCGACATCGAACCGCCCATGGCCTGCGCGACGACCTCGTACGCCTTGAAGTTGGTGTACGGGCCCTCGCCGAAACCCTTGATGGAGGCATAGACGATCCGTGGATTGATCTCCTGGATGCGGTCCCAGGTGAAGCCCATCCGGTCGACCGCGCCCGGGCCGAAGTTCTCGACCATGACGTCGGAGCGCCGGATCAGCTCGGTGAGGAGTTCCTTGCCGCGCTCGGTCTTGGTGTTGAGGGTGATGCTGCGCTTGTTGCAGTTGAGCATCGTGAAGTAGAGCGAGTCGACGTCCGGGAGGTCACGCAGTTGCCTGCGCGTGATGTCCCCGCTCGGCGCCTCCAGCTTCACGACGTCCGCGCCGAGCCAGGCGAGCAGCTGGGTCGCGGAGGGACCGGACTGGACGTGCGTCATGTCCAGGACGCGGATGCCGTCGAGGGCCTTGCTCGGCGTTCCAGTCATGGCAGCCACCTCACTTGTACATCGTCTGGTTCATGGTTCCGGGGGCGTACGCGTCCGGGTCGACCCAGACGTTGATCAGCGAGGGCTTGCCGGACTCGCGGGCGCGCCGGAGCGCGGGCCCGATGTCGGCGGGGTCGCGGACCTCCTCGCCGTAACCGCCGAGCATCTGGGCGAACCTGTCGTAGTGGACGTCGCCGAGGGTGTTGCCGACGCGTTCGCGTGCCTCGCCGTACTTGGCCTTCTGGCCGTAACGGATCTGGTTCATGGAGGAGTTGTTGCCGACGATGCCGACGAAGGGGAGGTCGTAGCGGACCAGGGTCTCGAAGTCCCAGCCGGTGAGGGAGAAGGCGCCGTCGCCGAAGAGGGCCACGACCTCCTTGTCCGGGCGGGCCTGCTTGGCCGCGAGGACGAAGGGGATGCCGACGCCGAGGGTGCCGAGCGGGCCCGGGTCCATCCAGTGGCCGGGCGACTTGGGCTGGACGACCTGGCCGGAGAAGGTGACGATGTCGCCGCCGTCGCCGATGTAGACGGAGTCCTCGGTGAGGAACTCGTTGATCTCGCTGACCAGCCGGTAGGGGTGGATGGGTGAGGCGTTGGAGCGCAGGTGCGGCAGCCGCTTGTCGATCGCGGTCCGCTCGGCCGCGCGCAGTTCGTCGAGCCACTCCTTGCGCCTGGACGCCCCGCCGTTCAGACGCCCGGAGGCGGCCTCGGTGACCGCCTTGAGCACCAGGCCGGCGTCGCCGACGATGCCGAGGTCGATGTCGCGGTTCTTGCCGACGGTCCGGTAGTCCAGGTCGATCTGGACCACGGTCGCGTCCGGCGACAGCCGTTTGCCGTAGCCCATGCGGAAGTCGAAGGGCGTGCCGACGATGACGATGACGTCGGCTCCGGAGAAGGCGTAGCGGCGCGACAGCTGGAAGTGGTGCGGGTCGCCGGGCGGCAGGGTGCCGCGTCCGGCGCCGTTCATGTACGCGGGGATGTTGAGGGTGCGGACCAGTTCGACGGCGGCCTCGGTGCCGCGGGTCGTCCATACCTGGCTACCCAGCAGGATGGCGGGCTTCTCGGCGTGCACGAGGAGGTCGGCGAGCTTCTCGACCGCCTCGGGGTCGCCGGCCGAGCGGGTGGAGGCCCGGTAGCCGCCGGGGCGGGGCACGCGGGCCTTGGCGGCGGGCACCTTGGCGTCGAGGACGTCCCGCGGGATCTCCAGGAAGGAGGGTCCGGGCGCGCCGTGGTAGCACTCGCGGAACGCCATGGAGACCATGTCCGCCGCGCGTGCCGTGTCGGGCACGGCCGCGGCGAACTTGGTGATGGGCGTCATCATGTCGACGTGCGGGAGGTCCTGGAGGGAACCCATCTTGTGCTGGGTGAGGGCTCCTTGGCCGCCGATGAGCAGCATGGGGGACTCGGCGCGGAAGGCGTTGGCGACGCCGGTGACCGCGTCGGTGGTGCCGGGGCCTGCGGTGACGACGGCGCAGCCGGGCCTGCCGGTGATGCGGGCGTAGCCGTCGGCGGCGTGCGCGGCGACCTGCTCGTGGCGTACGTCGACGACCTCGATGCCCTCGTCGACGCAGCCGTCGTAGATGTCGATGATGTGGCCGCCGCAGAGGGTGTAGATGCGGTCGACCCCCTCGGCCTTCAGGGCCTTGGCTACGAGATGACCACCGGAAATGACGTCCTGGGTGTCGTCGGGCATGGCGAAGTCCTGTCCCTTCGTAGGGGGTGGGAACGGCTCTCGCGGTACATTGCATACAGTCGACGAATACTGTATGAAGCTTGTTATCCCGCATCCGATGGGTGGTGTCCAGGGGGCGTGCGGCACATTCGAGTCAGGAGCCGGAATGGACCTGTACGAGCACCAGGCGAGGGAACTCTTCGCGGAACACGGCATCTTGGTGCCGAGGGCCGAGGTCACGGACAGCGCCAAGGAGGCCCGCGGGATCGCCCGCAGGCTCGGCGGCCGGGTCGTCGTCAAGGCCCAGGTGAAGACGGGCGGACGCGGCAAGGCGGGCGGGGTGAAACTCGCCGCCGACCCGGCCGCCGCCGAACTGACGGCCCGCCAGATCTTGGGCATGGACATCAAGGGCCACCGGGTCGGCGAGGTCATGCTGGCCCAACCCGTGGACATCGAGACCGAGTTCTACGTCTCCTACGTCCTCGACCGCGCGGCCGGACGCTTCCTCGCCATCGCCTCCGCCGAAGGGGGCACGGAGATCGAGGAGGTCGCCGCGAGCCGGCCCGAGGCGGTGGCCCGCATCCACATCGACCCCGCCGAAGGCGTCACCTCGGCGAAGGCGCACGAGATCGCCGAGGCGGCCGGACTCCCGCCGCGAACCGTCGACGCACTGGTCCGGCTGTGGGAGGTGCTGGTCCGCGAGGACGCCGTCCTCGTCGAGGTCAACCCACTGGTCCGCACCCGGCAAGGGCAGATCCTCGCCCTCGACGGCAAGGTCACCCTCGACGACAACGCCGTCTTCCGGCAGGCCCGTTGGGGAGCCGAGGCGGAGACGCACGAGGACCCGCTGGAGGCGGCCGCAGCGGCGAAGGGCCTCAACTACGTCAAGCTCGACGGCGAGGTCGGCATCATCGGCAACGGAGCCGGCCTCGTCATGTCGACGCTCGACGTGGTCGCCGGCTGCGGCGCCCGCCCCGCCAACTTCCTCGACATCGGCGGCGGCGCCTCCGCCCAGATCATGGCCGACGGACTCTCCGTGATCCTGTCCGACCCGGATGTGAAGTCCGTCCTCGTCAACGTCTTCGGCGGGATCACCGCCTGCGACGCGGTCGCCGACGGCATCGTGCGGGCCCTGGACACCGTCCGGTTGACCAAGCCGCTCGTCGTCCGCCTCGACGGCAACAACGCCGCCCGCGGCCGGGCCGTCCTCGACGCCCACGCCCATCCGCTGGTCCAGCAGGCCGCCACCATGGACGGCGCCGCCCGCCGCGCCGCCCAACTCGCCACCTCGGTCTAAGGAGACGGACACCATGGCGATCCACCTCACCAAGGAGAGCAGGGTCCTCGTCCAGGGCATGACCGGCGGCGAGGGCATGAAGCACACCCGGCGCATGCTCGCCGCCGGCACGAACGTCGTCGGCGGCGTCAACCCCCGCAAGGCGGGCCGCACCGTCGACTTCGACGTCCCCCAGTGCCACCAGGGCCTGGGAGGCACCCCCATGGCCGTCCCCGTCTTCGGCTCGGTCGCCGAGGGCATCGCTCGGACCGGCGCGGACGTGAGCGTCCTGTTCGTACCGCCCGCCTTCGCCAAGGCGGCCGTCGTCGAGGCCGCCGACGCCGGGATCGGCCTCGCGGTCGTCATCACCGAGGGCATTCCCGTGCACGACTCCGTCGCCTTCCTCGCCCACGCGAAGGCCAGGGGCACCCGGGTCGTCGGCCCCAACTGCCCCGGCCTGATCACCCCCGGCCAGTCCAACGCGGGCATCATCCCCGCCGACATCGCCAAGCCGGGCCGGATCGGCCTGGTCTCCAAGTCCGGCACCCTCACCTACCAACTCATGTACGAGCTGCGCGACATCGGCTTCTCCACCTGTGTGGGCATCGGCGGCGACCCGGTCGTCGGAACCACCCACATCGACTGCCTCGCCGCCTTCGAGGACGACCCCGACACCGAACTCGTCGTCCTCATCGGCGAGATCGGCGGCGACGCGGAGGAACGCGCGGCCGCCTACATCCGCGACCACGTCACCAAGCCCGTCGTCGGCTACATCGCCGGGTTCACCGCCCCCGAGGGCAGGACCATGGGCCACGCGGGCGCCATCGTCTCCGGCTCCTCCGGTACGGCGGCCGCGAAACGGCAGGCCCTGGAAGCGGCCGGAGTGCGGGTGGGGAGCACCCCGACCGAGACGGCGCAGCTCGTGCTCGCCCGCCTCGAAGAACAGAGGTAGGACCCGCCCGACCGCCCCCGACCGTGCACCGAGAGCGGAGCGACCCCATGGCAACCACCCTCACCCTCAAGGCGGGCACCTCCTGGGCCGACGCCTGGCAGCGCTGTCTCACCGCCGCCCCGGAGGCCTTCCGGGACGACCGCGTCCTCAACCTGTGGAACGGCACCTGGCAGGCGGACGGCCGGGCCCTGCCCGCCACCAGTCCCGTCGACGGCAGCCCCACAGCAGGCCCGCCCCGCCTTGACCGGGCCACCGCCCAGCAGGCCGTACGCGCCTCGCTCGACCAGCACCGCGCCTGGCGCCACGTCCCCCTCGACGAGCGCCGCGCCCGCGTAGCCGCCACCCTCGACGCCCTCGCCGGGCACCGCGACCTGCTCGCCCTCCTGCTGGTCTGGGAGATCGGCAAGCCCTGGCGGCTCGCCCGCGCCGACGTCGACCGGGCCGTCGACGGAGTGCGCTGGTACGTCGACGGCATCGAAGGGATGCTCGCCGGACGGGCCCCGCTCGACGGCCCGGTTTCCAACATCGCGAGCTGGAACTACCCGATGAGCGTGCTCGTTCACGCAGTACTGGTGCAGGCACTGGCAGGAAACGCGGTCATCGCCAAGACCCCGACCGACGGCGGCGTCGCCTGCCTCACCCTGGCCTCGGCGCTCGCCGCCCGCGAGGGGATACCCGTCACCCTCGTCAGCGGCAGCGGGGGCGAGCTGTCCCAGGCGCTGGTACGGGCGCCCGAGATCGGCTGCGTCTCCTTCGTCGGCGGCCGCGACACCGGCGCCGCGGTGGCCACGGCCGTCGCCGACCTCGGCAAACGACACATCCTCGAACAGGAGGGACTCAACACCTGGGGCATCTGGAACCACACCGACTGGGACGCGTTCACGGCGGTCGTCCCCAAGCTCTTCGACTACGGCAAACAGCGCTGCACGGCGTACCCGCGCTTCGTCGTCCAGCGTGAGCTGTTCGACGAGTTCCTGGCGGCCTACCTCCCCGCGGTCCGCACGCTCAGGGTCGGCCACCCGCTGGCCGTCGAGGACCCCCGCGACCCCTTCCCGGAGCTGGACTTCGGGCCGGTGATCAACGCGGCCAAGGCCAAGGAGCTCAACGACCAGGTCGCCGAGGCGATCGACCGCGGTGCCGTGCCGCTGCACCGGGGTCGGCTGTCCGAGGGGCGGTTCCTGCCCGGCCAGGACACCTCCGCCTACGTCCGGCCCGTCACCCTGCTGGGCCCGCCGCCGTCCTCACCGCTGCACCACGCGGAGCCGTTCGGCCCGGTCGACACCATCGTCCTGGTCGACACCGAGGCGGAGCTGCTGGCCGCCATGAACGCCTCCAACGGCGCCCTGGTGGCGACCCTGTCCACCGACGACCGGTCGGCCTTCGAGCGGCTCGCCCCGCAGATCCGCGCCTTCAAGGTCGGCCACGGCGTTCCGCGCTCCCGAGGCGACCGCGACGAACTGTTCGGCGGGTTCGGCGCGTCCTGGAGCGGTGCCTTCGTCGGCGGCGAGCTGCTGGTGCGCGCCGTCACCCGGGGGCCGGCGGGGGAGCGGCTGCCGGGGAACTTCCCCGACCACCACTTGATGCCGTGAGCGTCGGCACGCCGTGAGCGTCGGCACGCCGCCAACGCCCGCATGCCGTGAACGCCCGCAAGCCCTGAGCGTCCGCCCGCGTACAGCCGGTGCGCGGGCAGACCCCGGCCCCGCACCGGCATGACCTGCGACGACCACCCCGGAGTGACCCTGTCGTGACTTCAGGTGAGCGGCCGCGGCGCGGGCCCCCGGGGCCCGTTCACCCGCGGAAAAGGCGGGTGAAGGCCACTCCGAAAGCTTGGTATTGTTGTCCATGTCGCCGCGGGGAACACCCCCGGCCAGGCGGCATACACCCAGTCCGGGTGGCGGAATGGCAGACGCGCTAGCTTGAGGTGCTAGTGCCCTTTATCGGGCGTGGGGGTTCAAGTCCCCCCTCGGACACCAGCAGCACCAGCAAAGACCCCTGTACCCCAGGGGTCTTTCGCGTTCCCGGCCCCCTTCACCCCCCGGGGTCGGGGCCCGTCCCCTACGGCACCCCCAGTTCGAACAGCACATACCCCGCGTACGACCCCGAGGCCACGGCCGCGATGCCCAGGGGCCAGCACAGCATCGGGGTGCTCAGGCGCCGCAGGGCGAACGCGACGGGAAGGAAGAGGGGGAAGGCCGGGAGCAGATAGCGCGAGACGTTGGCGAAGATCTGTTGGCTGCCCAGGATCAGGGCCATGGTGAGCACCGTGTAGACGACCAGCACCGCGGGCGGGCGTTGCCGCAGGAGCAGGCCGAGCATCGTGCAGGCGAGCAGGACCGTGCCGACGCCGATGACGTCCGCGAACGGGTAGGCGAAGAGATAGTCGAAGTGGCCGACGGGGACCGAGGTGAGGACGTCCAGGGTCTGCTCGCCGTAGTCGAAGGTGTGGGCCCAGGCGCCGTCCTGGAGCTTGAAGTAGCCGCCGTAGTCGCCCATTTCGTGGCCTACCCAGGCCAGGTAGGAGATCAGGCCGAGCGGGGCCACGGCCAGCGCGAGCAGGGGGCGCCGGACGCCTTCCCGCTCCCGGTGCCGGTGCAGGGCGAGGACGGCGGCGACGCCGAGCGCCGCGATCAGGGCGCCCGCGGTGGGCCGGTTGAGGCCGGCGAGGAAGGTCAGCACCCCGGCGGTGAGCCAGTTGCGGCGGATCATCGCGTGGCAGGCCCAGGCGGCGAGGGCGACGTAGAGGGAGTCGGAGTACACCGCCCACTCCACGCCCGACCCGGGCCACACCGCCCACAGCCCGGCCGCCGCCAGCCCGGTCTGCCGCCCGCCGAGGTGCTCGGCGACCTTGAAGATCCCGAGGGCGGCGACGAAGGAGGCCACGACGGACACCAGCAGGCCGGCGCCGTAGGAGCCGAGGCCGGTGACCTCGGAGACCAGGCGCATCAGCGCCGGGTAGAGGGGGAAGAACGCCGCCGAGTTGCCTTCCAGGGTGATCAGTCCGGTGGCTCCGGGCACCGGGACGAGCGCGGGGTCGTAGCCGTGCTCGGCGATCTGCCGGTACCACCAGCCGTCCCAGGTGGCGAGCACGTCCCAGGGGTGGGCGCCGCCGCCGAAGCGGGGGTTCTTGTCGCGGAAGTCACCCGCGGAGTGCAGCAGCAGGAGGAAGACGGTGAAGCCGGTCAGCTTCAGGGCGCCGTAGAGGGCGAGGACCGGGCCGTAGCGCTCGGCGGCGCGGCGCAGCCGGGGGCGTTCGGGCCGCGGTTCCTCGGGGAGGCGGGCGTTCCAGGTGGTGACGGTGGCGTTCATCGGGCGGCCCCCGTCCCGAACACCCAGGCGCGCAGCAGCAGGAAGCGCAGCAGGGTCGCGGTGAGGTTGGCGGCGACGAGCACGGTCAGCTCCGTCGCCGCCGAGGCGTCCGGCGCGGCGGCGTGCAGGGCGGCGAGCGCCCCGGCGGTCAGCGTCAGCCCGAGGACGAAGACCAGCAGACCGCGGGTCTGGTGCCGCAGCGCCCCGTCCCGGCCGCGCACACCGAAGGTGAACCGTCGGTTCGCGGCCGTGTTGGCCATCGCGCACACCAGGAGCGCCAGCGCGTTCGCGGCCTGCGCGCCGGTCGCCTGCCGCAGCGCCGTGTACAGCAGCAGGTGGGCCACCGTGCTGACCGCGCCGACCAGTCCGAACCGCAGAAGCTGGCGGAGCGGCCCGTTCCGTGTCGCGTCCGACGGCAGGGCGCCGCGCACCTGGGACCGGCCGATCCTGGCGATCCCGCGCAGATCGGCCAGGACGGTGGCGGCCACGTCGACCCGGCTGTCCGGGTCGTCCACCCAGTCGACCGGCACCTCGTGGATGCGCAGTCCGGCCCGCTCGGCGAGCACCAGCAACTCGGTGTCGAAGAACCACTCCTCGTCCCGCACCAACGGCATCAACCGCTCGGCGACTTCGCGCCGCACCGCCTTGAACCCGCACTGCGCGTCGGAGAAGCCGACGGCCAGCGTCGAGCGCAGCAGGGTGTTGTAGCCGCGTGAGAGGAACTCCCGCTTCGGCCCGCGCACCACCCGGGAGCCGGGCGCCAGCCGGGTCCCGATCGCGAGGTCGGAGTGCCCGGAGATCAGGGGCGCGACCAGGGGCAGCAGCGCGGCCAGCTCGGTCGACAGATCGACATCGACGTACGCCAGCACCGGCGCCGGCGACTGCGACCAGGCCGCCCGCAGGGCGCGGCCCCGGCCCTTCTCCTCCAGTCGGAGCCAGCTCGCCTCGGGCAGTTCGCGGGCCAGCCGGGCGGCGATGCGCGGGGTGGCGTCCGTGCTGGCGTTGTCGGCGACGGTGATGCGGAAGGGATAGGGGAAGCCGGCGGTGAGGTGGGCGTGCAGGCGGCGGACGCTGCGCTCCAGGTCGGCCTCCTCGTTGAAGACCGGGACGACGAGGTCGAGGACGGGGTCGCGCGGGTTCACGGATATGGGCTGCCGGGCCGGCGCGTGCTCCCGCCGCGTCCGTGGTTCGGTCACTGGTCGTCCTTGTCTGTGCGCCGCCGGACACGCCGAGGGCGGCCGACGTGTCTCGCCTCGCCGGGTGCGGGTCACGGGGAGGTGCGGTCAGGGGGTCGAGGACGGCGGCGGGGGTTCCGACGACGTCTCGGTGGCGGTGTGCGAGGGCGGCGGCGACGCCGTCCCGGTGGCGGTCCTCGTCGCGGCCGCCGTGGTCGAGTCCGGTGTCGGGTCCGGTGTCGACGTGGGGTCGGACGCCGTGGCCGTGTTCGACTCGGGTGCGGATTCCGAGTACGACGCCGGTGGTGAGGTGGACACGGGGGCGTCCGTGGCCGACGGTGGCGCCGAGGTCGGTGTGGGCAGCGGGCCCGAGGTCGTAGGGCTGACCGTGGGAGCGGGGGCGGGGGAGCTGGGCTCGACCCGCTGGGAGCCGTCCGGCCGGAGCAGCAGGGCCAGGGCGAGCGCGGCCACCGCCAGCACCGATCCGGCGGCGTTGCGGGCCGCGCGCAGCCGGCGCCTGATCCGTACCGCCTCCTGGAGGCGCTCGCGCTGCCCGGCGTCGTAGGGGCTGTGCTCGTGGGAGGAGCGCATCAGCTGGCCGAGGCGCTGTTCGAAGTGGTCCATGGCTCCTCCTTCACCCCACCGGTTCGATCACGTCGGCCAGGAGCTCCCGCAGTCGGGCGACCCCGCGGGAGGCGTGCGAGCGGGCCGTGCCCACCGGGCACCCGAGCACCTCCGCGACCTGCCGGTCGGGCAGGTCCTGGTAGTAGCGCAGCACCACGGCGGCCCGCTGCTTCGGCGACAGCAGGGCCAGCGCGGCCTCAAGACGGGAGCGTTCGGCGACCGCGGCGGAGACATCGCCCGGCCACGCCACCTCCGGCACCTGCTCCACGGGCCGTTCGCCCCACCAGCGCCGTCGTGCGGAGCGGGCGGCGGCCCGCGCCATGATCTGCCGGACGTACGCCTCCGGTGCCTCGTCGGCGACCTTCCCCCACACGAACCAGAGCTTGACCAGGGACTCCTGGAGCAGGTCCTCCGCCCGGTGCCGGTCGCCACCGGTCAGCAGGCGGGCGAGATGGAGCAGCCCCGACCACCGGGCGGCCACGAAGCCGTCGAACTCCCCCTCCTCAGCCCGCCGCTCCACCTGACCCCCGTTTGCGTCGCCGGTCCCCTACACCTGTGAGAAGGCCCTGGCACCCCTGTGACGCTGCACTTCGAACGCGTGATCTGGGCCACACGACCCCACCGTGAGGGTGGAGAGGGGTGGTGATCATCCGTTCAACCTTCTTGCATATGATGCGCAAGTGCAGAGATACGACATCAGGGTGGCCGGGCCCGACGACATCGGTGGGGCGCGGGCCGTCATGCTCGACACCGTCTACCGGGACTTCGGCTCGGGATACGTGCCCCGCTGGCACCAGGACATCGTCGACCCGACGGCCGCCTATCTGATCCCGGACCGGCACACCCTCCTCGTCGCGCTCGACCAGGGCAGCGGCGAGGTCGTGGCC
Source organism: Streptomyces sp. NPDC000983 (assembly GCF_040299205.1). Lineage (NCBI taxonomy): Bacteria > Bacillati > Actinomycetota > Actinomycetes > Kitasatosporales > Streptomycetaceae > Streptomyces > Streptomyces sp. NPDC000983. The sequence continues at coordinate 25,423 of NZ_JBEPBM010000006.1, read as the reverse complement.
ACCGCGGCCCTCGACTCGCGCGGCCCCGCCCACCCGCCGAACCCCCTCGCCGTCGCCGAGCGGTTCCCCTCGGGACGGACCGCCCAGCTCCGGCGCGTCTACGTGCGCCCCGAACACCGGCGGCGCGGGCTCGCCCGCCGCCTGGTGGAGCGACTCCTCGACTTCGCCGCCGCCGACGGCGGTTACCGGACCGTGTATCTGCACACCGATCCCACCGTGCCGGGCGCCGAGGCGTTCTGGCGGTCCCTCGGGAAGGTCGCGCACGACGAGCGCGAGGACCCCGGGGGTGGCCAGGGGATCATCCACTTCGAGCTGGAAACAGGGCGGTAGAACGAAAATGCGCAGAGTCCGCTTCCTCCTCGCCCTCCTCCTCACCCCCGCCCTCACCGGCTGCTTCGCCTCCTCCGGCGGCGACCCGGCCGAGGACGCCGCCGGCGGCTCCCGGCTGCGGGTCGCGCTGGCCTTCCCGCCCGCGGAGAACCTCTCCCCGTACGGCGCCGACGCCACCATCCTCAGCAGGCTCGGCGTCACCGAGGGACTGACCGCGCTCGACGCCAACGGCGCCGCGGCCCCCGCGCTCGCCGCGTCCTGGCGCCAGGAGTCGGCCCGCACCTGGGTGTTCACCCTCCGCGAGGCGACCTTCCAGGACGGCACCGCCGTCACCCCGGCCGCCGTCGCCGCCTCCCTCACCCGGGCCACCGAGGCCGAACCGGTCCCCGCCGCCCTGGCCGGCGTCGCCCTCACCGCGAAGGCAGACGGCGGCACCGGCGTACGCGTCACCACCGACCGGCCCGACCCCGTGCTGCCGCTGAGGCTGTCCAGCCCCTCGCTGGCCGTGCTCTCCGCCCGCGCCTACCGGGCCGGGAACCGCGTCGACGTCGTCTCCACCGCCACCGGCCCGTTCGCGCTCACCAAGGTCATGGGCGCGACCGCCGCCACCCTCGACCGCCACGACGACTACTGGGGCGGCCGCGCCCAGGCCCCCGGCATCGACGTCAAGTTCATAGCCGACGGCACCGCCCGCTCCAGCGCCCTGCGCACCGGACAGGTCGACCTCGCCGAGGCCGTCCCCGTCGCCCAGGCCGCCTCCCTCGACCGGGGCACGGCCACCGCGACCGCCACCACCCGCACCACCAGCCTGCTCCTCAACTCCGGGTCCGGGCCCTTCGCCGACCCCGGGCTGCGGGCCGCGGTACGCCAGGCCGTCGACACCTCCGTGCTCGCCGAGGACGTCCACGAGGGGTACGCCGACGCCGGCGTCGGGATCTACGGCCCCGCCGTCACCTGGGCCGAGGGCAAGCGGCAGCGGCCCGCCGGACGCGCGGCCGCCGACCGGGCCGAGGGCACCTCCCTCACCCTCGCCACCTACGACAACCGGCCCGAACTCCCCGAGATCGCCCAGGTGCTCGAACAGCAGTTGGAGGACGCCGGGTTCGACGTCACCCTGGAGGTCCGCGAGTACTCCCGGATGGAGGGCGACGCGCTCGCCGGGAAGTTCGACGCCGTCGTCCTCGCCCGCAACACCCTCGTCGACACCGGCGACCCGGTCTCCGTGCTGGCCGGCGACTACACCTGCGACGGCGACTACAACCTGGCCCGGCTCTGCGACAAGGGCGTCGACCGGGCCGTCGCGAAGGCCGAGGGGACCGCCGACACCGCCGAACGGCAGGACGCGGTGATGGCCGCCGAGGCGGAGATCCTCTCCACCGACGCCGTCGTTCCCCTGGTCCACCAGCAGATCATCACTGGTGTCGCCGAGTCGGTGCGCGGCGCGCTCCTCGACCCCTACGAGCGCGCCCTCGTCGGCGTCGGCACCCGGCGCTGACCGTGCGCCGACAGGCGGCCGCCCTCCTGTGGCGGGCGGGGATCGCGGCCGCCCTGGTGTGCGCCGTCGGCGTCCTGCCCTGGATCTCGCGCACCGACCCGGCGCTGACCGTGCTGAAGACACGCTCGGCCGACCGCGACCCCACCCCCGAGGTGCTGGCCGACATCCGGGCCCAACTGGGCCTCGACGCCGGCCCGTTCCACCTCCTGGGGAGCTGGGCGGGCGGACTGTGGCGCGGCGACCTCGGCACCTCCTGGGTCAGCGGCGGCCAGGTCGCCCCCGACGTCCTGAACGCGCTCGGCGTCTCCCTGCTGCTGATGGGCGTCGCCCTCCTGACCGCCGTCGTCACCGCGGCCCTGATCTGTGCCCGCACCCTCCACCGCGGCGCCCGGCACCGGCTCGGCCCCCGACGCGCCGGTGGCACCGGCTCCGCGGTGCTCGCCGCGCTGCCCGAGTTCCTCACCGCCACCGTGCTCGCCACCGTCGTCGGCGTCCAACTCGGCTGGCTGCCCGCCCTCGGCTGGTACGGGCCCCGCTGGACGGTGCTGCCCGCCCTCGCCCTCGGCCTGCCCGCCGGGGCCGTACTCGGCCGGCTCCTCGACGACCTGCTGCCCGGCGCCTTCGCCGAACCCTGGGCCCGGGCCGCCGCCGCCCGCGGACTTCCCGGCCGGCGCATCGCCCGCCAGGCCCTGCGCCGCGCCCTGCCCGGACTGCTCCCCAACACCGGCCTGTTCGCGGTCGGCCTGACCGGAGGAGCGGTCGCCGTGGAACAGATCTTCGACATACCCGGCCTCGGCCGTACGACCCTCCAGGCCGCCCTCGCCCAGGACCTGCCCGTCCTCCAGGCTGGCACCCTGCTGATGGTGCTGCTCGCCGCGGTCGCCGCCGGACTCGCCCGCCTGGGCACCCACCTGCTGGCCGGCCCCGCCCTCCGCGACGGCGCCCTGCCCTCCCCGCACCCGCCCACCGCACCCGCGCGCGGCCTCCAGCCCCTCGGGTACGCGGCCGTCCTCCTCGGCGTCATCGCCCTCGGCCTGCCCCGCGACCCGCTCGCCCTCGACACCGGCGCCAGACTCCAACCCCCTTCCACCGCGCACCCGTTCGGCACCGACGCGCTAGGCCGCGACCTGCTCGCCCGGGTCGCCCACGGCGCCCTCGACACCCTGCTCCTCGCCCTCGCCATCGGCGCCGTCGCGCTGCTCACCGGCGTCCTGCTCGGCCTGGCGCCGAGGTTGTCCGGGCCGCTCGTCGACACCGCTGTCGCCCTGCCGCCCGTACTCGTCGCCCTCCTGGTCACCGCCGTCGCGGGCACCGGAACCGCCACCCCGGCGCTCGCCGTGGCCGCCGTCGCCTGGGCGCCGCTCGCCGCGCACACCTCCGCGCTGCTGCGCCAGGAACGCGCCACACTCCACATCACCGCCACCCGCGCCCTGGGCGCCGGCCGGATCCACCTCCTGCGGCACGAACTGCTGCCCGCGGTCCTCCCGTCCGTCGTCCGCCACGCCCTGCTGCGCCTGCCCGGCATCGCCCTGTCCCTGGCCTCGCTCGCCTTCCTCGGCCTGGGCGCCCAGCCGCCGTCCCCCGAGTGGGGCCTGCTGCTCGCCGAGAACCAGCCCTACGCCGAACGCGCCCCCTGGGCCGTCCTCGCCCCCGCCGCCCTCCTGGCCCTGCTCGGCGCGCTCGCGGTGACCTCGGCCGGGGGAGTCCGCCTGCCGCGCCGGGCCGTGTCCGGGACGGCGAAGCAGGTGACCGGACCCCGCCGGGCCGCGTCCGGGACCGCGAAGCAGGTGACCGGCCGATGACCGCCCGCCTCCCGGACACCGAAGCCGGAGACCGGCACACGAGAGCCCAAATCTCGCCCCTGCTGCGGCTGCTGATTGCCACTCAACTCGCCTTCAACATCGGCTTCTTCGCCGTGCTGCCCTTCCTCGCCGAGCACCTCGGGCAGGCGATCGGCATGGCGGGGTGGCTGGTCGGCTTCGTCCTGGGGCTGCGGACCTTCAGCCAGCAGGGGCTGTTCGTGGTCGGCGGGGCCCTCGCCGACCGGTACGGCGTCCGGCCCGTCGTCCTCGCCGGATGCGCGCTCAGGATCGCCGGGTTCACCTGGCTGGGGTTCGCCGGGCGGACCTGGTCCGTCGTCGGCGCCGTCCTGCTCATCGGCTTCGCCGCCGCGCTGTTCTCACCCGCCGTGGAGTCCGAGGTCGCCCGGCAGGCCGTCGTCCACGAGTGGGAGGGCGGCTCACGGACCCGGGTGCTGGCCCTGTTCACCGTGGCCGGACAGGCCGGCGCCTTCGTCGGGCCGCTGATCGGCGCGCTGCTCCTCGCCGTCGACTACCGCACGGTGTGCCTGGGCGGAGCTGCCGTCTTCGTCCTCGTCCTCGCCGGACACGCCCTGCTCCTCCCGCAGCACATCCCCGGGCGGCGGCGCGTGCGGGTCCGCGGCGGACTGCGGCCGCTGCTGCGCAACCGGAGTTTCCTCGCGCTGTGCTGCGCGTACGGCGCCTGGCTGCTCGCCTACAACCAGCTCTATCTCGCGCTGCCCGCCGAGGTGGAGCGGGTGACCGGCTCCCAGACCGCGCTGGCCTGGCTGTTCGCGCTGTCCTCGGTCCTGGTGGTCACCGCCCAGCTCCCCGTCACCCGCTGGGTGGGGGAGCGGCTCGCCCCGCGCCGCGCCATGGCGGCGGGACTGCTGCTCGTGTCGGGCGGGTTCGCGGTCGTGGCCGCGGCGCCGGGTCAAGGGCTCCTGCCCGCCGCCGGATTCGTCGTCCTGCTCACCCTCGGCCAGATGCTGGTGGCGCCGGCCGCCCGGGCCTGGGTGCCCGACCTCGCCGAGGACGGGCGGCTCGGCCTGTACACGGGGGCGCTGTCCTCGGTGTCCGGCCTGATCGTGCTGGCCGGCAGCTCGGCGACCGGAGCGCTGCTCGGCAGCGGGCTCCCACGGTCCGTGCCGTGGCTGGTCCTGGCCGCCGTACCGCTCGTGGCGGTGGCGCTGGTGCCGCGTCAGACCGCGGCCAGCTCCTCGGCAGCCCCGGCCGCCGCCCCGTCCGCCGCGAGCGTCTGAACCCGCGAGGTCCGCCACAGCCACAGCACGTCACGGCCGAACGACCACAGCAGCGTGGCCAGCGCCGTCACCACGACACCGGTCTCCGCCGCGAGCGGCAGCAGGCCCGAGGCCGCCAGCAGCAGGAACACACCCTGGAGCGCGGCCACCGTCTTGCGGGCCGTGCTCGGCGGCAGCGGGGCGTTCAGCCACGGCCAGAAGCGGGCGGCGGCCACGAAGCCGTAGCGCATTCCGCCGATCAGCAGCACCCAGGGGCCCTGGGCCATCGACACGTACACGCTGAGCACCAGGATCAGGAAGGCGTCGACCTCCATGTCGAAACGGGCGCCGAGCGCGGTCGAGGTGCCGGTGCGGCGGGCGACCTTGCCGTCGACGCCGTCCAGGATGAGCGCCACGGCCGTCAGGCCGACCAGCAGGGTGAGCGGCGGCGGGCTCTGGAAGGAGTCGGCGACCAGCGCCGTCACACCGCCGACCAGGATGGAGCGGCCCAGCGTCACCCGGTTCGCCGGGCCGAAGGAGGTCAGCCGCGAGCGGTGCAGGGCCCGGGAGAGCACCGCCCAGGTGGCGATCGCGAAGGCCAGACCGGTCAGCCAGCCCGCCGGGCCCATGCCGATCGCGGTGCCGAGCAAGGCCAGCACCAGGATCTGCACGCCGGCTCCGAGCGCCGTCTCCTGCTGAACGAGCCTCGCGTCGTAAGTGTGGTTCAGGGCCACCGAACATCCTCCGGCCGTGTGACAGAGTCGATCAACGCCGCGTACTGTGCGCGGCCTGTGCACACCTCGGTACGTGAACAACTTCCCGATCGTTCAGGAGGACGCGGATGAAGCCACCCGCACGGGCGTTCTGGCTCAGCAGTCCGGGTGAAGGCGAGATCCGGGAGATCACCCTTCCGCCCGTCGCCGAGGGCGAGGTACGGGTCCGGGCGCTGTACTCCGCAGTGAGCCGCGGCACCGAGACCCTCGTCTTCCGCGGGGGCGTGCCCGAGAGCCAGCACCGGGCGATGCGGGCGCCGTTCCAGGAGGGCGACTTCCCCGCCCCCGTGAAGTACGGCTACCTCAGCGTCGGAGTGGTCGAGGAGGGGCCCGCGGAACTCGTCGGCGTCACCGTCTTCTGCCTCTACCCGCACCAGACGCACTACGTCGTCCCGGCCACCGCCGTGACCCCGGTACCGCCCGACGTGCCCGCCGAACGGGCGGTCCTCGCCGGCACCGTCGAGACCGCCGTCAACGCCGTCTGGGACGCCGCCCCCCTGGCCGGCGACCGGATCGCCGTGGTCGGCGGCGGCATGGTCGGCTGCTCGGTCGCCGCGCTGCTGGCCCGCTTCCCCGGCGCACGGGTGCAGTTGGTGGACGCCGACCCGGCCCGCGCGAAGACCGCCGAGGCGCTCGGCGTCGACTTCGCGCTGCCCGCCGACGCCCTCGGCGACCGCGACCTCGTCGTGCACGCCAGCGCCACCGAACAGGGCCTCGCCCGCTCCCTCGAACTGCTGAGCGCCGAGGGCACGGTCGTCGAACTGAGCTGGTACGGAGACCGGAGGGTCAGCCTCCCGCTCGGCGAGGCCTTCCACTCCCGGCGCCTGACCGTCCGCAGCAGCCAGGTCGGCACCGTCTCCCCGGCCGCCCGCCCCGGCCGCTCCTACGCCGACCGGCTCGCCCTCGCCCTCGAACTCCTCGCCGACCCCGCCCTCGACGCACTGGTCACCGGTGAATGCGCGTTCGAGGAGTTGCCGGAGGTGATGCCGAGGCTCGCCGACGGCGAGATTCCGGCCCTGTGCCACCGCGTGCGGTACGGCACGAGCGCCTGACCTCAGAAAAGAGTGAGAGACGGCTGAACAACGGGAAGCGAGCAGCCGTACTACTGCACATCCCCGGCACGGATCGGCCGGGGATCAGACGCGCCGCACCTGGAGGGTCGTCCGTTGTTCAGCATCACCGTCCGCGATCACATCATGATCGCCCACAGCTTCCGCGGCGAGGTCTTCGGCCCCGCGCAGCGTCTGCACGGAGCGACGTTCCTCGTGGACGCAACGTTCCGGCGCGAGCAGCTGGACGAGGACAACATCGTCGTCGACATCGGTCTCGCCACCCAGGAACTGGGAGCGGTGGTCGCGGAGTTGAACTACCGCAACCTCGACAACGAGCCCGATTTCGCCGGGATCAACACCTCGACGGAGTTCCTGGCCAAGGTCATCGCCGACCGGCTGGCCGAGCGGGTGCACAAGGGGGCGCTCGGCGAGGGCGCCAAGGGCCTCGCGGGGATCACCGTCTCCCTGCACGAGTCGCACGTCGCCTGGGCGAGTTACGAGCGTGCCCTGTGACCGACCTGACCGTGGACCGGGCCCGGCTGACCTATGTGCCCGTGCAGCACTCCGCCCTGAAGAACGCGGAGATCGTGCCCATGTCCCTGAGCTCCGTGCACTTCGTCATGCCCGGCGGGGTCGACGACCCGGCCGTGCCCAGCGGCGGCAACGCCTACGACCGGCGCGTGAGCCTGGACCTGCCCGGCTTCGGCTGGCAAGTCCACAAGCACACCGTGGCCGGCGCCTGGCCGAGCCCCGGTGCCTCGGCGCGCGCCGAACTCGCCCGCATCCTGCGGGAACTGCCCGACGGCACGGTCGTGATGATCGACGGACTCGTCGGGTGCGGGGTGCCCGAGATCGTCGTACCCGAGGCGGAGCGGCTGCGGATCGCCGTGCTGGTGCATCTGCCGCTCGGCGACGAGACCGGCCTCGCCCCGGCCGTCGCCGCCGAACTCGACGCCCGGGAGCGGGCCGTGCTGCGCGCGGTCCCGGCCGTCGTCGCCACCTCCGACTGGGCCGTGCGCCGACTGGTCTCCCACCACGGACTGGCCCCCGACCGCGTCCATGTCGCCGCCCCCGGCGCCGACATCGCGCCCATCGCCTCCGGCACCGACGGAGTCTCCCGGCTGCTGTGCGTCGCCGCCGTCACCCCGCGCAAGGGCCAGCACCGGCTGGTCGAGGCGCTGGCGGCGGTCGCCGACCTCCCGTGGAGCTGCGTGTGCGTCGGCGGCCTCGGCCAGGACCCCGAGTACGTGGCCGGGCTGCGGGACCTGATCGCCACCTACGGCCTGCAGGACCGGCTGCTGCTGGCGGGACCGCAGGCCGGCGCCGAACTCGACGCCAGCTACGCCGCAGCCGACCTGATGGTCCTGACGTCGTACGCCGAGACGTACGGCATGGCGGTGACCGAGGCGCTCGCCCGCGGCATCCCCGTCCTCGCCACCGACGTCGGCGGGCTCCCCGAGGCGGTCGGCCGCGCCCCCGACGGCGGGGTGCCCGGCATCCTCGTCCCCCCGGAGGACCCCGCCGCCCTCGCCGCCGAGCTGCGCGGCTGGTTCGGCGAGGCGGACGTACGACGCCGGCTGAAGGCGGCCGCGCGGGGCCGGCGCGCGGCCCTCGACGGCTGGGCGACCACGGCCCGCAGCCTGGCCGGGGTACTGGGCCGGCTGCCGAACGAACCCAGGAGGGCGGCATGAGGAAGACGGCGGTGACGCACGACATGGGACGCATCCCCGGGCAGCCCGGACCGGGAGACACGGCCGACGAGGACACCGTCATCCCCGGCGCCGGGCCCGCCGGCCGCCCCGGCGAGCGGCCCACGCTGAAGCTGCGGGAGTCCGGACCGCAGGAGCCGCCGCGGTACGCGCCCGAGTGGCTGGAGCTGCGGGAGGGGCCCGACGGGGCCGCCCGCGCCCACGACCTGCTCGATCCGCTGCGCATCCGGCTCGCCAACCTGCCCGGCAAGGCGGACGGCCTCGTCATCCACGACCTGGGCTGCGGCACCGGCTCGATGGGCCGCTGGCTCGCCCCGCGGCTGGACGGCGCCCAGCACTGGATCCTGCACGACCGCGACCCCTACCTGCTGCACTTCGCCGCCGTGGCCTCCCCGCGGGCCGGCGCCGACGGCAGCCGGGTCTCCGTCGAGACGCGCCGCGGTGACATCGCCCGGCTCACCCCGGACAGCCTCTCCGGAGCCTCGCTGGTGACGGCGTCCGCGCTACTGGACGTGCTCACCCGGGAGGAGATCGAGACCCTCGCCGCCGCCTGCGCCGGCGCCGGCTGCCCCGCGCTGCTGACGCTGTCCGTCGCGGGCCGGGTGGAACTCACCCCGCCGCATCCGCTGGACGAGGAGATCGCCGATGCGTTCAACGCCCACCAGCGGCGCTCCGACCTGCTCGGCCCGGACGCGGTCACCGTCGCCTGCGAGGCGTTCGCCGCGCACGGCGCGACGGTGCGGGTGCACCCGAGCCCCTGGAGGCTCGGCCCGGCCGACGCCGCGCTCACCGCGCAGTGGCTGCGCGGCTGGGTCGGCGCGGCCGTGGAGGAGCGCCCGGAACTGGGCGGACCGGCCCAGGACTATCTCCGTGAGCGCCTCGCGGCCTGCGAGGCGGGCGAGTTGCGGGTGGTCGTCCACCACACCGACCTGCTCGCCCTGAGCCGGCCGACGGACGGGGCGGCGTCATGAGCGCGGAGACGGTGGGGCCGCGCACCGCGCAGCCGTGCACGGTCGCGCGGTCCGACCGGCCCGGGACGCGCCCGCGTCCCGTGCTGTCGCGCACCGCCGCCCGCCCCACCGCTGCCACAGTCCCGACGGCGATGTCCGTCCCGGCGGCCGTCACGGTCACGGACCCGTCAGCCGCCGCGACCGTCACGGCCACGGACGTACCGAACTCCGTGGCGGCCACGACCACGGACCCGCTGATCTCCGCGACCGTCACGGCCACGGACGTACCGAACTCCGTGGCGGTCACGGCCACGGACCCGCTGATCTCCGCGACCGTCACGGCCACGGACGTACCGAACTCCGTGGCGGTCACGGCCACCGCCCCACCGGCCGCCGTGGCCGCCACGGTCAGTGCCGCGACACCCGCGGCCACCCCCGCCGCGCCCCCCGTCCCCGCCCCGCCGTCCGCCGCCGTCGAGCCCGTGCCCGCCCCCTCCGGCACCCCCACGCACGACGGGCTCTCGCAACCCCGTGTCCCCCGGCCCCGCAACCTCCGCGCTCACCTCGGCACCGCCGCCGGTGTGCTGATCCTCGGCGTGCTGCTGTGGCGGATGGGCACCGGGGTCTTCGTCGACGGGCTGCGCAGCATCGACGCCCCGGCCGTCCTCGCGGCCGTCGGCATCGGCGTGGTGACGACCGTGTTCAGTGCCTGGCGCTGGCAGTTGGTCGCCCGCGGTCTGCGCATCCGGCTCCCGCTCGGGCCGGCCGTGGCCGACTACTACCGGGCGCTGTTCCTCAACGCGGCCCTGCCCGGGGGCGTCCTCGGGGACGTGCACCGGGCGGTGACCCACGGGCGCAGCGCCGGTGACCTGCGCCGGGGAGTCCGTTCCGTGGTGCTGGAGCGGGCCGCGGGCCAGATCGCGCTGGCCGTGGTCGGCGCGGTCGTCCTGCTCACCCTGCCCTCCCCGGTACGGGCCGAGGCCCGGCATCTCGGGCCGCTGCTCGCGCTCGCCGTCCTCGGCGTGCTCGCCGTCGTCGTGGCGCTGCGGATGAGCCGCTCGCCCGCCCGGCGCGAACGGGCCCGCGACAGCGCCGGAACCGAGGCCGCCCCGGACGCCGGTGCGGGACTGCTGGCGCGCCGGGTCTGGACCGGCGTGGCCCTGTCGTCGGTGGTCGTCCTGGCCGGTCACATCGCCACGTTCGTCCTCGCGGCCCGCGCCGCGGGCACCGACGCCTCCGTCGCCGTACTGCTGCCGCTCGCGGTACTCGCGCTGCTCGCGATGAGCCTGCCGCTGAACGTCGGCGGCTGGGGCCCCAGGGAGGGCGTCACCGCCTGGGCGTTCGGCGCCGCCGGGCTCGGCGCGGGCAGCGGGCTCACGGTGGCCGTCGTGTACGGCGTGCTGTGTCTCGCGGCCAGCCTGCCGGGCGCCCTGGTCCTGGTCGCCCGGCGCCGCTCCGGCTACCGTGCGGGCGGGCCGTCGAACGTGTCCCCGGTCAGCAATGCGAAATACGCCCCGAAGGATTCCGCCAGGCTCGCCAGGAGTTCCTTTCCTTTTTCCGCCGACCCCAGGGAGGGACGCCCGATGACACCCGAATCGGTATAGGCGGACATACCGAGGGAGAGCAGATGCCGGCGGTCGTCAGCGACGAAGTCCGCGGTCTCGTGACCGGGACGCAGCATTTCCGGATGACAGTGCAGCAGAACGGAGGTCTCGATTTCTCCCGCGTGCATGTCGGTGAGGAGGGAAGTGGTCACCCCGGCCCGCTCCCGCGCCGTCTCCCAGTCCTCCGTCGCCGGGAACAGCGCCATCCGTTCCCCGCGCGCGGAGGCTTCCTGAACGACGTTGCCCAGCACATAGTTACCGCCGTGGCCGTTGACCACCACCAGGGCGTCCACGCCGGAACGGCGGAGCGAATCCGCAATGTCCCGTACCACCGCATGAAGGGTCACCGACGAGATGCTGACGGTCCCCGGCCACGCCGCGTGCTCGTGCGAGCAGGAGACCGTCACGGGCGGAAGGAGGTGCACCGGGTACGCGGCGGCGATCTCCCGGGCGACGGCACAGGCCATGAGCGTGTCCGTGGCGAGCGGCAGGAAGGGGCCGTGCTGTTCGAAGCTGCCGACCGGAAGGACGGCGATCTGCCGTGAGACGCCCGCCCCGCGCGCCCGGACGTCCTCGGTGGTGTCCGCCGGTACCAGCCCGTGTGCCGCCCGCGTTGTTGAACCACTCATCTTTTCACGGCCTTTCGTCTCTGCTTAGGAACCAGATCATGACAGAAAAAGTTGGCGTACTCGGAAAGAAGTCTCCCGACCGCACGGGTGTGGAACGCATTGTGAATGCGCCGCTGCCCACGGTGTACGGGGAATTCCGCGCGGTCGGCTACCTCGACCACGACCGCGGTGACGAGCAAGTGGCTCTGGTCTACGGCGACATCGGCACCGAGGACGTCCTCACCCGGCTGCATTCGGAATGCCTCACCGGTGACGCCTTCGGCTCCCAGCACTGCGAGTGCGGCGACCAGCTGGCCTCCGCGCTGCGCGCGGTCGTGGCCGAAGGCCGCGGTGTCGTCGTCTACTTGAGGGGGCACGAGGGCCGCGGCATCGGACTGCTCGCCAAGCTGCGGGCGATGGCGCTCCAGGCGGAGGGCCTGGACACCGTGGAGGCGAACCTCGCCCTGGGCCTGCCCGTCGACTCCCGCGACTACGGGGTCGCCGCGCGCATCCTGGACGACCTCGGGGTGCGCAGCGTCCGGCTCATGTCCAACAACCCGCGCAAGCGCGAGGCGTTGCTGGAGCACGGCATCACGGTCGCCGAGCAGGTCCCGCTGCTCATTCCGCCGTGCGAGAGCAACATCACCTATCTGCGCACCAAGCGGGAGCGCCTGGACCACCACCTGCCCCATCTGGACGCCGTGGCGCACTGGTCCTGACGCCGGTGCGGGCCGCCCGGCGTTCTCCCCCTCGCCCACCGCCCGTTGTACGGGCGGTGGGCCGGTGCGTCAGTCGGCGACGGCCTCGTGCACCATCCGTCTGAGGTCGGGGAACATCGTGTGCGGGGTCCGCGGCCGGACCTGGGTCATGAACTGCACGGTCAGATCACGGGTCGGGTCGACGAAGAACGTCGTGGTCGCCGCCCCGCTCCAGCCGTAGGTGCCGGGGCCGGCCGGGGCCCGGGTGCGGGTGGGGTCGAGGACCACCGAGACGCCGAGGCCGAAGCCCATGCCGTCGTTGTTCGGTTCGTCGTGGGCGGGACGGCTGCCGAAGGCGCGCAGTTCGGCGCCGCCGGGCAGCCGGTTGGTGGTCATGAGGTCGACGGTCCCGGGCGCGAGGAGCCGGGTGCCGTCGAGTTCGCCGCGGCGGCGCAGCAGTTCCATGAACCGGTGGATGTCGTGGGCGGAGGCGGCCATCCCGCCGCTGCCGGACAGGAACCGGGGACGCCCGCGCAACGGCAGCCCGGCGATCGGGGTGATGCCGCCGTCCTCCGTCTCGCCGTACAACTCGGAGAGCCGGTGCGCCTGTTCGTCGGGGACGTGCAGGCCGGCGTCGGTCATGCCGAGCGGGCCGAAGACGCGTTCGGCGAGGAACTCGTCGAGCGGCCGGCCGGAGACGACCTCGATGACCCGGCCGAGGACGTTGCTGGCGACCGAGTAGTTCCACTGCGTGCCCGGATCGAACTGGAGCGGGAGGCTCGCGTACACGTCGACGGTCTCCGCGAGGTCCGAGCCGGGCAGCACCGCGGAGTCCAGCCGGGCCTCGCGGTAGAGGGCGTCGACCGGGTGGCAGTGGTAGAAGGCGAAGGTCAGCCCCGCGGTGTGGGTCATCAGATGCCGGATCAGCATCGGGCCGGCGGCGGGCCGGGTGCGTACGTCGGCACCGGTGCCGTCGACGTACACGCGCGGCTCGGCGAAGGCCGGGAGGTGGCGGCCCACCGGGTCGTCCAGCGACAGTCCGCCCTCCTCCACCAGCAGCAGCGCGGCCACCGAGGTGACCGGTTTGGTCATGGAGTAGATCCGCCACAGCGTGTCGGCGGTCACCGGCTCTTCGGCGGCCAGGTCGCGGTGCCCGTGCGTGGTGAGGTGCGCGACGCGTCCGCCGCGGGCGACGGAGAGGAGGAATCCGGGCAGCCGGCCCTCGTCGACGTAGTGGGCGAAGTACTGGTCCAGTCGGTCCAGCGCCTTCGGGTCCAGGCCGACCTCGCCCGGCTCGGCCTCTTGTCGCAGCAGTGCCATCGCTCTCCTTACGCGTGCAACCGTCGAGGTTGCTCCGGCCTACCCGGCCGGAGCCGCCCGCGACCTCATCGTCCTCCAGGAACTGGTGTGCGGTCCCTGGGTTCGCGGTGCTCGTTCGCGACCGGGATGAAACGTCCCGGCAGCGCGCGGCCGGCGAGGGTGCCCGCCACCGCGATCCCGGCGAGGACCGTCAGCGGCAGCCAGGCACCGCCGTCCGGTCCCATGAGCACGGTCGCCACGGCCACCCCCAGCACGGGCCCCAGGTTCATCGCGGTCTGCTGGAGCCCGCCCGCCACCCCGGCCGCCTCGACGGCCGCCGCCCGGACCACGACATGTGTGGCGGCCACCATCACCGTGCCGAACCCGGCGCCCAGCAGGGCGAATCCGGTGCACAGGCCGAGCGTGCCGGTGCTGCGGGAGAGCAGCAGGACGCCCCCGGCGAGGACGGCCAGCGCGGTCACGGTCGTACGGCGGGCACCGGCCCGGCGCAGCAGCACCACGCACAGCGGGGCGGCGCCCACCATGGCGACGGCGAGCGGCAGACAGCGCAGCGCGCTGTGCAACGGGTCGAGGCCGAGGGTGTCCTGGAGGAGGAAGGTGCCGACGAACAGGGTCCCGGACAGCGCGGCCGACGCGGCGACCAGCGCACCGAGCGCGGCGCCCACCGCGGGCCGGCCGAGCACGTCCGGGGGCAGCAAGGGGTGTGCAGTGCGCCGTTCGTGACGGACGAACAGGGCCCCGGCCACCGCCGCCACCAGCAGTGTCGGCGCCATGTCCGGCAGCGCGACCAGGGCGTGCACCAGCGCGGCCAGCGCCACGGCGAGCAGCAGCGCGCCGGGCAGGTCGAGGCGGACCGGCGCGGTGGGCTCGGGGGTGCGCGCGAGGAGGACGAGCAGGCCGAAGACGGCCGCGGGGAGCACGTTCAGGAAGAACACGGCCCGCCAGCCGTGGCCCGCCACCAGGGCTCCGCCGACCAGCGGACCGACGGCGGCGGCCACGCCGATGGCCGCGGTGCGCACCGCGATCGGCCCGCGCAGCCGGTCCGGCGGGTACACGGCCCGCAGCATGCCGAGCGTCGCCGGTTGCAGCAGCGCCCCGAAGACACCCTGCGCGACCCGCAGTCCGATGATCCAGCCGATGCCGTGCGCGAGGCCGATGCCCGCGGAGGTGGCGCCGAACCCGAGCATCCCCACCGCGAAGACGCGCCGGTGCCCGAAGCGGTCGCCCAGGCGGCCGGCGAACACCAACAGGCTTGCCACGGCGACGAGATAGCCGGTGCTGGTCCACTGCACCTGGGCGTGGGTGGCGCCCAGCTCCCGCTGGAGGGCGGGCTGCGCGAGGGTGAGGACGGTGCCGTCCAGGGCGACGATCATCGCCCCGGCCACGCCGGCGGCGAGGGTCGGACGAGGGTTCACGCCTCCTCCGGCCCGAGATGTACGGCCAGCACGGCATCCACCATGCGGTCGAAGTCGCTTGTTCCGACGGCGAGTTGGAGGCTGCCCCAGCCCCACAGCTGCCCGGTGCCGTGCAGGGCGGCCCACAGGGCGCCCCCGGCGAGCCGGGCGTCGAGGTCCGGCCGGACCCGGCCCACCAGCTCCACCAGCCGCCCGAACAGCGGCAGGCTGGTGTCCCGCAGCCCCAGATGGCCGCTCTTCAGCAAGTCATGACGGAACATCAGCTCGTACATCCCGCGACGGTCCACCGCGAAGCGCAGGTACTCCCTTGCCAGCGCGCCCAGTTGGGCCCTCGGCCCGTCCACGCCTTCGACGGCGCTCGTCGCCCGGTCCGCCAGTTCGGCGAAGCCGCGCCGTGCGATGGCCGACAACAGCTCCAGATGGGTGGGGAAATGGCGGCGCGGAGCCCCGTGCGAGACGCCCGCGCGCCGGGCGATCTCCCGCAGGGTGAGCGCCCCGACCCCCTCGGAGGCCAGCAGTTCCACACCCACGTCGACCAGTCGCTCCCGCAGCCCTGCCTCCGATTCCCGCATGGCCCATGTCTACCAGCACCAGTAGACACTGTCTACGCCGTGCGGCGCGGGAATGCCCGCCGCTCTCCCGCCCGTTACCGGGACATGACTCAGGACCGGACCGAAGAAGTTCTGCTCCAGCTGCTCTCCGAGGGCCACGGCGGAGTGCTGGTGACCCTCAAGCGCGACGGCCGCCCCCAGCTGTCGAACGTCAGCCACGCCTACGACCCGGACGAACGGGTCATCCGCGTCTCGATCACCGACGACCGGGCCAAGACCCGCAACCTGCGCCGGGACCCGCGCGCCTCGTACCACGTCACCAGCGGCGACCGCTGGGCGTACACGGTGGCCGAGGGCACCGCCGAACTCACCCCCGTCGCGAAGGACCCGCACGACCCCACGGTCGACGAACTCGTCCGCCTCTACCGTGACGTCCTCGGCGAACACCCCGACTGGGACGACTTCCGCGCCGCCATGGTCCGCGACCGCCGCCTGGTCCTGCGCCTGAAGGTGGACCGGGCCTACGGCGTTCCCCGGCGCGACTGACCGACGCCCACGGCCTGCCGCGGCGGGAACCCGGAGCGGCCGGTCTGCGCCTGCCGCGGCGGGAACCGGAGCGGCCGGCCGGCCCCTACCGCACCGGGAACCCGTGCTCCCGCGCCGCCCACACCACGGCGAGGACCGGCACCAGCAGGGCCAGTACGCCGAACGGGAACGCGGCCGTGCCGAACAGGGCGAGCAGCACACCGCCGACGACCCCGCCCCCGGCCATGGCCGCGTTCCAGAGGGTGACCAGCATCGACTGGGCCGCGTCCGCGTGTTCGCCGCCCGCGTCGGCCACCGCGGTCTGGAGCAGGGTGGGGGCGCCGCCCCAGCCGAGACCCCACAGGGCGGCGGCGACGAGGACCAGCCAGGGCCGGTCGCCGAACGCCGCCAGCAGCGCCGCCGCCGCGCCGACCAGCAGCACGCCCGCGACGGTCAGCGCCCGCAGCCGCCGGTCGATACGGGCGCCCACGACGACGATGCCGAGCAGCGAGGTGCCGCCGAACACCAGCAGCACCAGGTCCGTCGAGCCGCCCATGCCGTGGCGGTCCAGGAACGTGGCGATGTAGGCGTACAGGACGGTGTGGGCGAGCACGAACACCAGGGTCACGAACAGGACGGGGACGACGCCCGGCACGGCGAGCGCCGCGCGCACCGGGGTCCGCCCGGCGCGCTCCTGCCCCGGCCGGTCCGGGACGCCCACCGCGATCCAGCCGAGCAGCACCGCGGTGAGGGCGGTCATCAGGGCGAACGCGGTCCGCCAGCCGAACACCCCGCCCAGGAACGTGCCCGCCGGCACGCCGACCGCCAGCGCCAGCGGCACGCCCGCCATGACGACCGCGACCGCCCTGCCCTGCACCCGTGGCGGCACCAGCCGGCGCGCGTACCCGGCCAGCAGTGCCCAGGCCACGCCCGCCGCCACACCGGCGACGAAACGGGCCGCCAGGGTCAGCGGATAGCTCGCCGAGACGGCGGTGACCGTGTTGGCCGCGCCGAAGCCGGCCATCGCGGCCAGCAGCAGTCGTTTGCGCGGCCAGTGCGCGGTGGCCGCGGACAGCGGGATCGCGGTGAGCGCCGTACCGACGGCGTAGACGGTCACCGCCTGTCCGGCGGCCGGCTCGCTCACCGCGAGGTCCTCGCTCATCGCGGGCAGCAGACCGGCCGGGAGCGTCTCGGTGAGGCTGGTGACGAAGACGGCGGTGGCCAGGGCGAGGAGCGCGGGCAGGGGGAGCGCGGTGGGCTGACGCAGTTCCTGGGCTGTGGTCATGCCGGCAGGGTCGGCCCTGACACCGGTGTCAGGTTCAAGTGCCCCCGCACAGGAGAGGGTGCTCGAACCCGGTTACGACCCCGTCCGTCGGGCCGCGCCGCACCGGGGAGGACCCTCCCGACGCGCCGGACCCCGGAGCCTTCGCGGCCTCCGGGGTCCGACCTGGCGTGACGGGGTCAGGCCGTCACGGACTCGCGCTGCGCCGTCTTCTCGGGCGCGCTCTCGCCGAGCAGTTCCGTGGGGACCTGGTGGGTCTCGCGGGCGGTGAGGGCGGCGATCACCGGGGGCACGCACAGGGCCGCGGTGAACAGGGCCACCGCCGACCAGTCGTCCCCGTCGGGACCGGCGATCTGCGCCGCGAAGGTGACCGCGAAACCGGCGACGGCGAAGCCGATCTGGGTGCCGATCGCCATGCCGGACAGCCGCACCCGCGTCGAGAACATCTCGCCGTAGAAGGACGGCCACACGCCGTTCGCCGCGCTGTAGACGACACCGAAGGTGACGATGCCGAGCAGCAGGACCAGCGGGTAGTTGCCGGTCGAGATCGACCACAGGTACAGGAACATCATGCCCGCGCTGCCGGCTGCGCCGACCAGGAAGACCGGGCGGCGGCCCACGCGGTCGGAGAGCGTGGCCCACAGCGGGATCGCGGCCAGCGCGACCAGGTTGGCCAGGGCGCCCACCCACAGCATCGACGACCGGCTCATGCCGACGGAGTCGCTCGTGGCGTACGCCAGCGCCCACACCGTGAAGATCGTGCTCACCGAGGCGACCAGCGCGGCCGCGATCACCCGCAGCACGTCCGCCCAGTGCTCGCGCAGCAGCACCGCGAGGGGCAGCTTGACGACGCCCTCGGAGGCGGCCTGCTGTTCGAAGGCCGGGGTCTCGTCCAGCTTGCGGCGGATGACGTAGCCGACGACGGCGACCGCGATGCTCATCCAGAACGGCACCCGCCAGCCCCACGACAGCAGTTGCTCCTCGGGCAGCGCGGCGATCGGGATGAAGACGAGGGTGGCGAGCAGCTGCCCGCCCTGGGTGCCGCTGAGGGTGAAGCTGGTGAAGAAGCCGCGTCGGCCCGGGGGCGCGTGTTCCAGTGTCATCGAGTTGGCGCTGGCCTGCTCGCCCGCGGCGGAGATGCCCTGGAGGACCCGGCACAGCACCAGCAGCACCGGCGCGAGCGTGCCGACCTGGTCCCGGGTGGGCAGGCAGCCGATCAGGAACGTCGAGATGCCCATCAGGATCAGCGTGAAGACCATGATCTTCTTACGGCCGAGGCGGTCGCCGTAGTGGCCCAGGAAGAGCGCGCCGACCGGCCGGGCCGCGTACGCCACGCCGAAGGTGGCCAGCGACAGCAGGGTCGCGGTGGCCGGGTCGGACTCGTCGAAGAAGACCTCGGGGAAGATCAGGGCCGCCGCGCTGCCGTAGATGAAGAAGTCGTAGTACTCCAGCGCGCTGCCTATCCAGGCGGCGGTCGCGGCTTTCTTCGGCTGCCCGGGCGGGGCGGCGGAGGAGGGGACGGACACGGCGGCTCCTTTGAGGGAACTCCAACGTATGCGGAGTGAGCGGAGGGGAGAAGGGCCGGTTCTACAGCTAATTAACCCACTGGATAGTTAGTCCCGGTGGGAAGGGATGTTGCGCGCGCGTTTCCCGGCTGTCAAGGGGTCCCGTCGGAGCGGCTTGTGCCGCGAGCCGCGTCGGGGCGGGCCCGGTCACCGGTGCCCGCCCCTCGATTCCCCGCCGTGGACGCCCCCGCCGACGCGGGGCCACCCCGTCCGTGCCGCGGTCAGTCCGCCGCGCGCTCCGCGGTGAGGTAGGCGATCACCATGTCGCCGAGCATCGTGCGGTAGTGCTCGCGCTGGGCCGGGTCGACGAGGTCGCGGCCGAACAGCGCGCCGAAGGTGTGCCGGTTGGCGACCCGGAAGAAGCAGAACGAACTGATCATCGCGTGCAGGTCGACGGCGTCGACGTCCGCCGTGAACAGGCCGGACTCCTGGCCCGCCGCCAGGATGCGGCGGATCACGTCCAGCGCCGGGGAGCCGATCCTGCCGAGCTTCTCGGAGGCGGCGATGTGCTCGGCGCCGTGGATGTTCTCGATGCTGACCAGACGGATGAAGTCCGGGTGCGCCTCGTGGTGGTCGAAGGTCACCTCGGCCAGCCGCCGGATCGCCGCCACCGGGTCCAGGTGCTCGACGTCCAGCTCCTGCTCGGCCTCGCGGATCACGCCGTACGCCCGCTCCAGCACGGCCGTGAACAGCTGCTCCTTGCCGCCGAAGTAGTAGTAGATCATCCGCTTCGTGGTGCGGGTGCGGGCGGCGATCTCGTCGACCCTGGCCCCGTCGTAGCCGGCCCGGGCGAACTCCTGGGTCGCCACGTCGAGGATCTCGGCCTGGGTGCGGGCGGCGTCGCGGGTGCGTCCGCCCTGTCGTGCCTGTTCGTCGACGCTGGTCATCGGGTTCCTTCGGGCGAGGGACGGATGTCGCGATTGTAAGAGCTGGGCCGCCGCGTCTTCCTCTGCCGGGGGAGGGGTGCTATGACTAACGTACTAGTTCGTACATTAGTTGCTCTGGAGGTCCGCGGTGCCCAAGGACTCATATCTCGTCGGACTGATCGGCTCCGGTATCGGACCCTCCCTCAGCCCGGCCCTCCACGAGCGGGAGGCCGACCGGCAGGGCGTGCGGTATCTGTACCGGCTGATCGACATCGACGTCCTCGGCGCACCGCCCGAGCGGGTCGGCGACCTGGTCCGGGCCGCCCGCGACCTCGGCTTCGACGGGCTCAACATCACCCACCCGTGCAAGCAGCTCGTCATCGAGCACCTCGACGCGCTGTCCCCGCAGGCCGAGGCGCTCGGCGCGGTCAACACCGTCGTCCTCGACGGCGGCCGGGCCGTCGGCCACAACACCGACGTCACCGGCTTCGCCGCCTCCTTCGCGCGCGGGCTGCCCGACGCGCCCCTGGAGCGGGTCGTCCAGCTCGGCGCGGGCGGCGCGGGCGCGGCCGTCGCGCACGCCACCCTCACCCTCGGCGCCGAACAGGTCACCGTCGTGGACGCGCTCCCCGAGCGGGCCGCCGCCCTCGCCGGCTCGCTCAACCGGCACTTCGGCGAGGGCCGAGCCGCCACCGCCGCCCCCGACCGGCTGCCCGCCCTGCTCGCCGCCGCCGACGGCATCGTGCACGCCACGCCCACCGGGATGGCCGCCCACCCCGGCCTGCCCTTCCCCGCCGAGCTGCTGCACCCCGGGCTGTGGGTCGCCGAGGTGGTGTACCGCCCGCTGGAGACCGAACTGGTCCGCACCGCCCGCGCCCGGGGCTGCGCCACCCTCGACGGCGGCGGCATGGCCGTCTTCCAGGCCGTGGACGCCTTCCGCCTGTTCACGGGCCTGGAACCGGACAGCGCCCGGATGCTCGCGGAGTTCGCCGAGCTGACCGACGCCGTAGCCGCACCGCGCTGAGAGGGGTACCGACGTGCGTACGTCCATCGCCACCGTCTGTCTGAGCGGAACGCTCACCGAGAAGCTCACCGCCGCCGCGCGGGCCGGCTTCGACGGTGTGGAGATCTTCGAGAACGACCTCCTGGCCAGCCCGCTCGCCCCCGAGGACATCCGGGCCCGCTGCGCGGACCTCGGCCTGAGCATCGACCTCTACCAGCCGATGCGGGACGTGGAGGCCGTGCCCGAGGCCGACTTCGCCCGCAATCTGCGCCGGGCGCGGCACAAGTTCGAGCTGATGCGCAGGCTCGGCACGGACACCGTGCTGGTCTGCTCCAGCGTCGCCCCGCAGGCGGTGGACGACGACGCCCTGGCCGCCGCGCAACTGGCCCGGCTCGCCGCCCTCGCCGAGGAGTTCGGCATCCGCGTCGCCTACGAGGCGCTCGCCTGGGGCCGCCACGTCAACACCTACGACCACGCCTGGCGCATCGTCGAGCAGGCCGGCCACCCCGCGCTCGGCACCTGCCTGGACAGCTTCCACATCCTGTCCCGGGGCTCGGACCCGAAGGGCATCGAGGACATCCCCGGCGAGAAGATCTTCTTCCTGCAACTGGCCGACGCGCCGCTGCTCGGCATGGACGTCCTGCAGTGGAGCCGCCACCACCGCTGCTTCCCCGGCCAGGGCGGCTTCGACGTCGCCGGCCTGGTCCGGCACGTTCTGCGCGCCGGCTACCGGGGGCCGCTGTCCCTGGAGGTCTTCAACGACGTCTTCCGGCAGGCCGAGGCCGGCCCCACCGCCGTGGACGGCAGGCGCTCCCTGCTGTTCCTGAAGGAACAGGTCGGCCTCGCCGAACCGCCCGCCCCCGTCGTCCCCACCAAGGTCGCCTTCGCCGAACTGCTCACCCCGGACGCCGAACCGGTCGCGGCCGTGCTCACCGCCCTGGGCTTCGCCCGCACCGCGCGCCACCGCGGCAAGCCCGTCGACCACTGGGCGCAGGGCGAGGCCCGCATCCTGGTCAACACCGGTTCCGCCGCCCGCCGTGAGAGCGTCCGGCTCACCGCCGTCGGCCTGGAGTCCCCGGACCCCGCGGCCGCCGCCCGCCGCGCCGAGGCCCTCCTCGCCCCGGTGCTCCCGCGCCGCCGGGCCCCCGAGGACGCGCCGCTGGACGCCGTGGCCGCCCCCGACGGCACGGAACTGTTCTTCTGCGGCGCACCCGCCGACTGGCGGGGCGACTTCGAGGACGTGCCGCACACTCCCGCGGCCACCGCCGTCACAGGGGTCGACCACCTCGCCCTCACCCAGCCCTGGCACCACTACGACGAGGCGGTCCTCTTCCACCGAGCCGTCCTCGGCCTCGACGCCCGCCCCGGTGTGGACGTCGCCGACCCCTACGGACTGCGCCGCAGCCGCGCCGTCACCAACGCCGACGGCAGCGTCCGGATCGCCCTGACCGTCGGCGCGGCCCCCGGCGACGACACCGTGCACGCCCGGCACATCGCCCTCGCCACGGACGACGTCGTCGCCGCGGCCCGCGCCTTCCGCGCCGCCGGCGGTCGGCTGCTGCCGGTCCCCGCCAACTACTACGACGACCTCGCGGCCCGCTTCGACCTCCCGGAAGGGGAGTTGGAGACCTACCGCGAACTCGGCATCCTCTACGACCGCGACGAGGGCGGTGCCTTCCGGCACTGCTACACGCGGACCGTGGGACACGTCTTCTTCGAACTCGTCCAGCGCGACGCCGGCCACGAGGGCTACGGCGCGCCGAACGCGCCGGTGCGGCTGGCGGCGCAGCACGGCGAGCGGGGGGTCACTGGCGGCTGACGGTGCGGGTGACGCCGGCGAGGACGGCGGTGGCGAGGACCCAGCCGGTCAGCACCAGCAGATACGACAGCGCCTGGCACCAGCCCGCCGGGTCGAACGCGCCCTCCTGCCCGAAGGAGATCACCGGCAGCAGCAGGTCCAGGGTGTAGAAGACCGGGTTGAAGTGGGGTGCCTCGTCGGCCTTCAGCGGCGGCGGCTCGTTGAGCGCGTACGCCACCGAGCCGAGGGCGAGCAGTGACAGCAGCCAGCCGCAGGCGCGCAGCGGCCGGAAGCCGTAGCCGACGGTGGCGTCCTGGACGTGCCCCCACAGCCGCCCGTACCAGGGGAGCGTGGAGCGGTGCCGGCGCTGCTTGGCGAGCTGGACGAGGCGGGCGGCGTTGTCGTCGCCGATCCGGCGGTAGGCGGCCGTCAACTGTTCGTAGGCGTGCGGGACGTAGCCGTCGGTGTCCCGCTCCAGCATGGGCAGCCGGCGTTCGGCGGGCTCGTGCTTGGTGAGGCTGGTGTAGACGAGGTTGTCGAGGCGGACCTCGTCGGGGACCACCTCCGGCTCGATGAAGAGGTCGTCGATCTGGGCGCGGCGCAGGTTGAGCGCGCCCTCGGGGCGGGGGCCCTTGCGCAGCCACAGCTCCCCGATGACGGCGCTGCGGGCGCGCAGGGCGGTGCTGCCGGGGTTGCGCAGCCGGGCGTGCGACAGGTCGAGGCGGCCGGTGATGCGGGCGTTGCGCAGTCCGATCCAGCCGTTGACCTCGGTCCCGCGCAGGAGCACGTCGCCCTCCACGGTGAGGGTCTGCCCGTCGAGGGCGAGCCGGCCGGGCCGGTCCAGGAGCGCCTCGCCCAGGTTCACCGACCCGGTGACGGTGGCCCCGCTGAGCCGGACCTCGCCCCGCACCCGCAGCCCCGGCGCCCACAGGTCGTCGTTGACCACGGCCTGGTCGAGTTTGAGCGCGGGCTCCGTGGCGTCCGGTGCGTTGAGTTCGGCGCCGTCGAGGAAGAGCGCGCCCGATATCTGGGCCGCGGCGAGCCGCAGGGTCCCGTCGATCCGGCAGTCGCTCAGGCGCAGGGTGCCGTCGACGCGGGCGCCGTTGAGGCCCAGGCCGGGCAGGACCGAGCCGGGCAGACTGAGCCGGCGGACCTGGATGCCGTACAGCTCGGGGCGTTGCTCGAAGTGGCAGTGGCTCAGCCGGAGCGGGTGGTCGAGGACGGCGTGGGTGAGGTCGAGGAGCCCGGTGATCCGCGCGCCGGCGACCCGCAGCGCGGCGATCTCCCCCTCCTCCTGCGGTGCGCTCACCAGCAGGGCCCGCAGGACGGACGCCCGCAGGGTGCGTTCGGGCCCCCAGCCGCCGCCGTCCGCGGTGTTCTCGTCGGCGCCGGTGCGGAAGTCGACCGGCGCTCCCCGGGAGAACGCCCGCCATACCCGCAGTTCGGCCGGTGTCAGATCGTTGATCTCCATCGCTGGGGACTCTGACCCGGCCGAACCGTGGGTGTCAACACGCTCTTTTCAGAAGGGCGTTGGGGTCGCTACTTGGCCGACTCGACGGCGTGGCCGCCGAACTGGTTGCGCAGCGCCGCGATCATCTTCATCTGCGGGGAGTCGTCCTGCCGGGAGGCGAACCGCGCGAACAGCGAGGCCGTGATCGCGGGCAGCGGCACGGCGTTGTCGATGGCCGCCTCCACGGTCCACCGGCCCTCGCCGGAGTCCTCGGCGTAGCCGCGCAGCTTGTCGAGGTGCTCGTCCTCGTCGAGGGCGTTCACCGCGAGGTCGAGCAGCCAGGAACGGATGACCGTGCCCTCCTGCCAGGACCGGAAGACCTCCCGGACGTCCGTCACCGAGTCGACCTTCTCCAGCAGCTCCCAGCCCTCGGCGTAGGCCTGCATCATGGCGTACTCGATGCCGTTGTGGACCATCTTGGAGAAGTGCCCGGAGCCGACCTTGCCCGCGTGGACGTAGCCGTACGGGCCCTCGGGCTTGAGCGCGTCGAAGACCGGCTGCACCTTCGCGATGTGCTCGGCGTCGCCGCCGACCATCAGGGCGTAGCCGTTCTCCAGGCCCCAGACGCCGCCGGAGACACCGGCGTCGACGAAGCCGATGCCCTTCTCGCCGAGCTCCTTGGCGTGCTTCTCGTCGTCCGTCCAGCGGGAGTTGCCGCCGTCGACCACGACGTCACCGGGGGACAGCAGTCCGCCGAGTTCGTCCACCACGGACTGGGTGGCGGCGCCGGCCGGGACCATCACCCAGACCACGCGCGGCCCTTCGAGCCGGTCGACCAGTTCGGCCAGGCTCGACACGTCGGCGAGGTCCGCGTTGCGGTCGTAGCCGACGACGGTGTGGCCGGCGCGGCGGATCCGCTCGCGCATGTTGCCGCCCATCTTGCCGAGGCCGATGAGTCCGAGCTGCATGTCAGTGCACTTCCTTCAGTTCACGGTAGGCGGCCACGAGGGCAGCGGTGGAGGGGTCGAGGCCGGGGACCTCGGCGCCTTCGGTGAGGGCGGGCTCGACGCGCTTGGCGAGGACCTTGCCGAGTTCGACGCCCCACTGGTCGAAGGAGTCGATGTTCCACACGGCGCCCTGCACGAACACCTTGTGCTCGTAGAGGGCGATGAGCTGGCCGAGCACCGACGGGGTCAGCTCGGGGGCGAGGATCGTGGTCGTCGGGTGGTTGCCGCGGAAGGTGCGGTGCGGCACCTGCTCCTCGGCGACGCCCTCCGCACGGACCTCCTCGGCGGTCTTGCCGAAGGCGAGCGCCTGTGTCTGGGCGAAGAAGTTCGCCATCAGCAGGTCGTGCTGCGCCTTGAGTTCCTCGCTCAGTTCGGCGACCGG